>ONTQ01000016.1 GCA_900320795.1 uncultured Bacteroidales bacterium
ATCGGCGTGGTCCAGGACTCCGTGGAAACGGCCCTCAATTCCAGTGGCGATGTCTTTTTCACCGCAACGGCAGAGTATCGTGAGAATCCGAGCCTTCGTAAGTTCTGATTTTTTACTATCTTTGCAGGCTAGAACAAAAACGATATGGCAGAAAATACGTTGCTGGAGAAGGTGCTCAGCCTTCAGGACAAATACAAGAAACTGGAAGAACAGCTGGCAGATCCCGCAGTGATTGCGGATATGAAGAAGTTTGTGCAGCTCAACAAGGACTACAAGGAATTGCAGCCCATCATTGCCGCCGGCCTGGAATACAAACGGCTGGTGGATGAACTTGCCCAGGCCAAGGACATCCTCATGAACGAGAAGGACGATGATCTCAAAGAGATGGCCAAGGACGAGATTGCGGAGATTGAGCCCAAACTCCCGGATATGGAGCAGAACATCAAACTGCTCCTGATCCCGGCCGATCCGGACGACAGCAAGAACGCCATGGTGGAAATCCGCGGCGGTACCGGCGGTGACGAGGCCGCCATCTTTGCCGGAGACCTCTTCCGCATGTACCAGCATTTCGCAGAGCGCAGGGGCTGGAAACTGGAAGTCACCGACCAGGCTCCCGGCACTTCCGGCGGGTACAAGCAAATCGTTTTCAAACTTTCCAGCAGCCAGGACGGCGTATATGGCGTCATGAAGTACGAATCCGGCGTACACCGCGTGCAGCGTGTTCCCCAGACGGAAACCCAGGGACGCATCCAGACATCGGCCGCTTCCGTAGCCGTGTTCCCGGAAGCCGGTGAATTTGACATTGAACTCAATCCGGCCGACATCCGCAAGGATCTCTTCTGTGCATCCGGCCCCGGCGGCCAGGGGGTGAACACCACCTACAGCGCCGTGCGTCTCACCCATATCCCTTCCGGCATTGTGGTCCAGTGTCAGGAAGAGCGTTCCCAGCTCAAGAATCTGGACCGGGCGATGGAAGAACTCCGTACCCGTCTGTATAACATGGAACACCAGAAATACCTGGATGGGATTGCCGCCAAGCGAAAGACCATGGTATCCACCGGTGACCGCAGTGCCAAGATTCGCACGTATAACTATCCGCAGGGCCGCGTCACCGACCACCGCATCGGCTGGAGCATGTACAACCTGCCTGTTTTCATGGACGGAGACATCCAGGAATGTATCGACCAGCTGCAGATTGCAGAAAACGCCGAAAGGCTCAAAGAAGCAGGGGAGGAAGAATAGTATGTCGCGCAACGCCGATGACCTCAAGGCTTTGGGCCGCAAGACGGAGTATAGGCAGGACTATGCTCCCGAAGTGCTGGAAACCTTTGTCAACCAGCATCAGGAAAACGATTATTGGGTACGCTTCAACTGCCCGGAATTCACGTCACTCTGTCCCATCACCGGACAGCCAGATTTTGCGGAAATCCGCATCAGCTATGTCCCGGACATCAAGATGGTGGAGTCCAAGAGCCTCAAACTGTATCTGTTCAGTTTCCGTAGCCACGGAGACTTTCACGAAGACTGCGTGAACACCATCATGAAAGACCTGGTGAAGTTGATGGACCCCAAGTATATCGAAGTGACGGGCCTGTTCACCCCGCGCGGAGGCATCTCCATTTACCCGTATGCGAATTATGGGCGTCCGGGCACCAAATGGGAGAAACTGGCCTGGGAGCGCCTGGCGTCCCACGAATAATCAGGCTTTCGGAGTAAGCGCCAGGGTGATTCTTGCCTGGGCACAGCGCTTGCCTTCTACCGAAAGGACAGCATCGCACACATAGAGACTGCCCTTGTGTTCGGCAAGGGTGGCGGTGATTTCGCAGAGGTCGCCGGGTTGCACCGTGCCCCGGAACTTCACTGCGTCAAGTCCCCGGTAAAGGATAAGATGCTGCTCAAAAGCATCGATGAAGAGCACGAAACAACTCTGCGCCATGATTTCGCAGAGAATGACGCCCGGGACGATGGGGTTGCCCGGAAAATGCCCCTGGCAAAAGAAAGGATGGTCCGGAATACGGTATGAGGCGTGCGAAACCCCGTCCGGGTCCAGGCGGGCTTGGTCCAGGAGCAGCATGGGCTCCCGGTGGGGGAGCACTTTCATGATTTCTTCCCGGTTCATCCTTTGTAAGGTCTGAAGGCGACGCAGGCATCATGCCCGCCGAACCCGAAAGAATCGGAGATGCCGATGGTGAGGTCTGTCTTGACGGCCACATTGGGCGTGTAGTCCAGGTCGCATTCCGGGTCCGGAACGTCCAGGTTGATGGTGGGCGGGCAGATGCCGTGTTTGAGGGCCAGGATGGTGGCAATGGCTTCGGCCGCACCGGCGGCTCCGAACATATGGCCGGTCATGGACTTGGTAGAGGAGATATGGGCCTTGTAGGCAAAGTCTCCCAGGGCCACTTTGTAGGCGATGGTTTCAGCCACGTCGTTCAGATGGGTTCCGGTTCCGTGGGCGTTAATGTACAGGTTGTCCCTGGACGGGTCGAATCCGGCTTCCTTCAGGGCATCCTGAATGGAACGGGCTTGGGTACTGCCGTCCGGACGGGGCGCGGTAGCGTGATAGGCGTCGCAGGTGTTGCCATAGCCTACCATCTCTCCATAAATGGTGGCTCCACGCTCCAAGGCGTGGTCCAACGATTCCAGGATGAGGACGGCAGCACCGTCTCCCATTACGAAACCCTGCCGGTTGGCATTGAACGGGAGGGAGGAGTATTTGGGGTCGGTGGCACGGGTGAGGGCCTTGGCATTGAAGAAGCCGGCAACGCCCAGCGGAATGGAGGCATGTTCGCTGCCGCCGGCGATAATGGCGTCGGCATAGCCGTGACGCACGGCCCGGAAAGCCTCGCCGATACAGTGCGAGGAGGTGGCGCAAGCCGTTACAATGTCCAGGCAGGGGCCTTTGGCCTGGTGCTTGATGGCGATATGACCGGCTGCTATATTGGAAATCATGGTGGCGATGAACAGCGGGGAAATCCACTTGCCCGACGGATCCTCGATCATCTTTTTGGTTTCCCGGTACTGCACTTCGAACCCGCCGATTCCGGAACCCACATAGACGCCCAGGCGATACGGGTCGATATTGGTGTTTTCCCCTTCCGTCACAAGACCCGACTGCTGCATAGCCTGCCAGGCAGCAGCCATGGCATACAGGGTGAAATTGTCCTGTTTGCGGATGAAAGGCTTGTCCATTCCAAACTGTTCGGCATCGAAATTCTTTACTTTGCCGGCAAAGGTGACGGGCATGTCCTTGAATTCCTCTACGAAATCAATTCCGCAGACCCCGTCCACGAGGTTTTTCCAAAATGTATCTACATCCAGACCGATGGAGGAGATAACTCCCATCCCGGTCACTACTACTCTCTTAGGATCCATAAATCAGATTATTGGCTTGGGCGAGTACCTTCTCGGCACCGTCCATGATATCATTAACAATTGCTGCGGCCGGTTCTCTCTTCCGGATAAGTCCGGCCACTTCTCCTGCGAGGAAGCTGCCGCCGGAAAGGTCTCCGTCGAAAACGGCCTTGCGGAGCGATCCGGTGCCGAAGGCGCGGATTTCATCGGCCGATACCGACGGGTCGGCCTCCATCCTGGCGAACTGTTTGGCGAAGGGGGTTTTTAGGCTGCGGACGGCATCTCCCAGGCTCTTTCCGGTGACCATGGTTCCGATGTCGGAGGCTTTGATCAGCCGCGCCTTGTAAACTTCGTGCACATGGCATTCGTCTGCGACGAGGAAGCGTGTCCCCACCTGGACTCCACAGGCGCCCAGCATGAAAGCTGCTGCGGCACTGCGTCCGTCGAAGATGCCGCCGGCCGCAAGGACGGGTAGGTCAACCGCATCCACGACTTGGGGAACCAGTGCCATGGTGTGGAGTTCTCCCACATGACCGCCGGACTCGGCCCCTTCTGCTATGAGGGCCGTAGCACCGAGTTCTTTCATCTTCAGGGCATAGGCGACGGAGGCAACCACCGGAATCACGCAGATGCCCGCTGCCAGCCAGCGCTCTATGTACGGGGCGGGAGAGCCGGCACCGGTGGTGACGATGCGCACTCCTTCTTCCACGACGAGGTCTGCGATTTCCGCGGCGTTGGGAGCCGCCAGCATGATGTTCACGCCAAAAGGCTTTTCCGTGCGTTCGCGGGCCTTCCGGATCTCGGCCCGGACGGCTTCCGTCCCCGCCTGGATGGAAGAAATGAGTCCCAGACCGCCGGCTTCGGATACGGCCGCCGCCAGGCGGGCATCGGCAATCCATGCCATGCCCCCCTGAAAGATGGGCTTTTCGATGCCCAGGATATTACATATCGGGCTGTGTATCATATGCAAATTGCAAAGATACAAAAATTATTTTTTACGGCTTCTTTTGCGGCGCTCGCGGACACGGTAGGCGCTCTCGACCATGAGCTGGTCCTGAAAGCAGCCGCGGGCAGCCAGCAGGTTGCAGATGCAGATGACCAGCGGGAAGATGGCCGTCCAGCTGAAGACGGGACCTTCAAAGCTGAAATACATGTAGGCCAGCCAGCCCTGCATGCCCAGCGCCACGATGGCTGAAAGGGTGGCCAGCCGCATCTGCAGGATCCTGGATTTGTAAACCACCAGGGCCAGGGCGACCATGGCGGCCAGGATTCCCAGCAAGATGCCGAAATAGGGCTTCTGAAGCTGCCAGTAGGACACTTTGACGAGTCCGTCAGGGTTGGCAACACTATAGGCCGTGGAGAAGCAGAGGGCCGCGATGAGGCCGGCCGAAATCAGGAGATATAAAGTTTGAATTCTTTGCCACATGGGAATTACTGTTTCAAATATGCATCGACCGCGGCCCGCACCTGTCCGTACCGGAGCAGGAGGGCCTTGGCCTGTTCGTATTCTGTGATGCCGGTTTCTTCCATGATCATCCGTGTACCCCGGTCCACCAGTTTCTGGTTGGTCAACTGCATGTCCACCATCTTGTTGCCCTGGACATGTCCGAGCCGGATCATCACGGCCGTGGAGATCATATTGAGAATCAGTTTGGCCGATGTCCCCGACTTCATCCGGGTGCTGCCGGTGACGAATTCCGGGCCGACATCGGCCACCATGGCCACGTCGGCTACCAGCGTGACAGGACTGTCGGCATTGTTGGTGACGGCGCCGGTGAGAAGCCCGGCCTTGCGGGCTGCCTTGAGGGCCCCTACCACATAGGGGGCGCTGCCGGAGGCCGTGATACCCACCAGGGTGTCTTCCGGACCGGGATGATAAGTTTGAAGATCGGTCCAGCCCTGATCCTCCTTGTCTTCGGCCCCCTCCACTGCATGGCGGATGGCTCCGTCCCCACCGGCCATCAGGCCGATGAAGGTGTGATCCACGCCATAGGTGGGAAGAATCTCAGAAGCATCCACGATGCCCAGCCGGCCGGACGTACCGGCTCCGATATAGAAGACCCTTCCACCGCGCGGAATCCGTTCCACGATGCCGTTGACCAGTTTTCCGATGGCGGGAATGGCTTCCGCAACGGCAGCGGGAACTTTTCGGTCTTCCTCATTGATGGATTTCAGGATGTCCAGGGTGCCCATCCGGTCCAGATGCTCGTAGCGGGAGGATTGTTCTGTCGTTTTCATAAGTAAATGCGAAGTTACTCATTTTTTTCTTATCTTTGTATTTCGAGCAATTAAAACTTAAACGAGATATCATGAAACCTACTTTACTAGTATTGGCAGCAGGAATGGGCAGCCGTTATGGCGGCCTCAAACAGATGGACGGCCTGGGTCCGCACGGAGAAACCATTATCGATTACAGCATCCACGATGCCGTGGAGGCCGGATTCGGCAAAGTGGTCTATATTGTCCGGGAGTCTTTCAAGGCCCAGATGGAACAGGCTGTCAAGGAAAAGTATGCCGGTGTCAAAACGGTTGACGGAGAGCCTCTCCAGTTCGTGTTCGTCACGCAGGAGCTGAACAAGATTCCCGCTCCTTTTACCGTTCCGGAAGAAAGGGTGAAGCCCTGGGGCACCGCCCATGCCGTCCTCATGGCGGCCGATGTCATCCACGAGCCCTTCGCCGTCATCAACGGAGACGATTTTTATGGCAAGGAATCCTTCAAGATTCTGGGAGACTGGTGCCGCAAGCATGAGAATACGGAAGGCCAGTACTGCATCGTAGGCTTCGAATTGGAGAACACCCTGAGTGAGAACGGCAGCGTTTCCCGCGGAATCTGCTCCTATGATGCCTCCGGTAACCTCACAGACATTGCCGAGCATCTGGAAATCGCCCGCGAGGGGGACGGAAAGGTCTATGGCAACAATTCCGTCAACGGCGAAAACCATGTGGAACTTGAAGCCAAGGCCCTCTGCTCCATGAATATGTGGGGCTTCACTCCGGACTATTTTGCCAAGAGCGCGGACATCTTCAAGACCTTCCTGGAGGCGCATATCACCGAGCCCAAGAAGGAGTACTACATCCCTTATGCCGTCGATGTCATCGTCAAGAGCGGAAAGGGCGCTTGCGAAGTCCTGTCCACCCCGTCCCACTGGTTCGGCGTCACCTATAAGGAAGACCGTCCCGGCGTGGTGGCCAAGTTCGCGGAACTGGTCCAAAAAGGTATTTATCCCAGCCCCCTTTATTAGTATGCCTCCTGTTTTCTTGAAAAAAGGCCGCAAAGTCAGCAACAATTATGACCTTTATGCCAATCACGCCTGGTATGTGCCGGGCGTGAAGGGCATGTTCGTACTTCTGGGCTGGTTCCTCCTGGGCTCTCTTCTCGGCGGGCTTGTCATCGGCATCTGCAACGCATTTGTTCCGCATGAAATCATTGAGAAGTACGGCGAACTGGTCATGTATCCGCTTTCTTTCCTCCCGGCTATGGTTTATGTAGCCCAGAAGAGCCAGCGCAACAGTCTTTTCGAGACCGGATACAAACTCGACAACCGCCACTGGGGCCCGTTCAAGGGCTGGCAGTTGGCCCTGATTACCGTGGCGCTCACCTGCGGGACCATGATATCGGCCGACCTTCCCAACTACTGGAATTACAAGCTCACCACGGCTTCTCCCGCCTTGAAGTCTTTCTACGACATGGTTACGGAAATTCTTCAGCAGATGACGGGCGGCCCGCTGTGGAGCAGTTTCCTCCTGGCGGCCATCTTCGCCCCCATCTTTGAGGAGTGGCTGTGCCGGGGCATGATCCTGCGGGGTCTTCTGACCAAGATGAAACCCGTGTGGGCCATCGTGGTATCTGCCCTGTTCTTTGCCCTGATCCACATGAATCCCTGGCAGGCGCTCAACGCTTTCATTATCGGCCTGGTCATGGGATATGTGTATTACAAGACCGGATCGCTGCTGCTCACCATGCTTATCCATTTTGTGAACAACGGTACGGCGGTGATCCTGTCCCAGTTCCCTTCCTTGCAGGAAGTCGATTTCTGGATAGACATGATGCCCCGGACTACTTACATGATTATCTATGTGTTGGGCCTCGTCGTTCTTGCGGCCTGCCTTCTGGCTTTCCGCCGCATTCCGCTGGAGCAGAAACGGGGCAATATCGACACGGTGCAGCTCAATATTGATTAAGATGGAAGAAGGGCAGAAGAAAGCGCGTTTCGCCGCCATTCTGAAGCGCAGTGACCACAACTACCTGATCCCGTTCGTGATTGTTGTCACGACGCTGGTCGCGTTGTGGCTGCTCTTCTTTGCACACAACAGCGTACTCAACTGGATCCGTGCCACGGTGGAGGTGAAGAACCAGGAGAAGGAAATGGTCCGTCTCCAAAGTGAGATAGACCGGATGCAGCAGGAAATCGATGACCTGCGCAACAACCGCGATTCCCTGGAATCCTTTGCGCGTGACACCTATCACTTCGCCGCCCCCGGAGACGATGTTTACATTGTAGAATAATTATTTTCTTCCCAGGCGGTCGGCCACGAAGCCCATGCGACGGGCAAATTCCTTGCGGCCGATGAAGGAGAGGATATCAGCGATTCCCAAACCGCTGGCGGCTCCCGTGAGTGCCAGCCGCAGGGTGTTCATCACCTTGCCCATGGGGTACTCTTCCTTTTTGATGTATGCTTCGATGGCCGTTTCCAGATGCTCCTTGTCCATGGCGCCCCGGTAACTGTCCAAATCGTCGAACCCAAAGGCGGCGCCGGAGATGTACTGGGTGAGTTCGAAGCAGTATTCGTAGTGGTCTTCTTTCCAGAACTTGTCTACGTCCTTGGCCAGGAAAGGAGCCGTGAGACTGTCGTCGAACACCTTGGCGCGCGGGTCCACCGGACGGTTGGGATCCACAGGCTTGGAAGGAAGGCCGGCTCCGGCCTTTACACCATAGGTCTCAAATTCCTGCGGGGAAACGAAAAGGTAGGCGGCAATGTCCCAGAAGTCGGCCACGAAGGTGGCACGTTCCTTGACCAGGTTTACAACGGCTTCCACATATTCGCGCGTGAAGATGTGATTCTTGAAATCGGCCCCAAAACCTTCGAATTGAGCGCCGGCGGTGAGGGCGTTGCAAGGGCAGTCCACCACTTTCATTCCATGCTCTTCCAGAACCGGGACGAAGAGGGCCGTCAGCTCCTGTGTCGTTTTCATCCGCAGGTATTCTTTGTTATACCATTTGGCCTTGTCCGGATTGAACTTGGCCCCGGCCTTCTGGACTTTGTCCAGGGAGAAAGCCTGTACCAGTTCTTCCATGGTGAACAGCTCCCGTTCATCTCCGGGATTCCATCCCAGCATGGCCAGCATATTCACGAACGCCTCCGGGAAATAACCGTCTTCGCGATAGCCGCGGGAGACTTCTTCCGTCACCGGGTTCTTCCAACGAAGCGGGAATACCGGGAAGCCCAGTTTGTCACCGTCGCGTTTGGAGAGTTTTCCGTTGCCGATGGGTTTGAGCAGCAGAGAAAGATGGGCGAAGCGCGGCATGGTGTCTTTCCAGCCGAAAGCTTCATACAGGAGATAGTGAAGGGGCAGTGAAGGCAGCCATTCCTCTCCTCGGATGACCTCGGTAATCTCCATCAGGTGGTCGTCCACGATGTTGGCGAGGTGGTAGGTAGGGAGTTCATCGGCCCGCTTCCAGAGCACTTTGTCGTCCAGGGTATCGGTATTTACTTCCACATGACCGCGGATGAGGTCTTCCATTTCCACGATGCGGTTTACCGGCATCTTGAAACGGATGGTCCAGTCGGTCGTCGTCTCCAGGAGGTTTTTCACTTGCTCCGCGTCCAGGGTGAGCGAATTGCGAAGACCGCCCCGGGTGGCGGCATTGTACATGAAGGTCTCTTTGGCGGCTTCCGCTTCTGCTCGGCGCCGGTCCAGTTCTTCGGCTGAATCGAAGGCATAGTAGGCCCATCCGGCGGCCACCAGCTGCTCTGCATACTGACGGTAGATCGGACGCCGCTGACTTTGCCGGTACGGAGCATGGGGATGACGGGCCGATGCCGTTTCCACCACCTTTCCGTTCTCATCGACACCCTCGTCCGGGATGATGCCGCACCAGGAAAGGGCTTCGATGATATACTGTTCCGCTCCGGGAACAAACCGGTGGGAATCCGTATCTTCAATGCGGATGATAAAGTCACCACCCTTCTGTTTGGCATAGAGGTAATTATAAAGTGCCGTACGAACACCGCCCATATGAAGCGGGCCGGTGGGAGACGGGGCAAATCTTACGCGGGTTCTTTTTTCCATATTTTCTGCATTTGCACTGCAAAGATAGTGATTTTTTCCTACCTTTGCCGTGCATGGACAGGAAGATTCATATCATGGGCATCGTGAATCTCACCGGAGATTCGTTTTATGCCGGCAGCCGGACCGACGCCGGCAGCGCACTTGCCCGTATTCGACAAATGCAGGCTGACGGGGCCGATGTCATTGACCTCGGTGCCTGTTCCACCCGTCCGGGTGCTCCGCAGCCTTCCCTGGAGGAAGAGTGGTTTCGCCTGGAACCCGTCCTGCAGCAGTTGCCCGGAAAGACGGAGGGGGGTTCCGGAACATTTGCCCGTACAGGGTCGCGAAGCGACGTGGAGGAAACCCCCTCCGTCTTTCCGGCCCTGTCCATTGACACCTACAGGAGCGAGATTGTCCGCCGGGCTTACGACCTTATCGGCCCTTTTATGGTGAACGACATCAGCGCCGGGGAAATGGACCCGGAAATGCTGGAGACGGTGGGCCGCCTGGGCCTTCCCTATGTGGCCATGCACATGCGCGGCACGCCGGAAACCATGCAGCAATTCACGCAGTATGGTGACATCATAGCGGATATAAAGGCGTATTTCCGGGACTTTGCGTTAAAGGCGGCCGATGCCGGAATAGCCCATTGGCTCCTGGACCCGGGTTTTGGCTTTTCCAAAACGCTGGAACAGAACTGGGAGTTATTGCGGCGGTTGGAGGAATTGCTTGAACTGAACCGGCCCATCCTGGTGGGAGTGTCCCGTAAGAGCATGATTTATAAAGCGTTGGGCATCACTCCCGAAGAAGCGATGCCCGCAACGCAAGTAGTTCAGTATGCGGCTTTGCAGCGGGGGGCCAGCTGGCTTCGCGTGCACGACGTTGCCGAAGCCGTCCGAACCGCCCTGCTCTTCACCCACTGCTGTGGCGCCTAATTACCTGTGAGACAGGCTTTTATCTGCCACTGATTATCAGTGCTTGCGGCGGATGGCCGGGATGTTTTCCAGATCGGCCTTCTTCTCACCCGGCCCTACGCAGAGAACCGGCTTTTTCTCCGTGGCAAAGTTGTAGTACTTGGCATTGTCGGAGTTGTTGTAGCCGATCTTGATGGTGTCGGTTCCTCCGGGGAGTTTGACCTCGTCTCCGTGTGAGGGCGTGTTCCATTCGAATCCTTCGTCGATGATGACCAGATTCCCCAGGTCCTTGTTGAGGCCCAGGCCACCCAGATCCATCTGGAAGCCCGTGACGATGGCCGTAATGCGCACGTGGTCGCCGAATTCGGGATCGTCTTCCCAGATGATGCCTTTCTTGAAATGATTGGCATCTCCGGTATATTCGGTGATCATGTCGTCAATCTTTTCCAGGTCGCTCATCTTGGCGCCGCTCTCGTTGTTGCCCGTCGTGATGTTGATGAGAACGTTCTTGGCCGTCTTGAGGTCGAAGTCGTTCAGCAGGGGACTTTCAAAAGCGCCTTTCACGGCATCCTGGAGGCGGTTGGGGCCTGTTCCTTCGCCGCTGCCCATGAGGGCCATGCCGCTGTTGCGCATCATCTTGCAGACATCCTGGAAGTCCACATTGATGTACCCGTGACGGCTGATGACCTCGATGATGCCGCGGACAGCCGTGGCCAGGACCTCATCGGCCTTGGGAAAGGCTTCCTGGATGAGGGTGTCGCCAAAGAACTGGTAGAGCTTCTCGTTGTTGATAATCAGAAGGGAATCCACATTTTTCTCCAGTTCATGGATGCCGTCCACGGCCTTGGACTGGGATTCATTGCCTTCGTTCTTGAAGGGGATGGTCACCACCGCCACGGTGAGGATGCCGCGGTCCTTGGCCATCTTGGCGATGACCGGAGAAGCGCCCGTTCCGGTACCGCCGCCCATGCCGGCGGTGATGAAGAGCATCTGGGTACCGCAGTCCAGCACTTTCCGGGCAATCTCATCCTGGGCTTCGAGGGCAGCGTTGCGTCCGGCGGTAGGATCCGTTCCCGCGCCCAGGCCGTTCTGTCCCATCTGGATTTTGACGGGGACTTCGCTGCTCTGCAGGGCCTGTGCATCGGTGTTGCAGACGATGAAACTGCATCCCTGAATGTTCTGACGGTACATATAATTCACGGCATTGCAACCGCCGCCGCCTACACCCACTACTTTGATGATGGCGTTCTCCTGTGTCCAGTCGTTGGGGACAATGTTGGTGTCGATGTCGTAGCTCATGGTTTATTCCTCCTCGTTGGCTTTGTCGTAAACTTTCAGCGCGGTTTTCTCCACCTTGCTCCAGAAGATGGAAAGGATACCGGTCCCTTCTTTCTTGGCCACTTTCACCTTTTTGGTCTGCGGGGCCTGTTTCCTGGGCTTTTCCTGCTCGGGGACGGGGTCTCCGAATTCCTCGGGGGCGAAGAGCGTTTCATCCGGCGTGGCAGGAGTCTCGTTGGTCACTTCCACCTCAACCATTTCTTCCTCGACGGACTCTGCCGGCATTTCGGGTTTGGTAACGCAGTCGGGCAGGTGGTCTTCCTTGGCGGCGAGCACCATGCCGATGGCCGATGTGGCGGCGGTGGAATAGACCCCGCTTCCTACGGAGGCGGAGAACATGTATCGGGGATAGCCTTTGCGAACCTCATAGCCGGAGATATCTTTCACCAGCGGGATAAAATTGGCCAGTTCCGCTCCGCCGCCGGTAATCACGAGACCGCTGCGCAGGGAGTTCTGGAGGCCGCTTTCCTGGATGTAGTACAGGACGGCCTCGATGATTTCGCGGCAGCGGCAGTCGATGATTTCGGAAATATAGCGCACAGGGACCTCCTTGAAAGGCGGTTCCAGGCGGATCTGAAGCACTTTCTCACTCAGGGAAGCCAACTTGCCGGGGAGGCAGGCGCCGAAGCGTTTCTTGATTTTTTCGGCCAGGTCCTCGGAGATGGAGCATTCGGTGCGGATGTCGTTTGTGATTACCTTTCCGCCGAAGGGGATGGAGGCGTAGTAGCGCATGATGCCGCCGTGGTAGATGGCGACGGAGGTTACGCCGGCGCCCACATCGATGAGCGCGACACCGCTGGCCATCTCATCATCGGTGAGGACGGCGTGGGCCACCACTTCCGGGAGGAAGTATTTCTTGGCGATGGCGATGTCCAATTGGTTGAAAATCTTGTCGAGGGCCGTGGTGGCGCTGCGGTTTCCGACGAACACCTTGAAGTTGCCCTCCAGGGAAGAGGAAAGGGTGCCCACCACTTCGCTCTCCACGAGTTGGATTTCATCGTCGGTAGAGAAGGACTGGGCTACCGCCCCGTACATGATCTGTTTTTCGGGATTGGAGAGGGGATAGGTCTCCAGGGCCATGGATTTGAGGTTCCCCACCTCTTCGGAGGAGATGTAGTCATCGGCATTTGTGCGTTCGATGCGGGCCGATGCAGTCACCTGAGCCACTTCGCTGCGGGGCATGCCCACAACGACCTGCAGAATCTGGATCATCAGCTCTTTTTCGGCCTCCCGGACGGCTTCCTTGAGGCGGTTGGCCGCCTTCATTGGATTGGAGATGAGACTGGTGCGGATGCCCTCGGACGGGGTTTCCTTGTAGTACACAATCTGGATGTCTTCCCCGTTCACGCGGGCGACGCAAAGTCCGAACTTCGAACTCCCCAGATCAATCGAGGCAATGTATTTCTCTTCCATATCGTATTGTTTTATTTTCTGCAAACCAGTTGTTTCCGGTGGCGTACATCCACCAGGCTATACCAGCCGGGCTCTTTGGAGGGAGCCACGCTTTCATAATAGGCGGCGATGAGGGTGAATTTCTCTTCTACGCGGGACGGCATCCCGAAAAGGAAGCGTTCTTTCCCTTCCCGGGGAATCAGGACCAGGTTTCCGTCCTTGTTAACATGGATCTGACTGATGTTTTCCTGCCAGACGGTACCGTCCATGTAGTTCACGAGATGAAGGACCTGTGAAAGCCAGGTTTTCTCTTTGGGGTCGGTGAGTTCGCCTTTGAATCCCCGGGCTACGTTCAGCGGCAGATTACCGTCGATGACAGGAACCTGCACGCTGCCCCGCGACTGCAGGGGGAACAGGAAACCGTCCGAGTCGGAATAATAGCCGTTCTGGTCATCCTGGAAACGGACCACCGGCTGACGCTGGCTCAGGGAGACGTGCAGGATGCCGTCGTCGGTGAGCCAGGACTCGCAGTCCCGGACGGCGCTGTGGCTGCAGATGATTTTCTCAATCCGGTCCAAATCTACGCTGTCCAGCGGAAGGCCGGCATAGGCCCGGTATTCTTTGTCCAGCCAGGATTCGATGTCCTCCCGGGTGACGAAGCGGCGCTCCAGGCTGTCGGTCACCAGTACATCCAGAGTTCCTTTGCCCTGGCAGGTCTTGGCACGACGCTGCCGCTCTGACAGGCTTGAAGACAGCAGCCAGACCAGACAGCAGCAAATGATGACGAGGAGGCCTAAGCCCCGGCGGGCAATGGGTTTCATTTCATGAAACATTAAATAGTTTTCAACCTTTTTTTAAGAAGGCCGGTGATGGGTTCGATGAAGCGGTCGATGTTTCCGGCGCCGAAGGTTACCAGTACGTCCAAGGGTTCATCGGAGAGATAATCCATCAGTTCCTCCTTTTTCAGGAGCACTTTTTCGGGGGCGGTGACGTCCTTGAAAATCATTTCGGAACTGACACCGGGAATGGGTTCCTCCCGGGCAGGGTAGATATCCAGCAGGATGAGTTTGTCCACTTGCGACAGGGACTTGGCGAATGCCGGGGCAAAGTCGCGGGTCCGGGTATAGAGATGCGGCTGGAAAATGGCCGTGATCTTGCGACCCGGGAAAATGTCCCGCATCGAGGTAATGGCCGATGCGAGTTCGGCCGGATGATGGGCATAGTCGTCGATATACGAAAGCCCGGGGGTGTTTACGTGTACTTCCAGGCGGCGTTTCACGCCTTCGAAAGAGCCGATAGCCTCTCTCACGGCATCGGCCGGTATGCCATAACACAGGGCGACGGCCGCAGCGGCGACGCTGTTCTCGCAGTTCACCCATCCCGGCGTTCCGACACGGATGTCCTCCACGATTCCGGTCGGCGTTTGAAGGTTGTAATGGAAATAGCCGCATTCGTCCGGACGGGCGTCGATGGGGTAGTAATCGGCCGTCGGGTCAGTATAGTGGTAGGTGAATACCCTTGCCTTGGTGTCTTCCGGGCCGATGGGCGTCCCTTTCTTTGCGATGAGGATGCCGCTCACCTGAGAGGCGAACATTTTGAAGGCCTCCACCACATGGGCGTAGTCTCCGTAGATGTCCAGGTGGTCCGGATCGACAGCCGTGATGACGGCGATCTCCGGGAAGAGCTGCAGGAAAGAACGGTCGAATTCATCGGCTTCGGCTACGATGGTCGGATTCTCGGACATGAGCAGATTGGTGTCATAATTCCGGGAGATACCACCGAGGAAGGCGCTGCAGCCCTCTCCGCTTTGTGTAAGGATGTGGGCGATGAGGGTGGAGGTGGTGGTTTTCCCGTGGGTGCCGGCAACGGCCAGGCAGCGCTGCCCGCGCGCGATTTCCCCGAGTGTGCGGGAGCGTTTGAGCAGCAGATACCCTTCTTCGCGGGCTTTGACCAGTTCCTTCAGATCGTCCGGAACAGCCGGCGTGTACACCACCAGCGTTTCGTTCTTGTCTTCCGGCAGCAGGTCGGGCCTGTCCATATAGTGTACGTCGATCCCTTCTCTTTCGAGCGCAAAAGTGAGGTCCGACGGCGTGCGGTCATATCCGGCGACCTCGAAGCCTTTGAACTTATAATACCGGGCGATGGCACTCATGCCGATACCGCCGATTCCGATGAAATAAACGTTCTTCATGAAGGAAGGGTTATACTAGTTTATAAATTTCGTCGCAAATAATCTGGGCCGCGTTTGTGAGCGCCATGGCATGGGCGTTCTTTTCCAGTTTGGCGATGCGCTCCGGGCTTTTCAACAGCGCCAGGGCGGTGGGCAGCAATTCGTCAAGGGCTTCATTGTCTTTCACCAGCATGGCGGCTTCTTTCCGCACCAGGGCCATGGCGTTGTGGGTCTGGTGGTCTTCGGCCACGTTGGGGGAGGGAACGAATACAGTGGCTTTTCCCATGGCGCAGAGCTCGCTTACGGTGCTGGCTCCGCTCCGGGAGATGACGACGTCGGCAGCGGCGTAGGCCAGGTCCATCCGTGCGATAAAGTCATAATGGACAATGCCTTTCACCTGTGGATGCGCGGCCATGAAGGCATCGATGTCTTTCTTGTAATATTTGCCGCACTGCCAGATAATTTCCACGCCGTCTCCGTCCGGACAGCCGTCCTGGATCCAATGCTTCATGGCGCGGTTGAGCGTGCCGCTGCCCAGGCTGCCGCCCACGATGAAAAGATGCTTTGCCCCAGGGGTGAGATGATAGAACGAAAGGGCTTCGGCCTTCATCTGCGGAGTTGCAGGGCTGGAAACAGCCGTGCGGATGGGGTTTCCGGACAAGACAATCTTGTCGGCCGGAAAAAATTTCTCCATCCCTTCATACGCCACGCAGATGGATTGTACGCGGCCGCCCAGCAGTTTGTTGGTAAGGCCGGCAAAGCCGTTCTGCTCCTGGATGACGGCGGGAATCTTCATGCCGGTGGCTGCCCAGAGGAGGGGAGCACTGGCAAAACCGCCCACCCCCACAGCTACATCGGGCTTGAACTCCCGGACGATGGACTTGGCCCGGCGGATGCTGTCCAGCACCCGGAACGGAACCGTCAGGTTGTTCAGGAGGTTCTTCATGTTGAACTGCCGTTGCATGCCCACCATGGGAAGGCCTTTGATGCGGTAACCTTCCGCAGGGACCTTTTCCATTTCCATCTTCCCTTCGGCTCCGACAAAAAGGATTTCCGTGGCAGGATTCAGTTCCTTGAGCTTGTTCGCGATGGAGACGGCCGGGAAGATGTGACCTCCTGTGCCGCCGCCGCTGATAATGACTCTGATAGATTTGTATTCCATTATGCTGTCGTATCTTGCGTCCATTCTTCGTGATGTTCTATGATGGGAGCCACTTCCGCTTCCCGGCGGGCCATGTTGTCCCGGGCATCCTTTGAGATGGATAACAGAATGCCGAAAACCACGCTGAAGACCAGGAATGCATTGGTTCCGTGACTGACCAGCGGAAGGGTCTGCCCCGTCTGGGGCACCAGCGGCAGGTGGACGTTTACGGCCATGTGCATGAACGCCTGTCCCGTCACCAGGATAATCAGCCCTGTCATGATGATTTTGTCGTAATACCGGTCACATTCCTTGGCCACCATCGTCCCCCGGGCCAGCAGGCTGAAGTACAGGATAATCAGGATGGCTGCGCCCCAGATACCTGTTTCCTCTACGATGAAGCTGAACATATAGTCGCCGAAAATTACCGGAACCTGATATTTCTGGGTGCTGTTGCCGATTCCCTTTCCCATGAGCCCGCCTTCCTTGATGGCCAGGAGGGCCCCCACGGGCTGATCCAGCTTGCCGCGGGCCTGCCGCCATTCCAGCGATTCACGCTTGGAAGACAGCAATTGCTGCATGGTGGCATCATCGTCCTGCGTAATGCGGCCGATGGCCGTGCCGATGCGGCTTTCCTTGAGCCAGCCGGCTTTATAGGCCCCGAACATCAGTCCCACGCCCAGCAGTCCGACGGCCACGACGTAACCGATGTCCCGCCAGTCAATTCCTCCGACCAGTACCATCAGCACCATAATGGCTCCGATGAACAGGGCGCTGGAATTGGACCCCATCATGACCATGAGGGTAGTGATGAGGATGGGAAGATAGATATAGAGGATCTTCTGCCAGATATCCTTCGTGAGGAAGGACAGGCGCGGGACATGCTGCCCCAGGAGCGGACCCCATTTGAAGTCGCCGTTCTTGAACGTGTCCAGAGCCCATCCCAGGTACATAATCATGAAAAGCTTTACGAACTCGTACACATGTACCTGCTTGCCGGCCACGATGAGAATGCGCCGCGCGCCGTTGATTTCTCCCGCCCTTACGATGCCCAGGTTCAGGTTGAGCACCAGGATGATGAGGATTCCGAAACTGAGCGCAAAGCCGAACTGGGACAGCTTCCGGTACCATTCCACCTTTACGAAATAATAGAAGCCGAAGATAATGACGAAGCCCAGCGCTACCACCTTGAGTTGGTTCACCATGATGGAGACACGGTCCATGCCGGTGTCGTTGGCCAGGCGCGGAGTGCTGGAAAACACCGAAATCACGGAGATGAGCATCAGGAACAGGGCAATCAGGAGGATGACCTTGTCCCCGGAGAAGCGGTCCATGAAACTGGTGAGATGTCCCAGAAAGCTGCCTTTCGTCTTCTCTTCTGCCATACGGTTTACAGGTTGCGGACGGCAGCTTTGAACTGCTCGCCCCGGTCTTCATAATTCTTGAACAGGTCGAAACTGGCGCAGCAGGGACTCAGGAGAACCACATCACCGGCTTTTGCCAGGCGGGAGGCCTTCTGGACAGCTTCCTGTGCCGACAGGGCGTCGGTAATCGTGGGAACCATCCCCTCAAAAGCCGAGTGGATCTTGCTGTTGTCCACGCCCAGGCAGACGATCGCTTTCACCTTCTGCTTGACCAGATTGTTGAGGACACTGTAGTCATTGCCCTTGTCGGTCCCGCCCACAATCCACACAACCGGCTGGGTCTGGCATTCGAGTGCATACCAGGCACTGTCCACGTTCGTGGCCTTGGAGTCGTTGATATACATTACATCCTTAATGCTCAGGACCGGCTCCAGCCGGTGTTCAATCGGCTGGAAAGTGGAGAGTGAGCGACGGATGACATCGCTCTCGATGCCGGTGGCCTTGGCTGCCAGGGCGGCTGCCATGGAATTGTAGATGTTGTGCTTTCCGCCCAGGGCCAGGTCTCTCAGGAATATGTCGGTTTCCTCTTTGTCATAACGGAGAACCATCCTGTCTTCCTTCAGGAAAGCGCCCTGTGCCACCTCCTTCTCCTGGGAGAAGGGGAGCATCTTGCAGCGGAGCACGATCTTTGACAGGTGTCCGACCGTGATGGAGTCATCGGAATCGAAGATGAAGCAGTCATCGCTGCGGAGGTTCTTGGTAATCTTGAATTTGGCGGCGACGTAGTTCTCCATCTTGTGGTCGTAACGGTCCAGATGGTCCGGCGTGATATTGGTAATAATGGCGATGTCCGGCCGGAAATCGTAGATGTCATCCAGTTGGAAACTGCTGATTTCCAACACATAATAATCGAAATGTTCGGTGGCTACCTGATAGGCGTAGCTCTTGCCGATATTGCCGCCGAGGCCCACATTCAGCCCGGCGTTCTGCAGTAGGAAATAAATGAGCGACGTGGTGGTGGTCTTGCCGTTGGAGCCGGTGATGCAAATCTTCCTGGCCGGGTCGAAACGGCTGGCAAATTCGATTTCGGACACCAGGTGGATTCCGTTTTCGCGGATCTTCTTCACCATGGGAGCCGTTTCGGGGATGCCGGGCGACTTGACAATTTCATCGGCATTGAGTATTTTTTCTTCCGTATGCTGTCCTTCCTCATAGGGAATCTCCCATTTCTGAAGTTCCTTGGCATACTCTTCCTTGATCTGTCCCTTGTCGCTCAGGAACACATCAAAACCTTTCACTTTGGCCAGAACTGCGGCGCCGACGCCACTTTCGGCACCTCCCAATACTACTACTCTTGACATAAACTAACGAATCTTTAACAATGCTAACGTGCTCACTGCCAGTATAATTCCAACAATCCAAAAGCGGACTGTGATCTTTGCTTCGTGCTGCGGAGGAACCGGTTTGGCAAAGATGACCGGTCCCTCGGGTGCCTTCTTGTCCTGATAATGGTGGTGGAGCGGCGTCATGCTCCAGATACGGGTTCCCACCCCATTGCGCTTCTTGGTAAACTTGAACCAGGTGCGCTGCATCAGCACCGACAGGCTTTCGGCGAAGAAGATACCGCAGAGAAGGGGAATCAGCAGTTCTTTCCGCATCAGCACGGCGCTCACGCCGATGATGCCGCCGATGGTGAGGCTGCCTGTATCGCCCATAAACACCTGGGCGGGGAAGGAGTTGTACCAGAGGAATCCGGTCAGCGCCCCTACGAAGGCACTCATGAAGATGGCAATCTCTCCGGACCCCGGTATATACATGATGTTGAGGAAGTTGGAGTCGATGAGGTTGCCTCCCAGCCAGGCTATGATACCCAGTACGACGCCTACGATGGCCGATGTCCCGGCGGCCAGACCGTCCAGTCCGTCGGTGAGATTGGTTCCGTTGGAGCAGGCCGTAATCACGAGGATGATCATCAGCACATAGATTCCCCATTTGGCATACCACCCCCAGGCGCCCTTCACGGGGGACAGCCAGCGGTAATCGAATTCGTGGTTCTTCACGAAGGGAATCGTCGTCTTGGTGCTTTTCACCACGTCCTCTTCGACATACCGGCCACTGGTAACCGTTGTCTCCGTCTCCAGGGTGCGTTCCACGCTGGTGTCCACGGCCACTTTTTCGCGGACCACGATGTCGGGACTCATCCAGACCGTAAGGCCGATGAGAAGTCCCAGGACGACCTGGCCCAGGAGTTTGCCCTTCTCGGACATTCCTTCCTTGTTGTGTTTGAACACTTTGATATAGTCGTCTGCAAAGCCCAGGGCTCCGCACCACAGGGTGCTGATCAGCAGGAGGATCACATAGATATTGGTGAGGTCGCAGAACAGCAGTACGCCCGAGAGGATGGAAACGATGATGATGATGCCACCCATCGTCGGGGTGCCTTTCTTCTGGATTTGTCCTTCCAAGCCCAGGTCACGGACCGTTTCTCCGATTTGCAGGCGGCGCAGACGGGCGATGATGCGTTTTCCGGCGAACATGGATACCAGCACGGCGGTAATCGCTGCCAGCATGGCGCGGAAGCTCAGATAATTCATCAGTCCCATGCCGGGGAAATCAACCCCGATGGAGTCCAGGTATCGGAAGAGATGGTAAATCATTCGGCAAGCAGTTTGAAGGTTTCAGTAACGATTTCTTTTTCGTTGAAGGGATGTTTTTCATGGCCGATGACCTGGTAGGTCTCGTGTCCCTTCCCGGCCAGGAGGATAGTGCTTTCCCGGGGAGCGGTGAGAATGGCCGTGCGGATGGCTTCGCGGCGGTCGGTGACCACCAGTGACTTGGCCATGCCCTTCCCGTCCAGCCCGGCTTTGATGTCATGGATGATGGCTTCGGGGTCTTCGGTACGGGGGTTGTCCGAAGTAATGACCAGCCGGTCGGCCAGTTTCTCGGCCACCTGGGCCATTTCCGGACGTTTGGTCTTGTCCCGGTCTCCGCCACAGCCAAACAGGCAAACCAGCGTCCTTTCGGGCGCGATGTCACGGAGGGTTGTCAGAACGTTCTCCAGCGCATCCGGCGTATGGGCATAGTCCACGATGACGGAAAGGCCTTTGGGACCGCGGATGTTCTCCAGCCGGCCCGGCGCGCTCTCCAGGCGGGAGAGGGCCACCAGGGTTTCTGTGGAATCGGCCCCAAGACACACGGCGGCACTGTAGATGGCCAGGAGGTTATAGGCATTGTGCCGGCCGATCAGGCGGCACCAGGTGTCGGTTCCGTCGATTTTGAGGAGCATTCCGTCAAAGTTCTGCTCCAGGATACGGGCGGTATGGTCTGCGAGCCCCTGCACCGAATAGGTCACTACCTGTGCCTTGGTATTCTGCACCATCACCGCTCCATTGCGGTCGTCGTCATTGATCAGGGCGATGGCGTCCTTCGGCAGCTGGTCGAAAAACAGTTTCTTGCAGCGGAGGTATTCGGCGAAGGTCTTGTGGTAGTCCAGGTGGTCGTGGGTGAGGTTGGAGAAAATGCCCATGGCAAACTGCAGCCCTGTGACACGGTCCTGTTCAACGCCGATCGAACTCACTTCCATGAAGCAGTATTCGCAGCCGGTTTCCACCATACGGGCGAGCAGGCTGTTGAGCGTAATGGGATCTACAGTTGTGTTTTCGGTCTCCAGGCGCTCTTCGCCCACATAGTTGGCAATGGTGGAGAGGAGACCGCAGGAGTAACCGAGACTGCGGAAAAGATGGTACAGAAGCGTTACCGTGGTGGTTTTTCCATTGGTGCCGGTGATGCCTACCAGGGTGAGTTTCCCGGACGGGTGTCCATAGAAGGCATCGGCCGCAAGGGCCACTGCCTTCCGGCTGTTGGCTACCTTTACGAAGCATCGTCCGGAGAGGGCCTCTGCTCCTTCCGGAAGTTCTTCGCAGATGATGGCGACAGCACCTCTGTCCAGAGCCTGCGGAATGTAGGCGTGGCCGTCGCTGGCATAGCCCCTGACGGCAATGAACAGTGCTCCGGGAATGACTTTCCGGGAGTCGCTGCAAATGGCCGTTACGTTCACATCGGCAGGTCCCTGGACAGAGACCGTATCAAAGTGCTGTATGAGTTCGCTCAGTTTCATTATTTCAAAGTAATTTTCACAGTTTGTCCCTTTTCGTACCTGCTTCCGGCGGTGGGGGACTGGGACGCCACATGGCCGGTTCCGCTGTACTGGCAGTTGAGCCCCATGGATTCCAGGGTGTACAGGGCGTCCTTGAGCCCTACGCCCTTCAAGTCCGGCACGCGGCCTTTCTCAGTAACGAGATTCTTTTCCATCACGGGTACGCTGGCGGCGGGCTTCAGGGTCTGGTCCCATTCTCCGTCCAGCGCATAGAGCTTGTCCACAATCTCGCGGACGGCAAGGGCCGGCATGGTGCCACCATAGAAGTTCCGGTGTGAAGGATAGGAGTAAACGGTGACCAGGATGGTGTATTTGGGGTTTTCGGCCGGGAAGAACCCGACAAAGGTTCCTTGGAATTTCTTTCGGCCGTACGCGTCGCTGTAGGGATCGGCGCTGCCACCCCGCTCCGCAGACGAGAGGACGACGCGGGCCGTTCCGGTCTTACCGGCGACGGAGAGTTTGGCATTCTTCAGCCGGGTGGCGGTACCCTCGTTCACGACGGAACGGAGGGCGCGCGTGACCGTATCGGCCGTGGCGGGGGAACAGATGCTGCTGTTGAGGGCGGAGGGCTCGAATCGTTTGATGACCTTTCCCTCTTTTTCCACGCTCTCGACCAGATAGGGCTTCATCATGGTGCCTTTGTTGGCAATGCCGTTATAGAACGTGACTACATGCAGGGGTGTAACGGCCATGCTGTATCCATAGGCCGTGGTTCCCAGGGTGGTTTTGGACCAGCCCGGCGTGCCGGGACGGTTCACCACGGGCGTACCCATGCCGGAAATGTCAAAGTCGAAAGGCTCGCCAAAGCGGTAAGAGTAGATGTGGTCGAACATCTCCTGCGGCTTTTTCCCGTAATACGTTTCTGCCAGATAGGTGAATACGTAGTTGGAGGATATTTCGAAGCCGTGCATGACGGTGATGTCTCTCCGGCCGGTTTCCCGCTGATAGTCCAGGATGTGGACATCCTGGTTGTAACCGCCGGGGACAAAACCGTTGTTGGTCGGCAGCGTCTGCTCCAGGTTTTTGACATAGCCGTCCTCCACCAGGGAAACCAGGGTGACTGTTTTCATGACGGAGCCCTGTTCTCCCACTTCTCTCAGGCACAGGTTTTCGCGTTCCCACAAGGTGGTTTGGGGAGTGTTGCCGCGGGACAGGTTTACCATGGCGCGGATGGCCCCCGTCTTGGCTTCCATGATGATGCAGATGCCGGCGCGGACGCCGTCATCGGCCTGGATCTGGGCACGGAGAGCCCGGTCGGCGATGTCCTGGAAGTCGACGTTGAGCGTGGTGCGGATGTCATTGCCGTCCTGTACCTTCACCTGGGCCGAATCCAGGTCGCGGACCCAGCGCTTGTTGTCGGTCACGCGACGCCATTCGTAGCCTTCGCGACCATGCAGTTCACTGTCGAAACTGGACTCCAGGCCAATCCGGTTCTGCTCTTTCACGTAGCCGATGACGCGGCGGGCGAGGGAGTCGTACGGGTAGATGCGTTCCTCGTGCTTCTCCACGATGAATCCGCCGGTGTAGGGTCCTTCCCGGAACAGGGGGAAGGTCTTGACCTTATCCAGGGTGCTCAGGTCAACATTTTTCTGGATGCGGAGGTATTTGGCGCCCTTGTCACGGCCGTCCAGGATGGCCTTTGCGTAGGCGTCGGCGCTTTTGTCCCTGAACTCGTTGCTCAGGTAAGTGGCCAGTTCGCGGGCTTTGGCCTTCCAGGCACGCTCGAGGCTGTCTTTCCCCAGGTCGATGTAGTCCTGCTTGCGGACCGTGCAGTCCATGTAGATGTCATAGAGCGGAGCCGAGATGGCCAGGGGCCTTCCGTCCGTGGCGAGGATTTTTCCGCGCACCGGATGGTCCACATGCTTCTGGACGGAGGGACGAAACAGGCCGATGACCCTGTCGTCCACCGAGTAGGTGGCCTGGATTTGTACGATGCGCACCATGATGGCAATCCCCAGGAGCATAAACAGCAGGGACAGGAAGAACATCACCACGTGGATTCTGTCGCGGTTTTCGATGGTGTCCTTTATTTCACTCTGTTTCTTGCTCATTTCTTTTTTATGATTGTCGCGGGCTCCTGGGGCAGGCTCAGGTCCACGCCCAGTTCTTTGAGACGGGCTTCTGCGGCCGATGCGCTGTGCAGTTTCACCAGGGCGGCTTCCTTCTCGGCATAATGGATGCGGAGCTGGTCAATTGCAACCTGGTTGTCACCGGCTTTGGTAAGGGTTTTGTCAACCTGCAGGCTCAGAAGGATGGTTACCCACATGAGCAGAAACAGGTACATGATATGCATATAGTATTTGTCGGCCCGGATCCGGAGCAGGAATTCTCCGTTTCTCAAGGCGCGCATCAGGTTGCGGAAGGTGGTCCAGGCGCTTTTGAAGCTCATTCTGACAACCTCCTTTCCGCTATCCGGAGTTTTGCGCTGCGGGCGCGGGTGTTTCCGGAAATTTCACTTTCTTCCGGAAGGATGGGCTTCCGGTTCACGGCCTCCAGCGGCGTCTCCATGCGGCCGAAGGCATCCTTCACAACCGTTCCTTCCACATTCCCGGTTTTGATGAAGTTCTTCACCATCCGGTCTTCCAGGCTATGGTAGGTAATCACTACCAGACGGCCGCCGGGCTTCAGGCTCCGGGCTGATCCGTCCAGGAATTTCTCCAGGGCGCGCATCTCCTGGTTTACCTCGATGCGGAGTGCCTGATAGACCTTGGCCAGGATTTTGTGTTCGGACCCCGGGGGCAGCATCCTGGCGATGGCCCGGTCCAGGTCTCCGGTCGTGGCGATCGGGTTCAGGGCTCGGGCTTTGACGATGAGCCGGGCCATGTTGCGCTCACCGTCCACTTCTCCATACAAGCCCAGGATGCGGGCGAGGTCTTCTTCGGCATAGCTGTTTACCACCTCTGCCGCCGTGAGGGATCCTTCCCGGTTCATGCGCATGTCCAGCGGAGCTTCCTCGAAGCGGAAACTGAAACCGCGGTCAGCGGTATCGAACTGGTGTGAGGATACGCCCAAATCGGCCAGGATGCCATCGAACTGCACTCCTTCGTGCCTGGCATAGTTCTCGATAAAGCGGAAGTTGTTGTGGATGAGCTTCAGCCTCGGATCCTTGGGCGCATTGGCTATAGCATCGATGTCACGATCGAAGGCGATGACTCTCCCGCCGGCGTTTAAGCGTGAAAGTACGGCAGCGGTGTGTCCACCGCCTCCGAAAGTGGCATCTACATATGTTCCATCAGGATTTGTGACCAGAGCAGAAACGCTTTCTGCCAGGAGCACAGGGATATGATATTCAGACATTTCGAGACCCTCCCATTATTTCTTGGAAGATAGTCTCGATGCGGTTTCTTTGAACTTCTCGTCGGAGAGAAGATCGGCCTCCCTGGCCTCTGATGCCCAGATCTGGAGTTTGTAGCCGACACCGCCGAATACTACCTCTTTGGTAATACCTGCACTCGCAAGCAGTTCTGACGGGATGTTCAGCCTTCCCAGTTTTCCGTCCGGGACAACGGTGAAGACGCCGTCATTGTACTTGGTCCAAAAGTCAGCGTCTTCGGTATTGAGTTCGGGGTCCAGGCCTTCCAGTACACGGTCGCTGCGGCGTACCCATTCCTCATACGCAAACACGTCCAGACAACGCTGCTGGACGTTTTTCTTTACGATGAGGGTCATTTCCTCGGCACCGCCGCGTACCAGGGCATCACGGAAAATGGCCGGGAGCACGATGCGTCCCTTGTCATCTACCTTGCCGGTGGCTTTGCCGAAAAATCTGACCATAACCCTTGTTTGACTTTCTACTTTCACGCTTGGTTACAAAGGTAAGAAAAGTTTTCCATTTTATTACACTTTCTTCCAAATTTTTCCACAAAGTTTTTAACAGGCAAAAAAGACGCCCCGGCACAAAACCGGGGCGTTCATTCTCAGATGGCACGGATTACAGTTCGCGGCGCAGACGGGCTTTGGGAATGTCCAGCAGGGAGCGGTATTTGGCGATGGTGCGGCGGGCGACTTTGTATCCCTTGGCGGCGAGACCGTCCACCAGTTCGTCATCGGTGAGGGGATTGTGCTTGTCCTCGCCATCCACCATTTCGCGGAGGGCCTTTTTGATTTCGCGGGTGCTCACCTGGTCGCCTTCGCTGTTTTCCAGCCCTTCGGAGAAGAAATACTTGAGGGGAAAGATTCCGAAATGGGTCTCGATCCATTTGCTGTTCACCACGCGGGAGATGGTGGAGATGTCAAAACCGGTCTTCTCGGCGATGTCCTTCAGAACCATCGGCTTGAGGGAACTTTCATCTCCGTCGACGAAGTAATCGTGCTGATAGTCGATAATGGCGCGCATGGTGCTTTCCAGCGTGTTCTGGCGCTGGCGGAGGGCTTCAATGAACCATTTGGCCGAATCAATCTTCTGCTTGACGAAAGTGGCGGCTTCCTTGTCGGCACGGGACTGGGACATCCGTCCGTTCTCCATGATCTCGGAGTATTTGCGGTTGATGCGAAGTTCCGGGATATTGAAACGGGGCATCGACAGGAGAAGCTGACCGTTTTCATAGTCCAGCTGGAAATCCGGCACAACTTGCTGGGCCTGGTCGTTGTAGGAGTCGTCAATTTGGCCGCCCGGAGACGGATTCAGGTGGCGGATTTCTTCCAGGACGGCCTTCATCTCGTCCTCCGACAGGTGGAGCCGGGTCATGATTTTCTGGAAGTGGCGGTTCTTGAAAGCATCGAACTGATCGGTAAGGACACGGATGGCATTGACTACCGACGGGGTACGTTTCTTGTCTTCCAACTGGATCAGCAGGCATTCCCGAAGGTCTCTTGCCCCCACGCCGGACGGCTCGAATTCCTGAATCACCTTCAACATCTGCTCCACCTCCCCGGCATTGGATTCAATGCCGGCCCGGAAGGCGAGGTCGTCCACGAGGGACTCAATGTCCCGCCGGAGATAGCCGTCATCGTCCAGTGAGCCGATGATGAAAGAGGCCACGGTGCGCTGGTGATCTGTGAGATTGCGGTATCCGAGCTGCTCCTGCAGGCTCTGGGTAAAACTCTGCTTGACAGAGAAAGTATTGTATTCCGGCCGCTCGTCCTTCCCCCAGTTGTTCACGTGGAGGTTATAGGAAGGGATGTCGTCATCCTGCGGTCCGTAGTTCTCTTCCAGGGAACCACCGCTCTGTTCTTTTTCCTCCACTTCGGAAATGGAGACGTCGCGGGGCTCATCCTCTCCTTTCTGGGGTGCGTCATCCAGGACGGGATTGTCATTCAGAACCTCCCGTACATGCTGCTCCAGGGCCTGCACCGGCATCTCGATCAGTTTGATGGTCTGAATCTGAAGCGGCGAGAGTTTTTGCTGCTGTTTCTGCTGAAGTCCCTGTTCAATGGCAGCCATGGCTTAACGCGGATAGTTGATACTTTCCTTGATGATGAATGCCGTGGGATAGGCCCCCTTGAGCGCATTGAAGATGCGCTGGGCTTCGTCTTTGGAACGGAAATCGCCGATACTCACCTTGTAGTTGGGGCTTTCGAAAGAACGGTAAACGCCCGTTCCCGGGAACTGTTTCTTGAGAATCAGCTCGATGCTCTCGGACTTGGCACGTGCCTGCGGGCCATTGTCATAGAAAACGCGGATGCGGTAGCCGCTGAGGGGCTTTTCGGCATTGGCCCGGGTATAATTTTCCAGGGCCTGGCGCACGGCAGCGCTTTGCTCGACTTGGACACCGGAGCCCAGGACGGAGAGAATGCTCTTTCCGTAGAGGGAGGAATCGACCGGAGCGGTGCGGGTGGTATCCTGTGCCTGCAGGGAAAGGCTTCCAAGCAGAAGGACTATGAGTATGAGAAGTTTCCGTTTCATAACTTACTTTTTGAATTGGGAGATGTCCAGGTCCCGGAAAGAGATCGGGGCTCTCAGCACCCCGTTCTTCTTGAGGGCGCCCTGGATGTCAACATCGGCCTTCAGGCCTTCCAACGAGCCTTTGGCGGCAATCAGGAGCACTTCCAGGATGGAGACACCTTCGTCCAGGACGACGGTGCAGGGGAGTTCATAGGTCTCCTCCGTCTTTGCCTGCAGTTCCAGCGGACCTGTTACAAAATGCGCGACAGGCTTTTCGTTGTAGCGGAGGGTGCCGCTGACCTCCTGCACGGCAAATTTGCGGGCGGGGTTGTTGATGCCCAGCAGCAATTTGGCATCAACCGACCGGGCCGATGTCGGGACGATATACGCGATGCCGACGTTGGTCACGGCGATTTCCTTCACCTTGGACAGGCCGCAGGAACAGGCCAGAAGGGCCGCTGCAAGAAAGATGCCGATATGCTTGAGTGCTTTCACAAACGCAAAGGTAATGATTTTTTTTTATTCGCAGATAAGGGTGGCCGATGTGCAGTCCTTCACCTTGACTTTCACATAGGTTCCGCTCTTGCGGTCCAGGGCCGGGAATACGCACATCATGTTGTTGGAAGCGCGGCCGCAAAGTTGCGCCGGATCGCGCTTGGAGGGTCCTTCCACCAGCACTTCCACTTCCTTGCCTACCTGGGCGCGGTAACGCTCCAGCGACTTGCGGTTTTGGAGTTCGATGATTTCGTTGAGCCTTCGGTTCTTTACATCGGCCGGGACATCGTCCGGATAATTCCGCTGGGCGAGGGTTCCGGGACGCTCCGAGTAGGCAAACATGAAGGCCCAGTCGAAACCCACTTCCTCCATCAGGGAAAGGGTCTCCCGGTGATCTTCTTCCGTTTCCGAGCAGAATCCGGCGATGACGTCGGTGGTGAGCCCGCAATCCGGGATAAGGCTGCGGATTTTGGCCACCCGCTCCAGATACCACTCCCGGTCATATTTGCGGCGCATTTTTTCCAGCATCCGGGAACTGCCGGACTGCACGGGAAGGTGGATGTGGCGGCAGATATTGGGATGGGCGGCCATGGTTTCGATGACCTCGTCGCTGATATCCTTGGGGTGGGAGGTGGCGAAGCGGACGCGAAGGTCCGGTGCAATGGCGGCCACCCTTTCCAGCAGGCGGGCAAAGTTGACCGTCTCGTCGGAACTCTTCCAAAGGTAGGAGTCAACGTTCTGCCCCAGGAGGGTAACTTCCTTGTAACCACGGGAATAGACATCGCAGGCTTCCCGGATGATGGAATGGGCATCCCGAGAACGCTCGGCTCCGCGGGTATAGGGCACCACGCAGTAAGAGCATACATTGTTGCATCCGCGCATGATGGAGATGAAGGCCGATATGCCCGTGCGGTCCGTGCGGACGGGGGTGATGTCGGCATAGGTCTCGTCCCGCGACAGGAGGACATCGATCTGGGGTTTGTCCGGAGTGATGGCTTCCAGGAGGCGGGGAAGGGAGCGGTAGGCATCGGGCCCCACCACAAGGTCCACCTTCCCGTTGTCCAGAAGCTTGTCTTTCAGGCGTTCCGCCATGCAGCCCACAATGCCCACCAATACGCCCGGCCGGGCCTTTTTCTGCTGGTTGAACACGTCCAGACGTCCCCAGATGCGCTGTTCTGCATTGTCGCGGATCGAACAGGTGTTGGCCATGACAAGGCCGGCTTCCTCCATTTTTTCCGTGCGCTCATAGCCGGCTTCCCGGAGGATGGCAAAAATGACTTCGGTGTCATTGACATTCATCTGACACCCGTAAGTTTCGATATAGGCTTTTTTCATAGTGAAGGGATGCGGCTATCTTTTCCCGCCGTAAGCCAGGTCTCCGGCGTCTCCGAGGCCGGGGATGATGTAGTTGTGGCTGGTGAGTTCTTCATCGATGGCGGCCACCCATAGGGTGTATTTGTCGTCCAGTTTCTGCAGAAGCTGGTCAACGGCGTAGCGGCTGGCGACGGGGCAGACCATATGGATGGTGGCCGCCTCTCCGCCTTCTTCTTCCAGCTTTTGGAGGGCGCTTTCCATGGATGCGCCGGTGGCCAGCATCGGATCGGCCACGATGAGGGTCTTGCCCTCCAGCGAAGGACAGGTGCAATAGTCTGAATAAACCTTGAAATAGTCTCCCTTGCCATGTTTTCGGTAGGTGGAGAGGAAGGCGCTCTCGGCATGGTCGAAAACGTCCAGGATTCCGCTCTGCATGGGCATTCCCGCCCGTAGGATGGCGGCAATCACCAACGGGGTGTCAAAAGTGGAAACCCTCGCTACACCCAGCGGAGTGGTGACATCCTTTTCCGAGTAAGCCAGCGTACGGGAGATTTCATACGCGAAAACCCGGCCCACCCGCTGCAGGTTGGTGCGGAAACGGAGGCTGTCTTTCTGGATGCGCGCATCGCGAATCTCTGCAATGTAGGTGTTCAGCACTGTGTTGTTCTCTCCAAGGTTGACGACTTTCATATTTCAGGCATTTGAGACTACATTACAAATATAGAAAAAATTTATTTTCCCACCCTTTCTTCGGAAAAAGAATAGAAAGCCCTTTCGGCAACGATGATATGGTCGGTGAGGGTGATGCCGATTGCAGCGAGGGCTTTTTTCAGCAGGTCGGTCTGGACTATATCGGCCTGGCTGGGCAGCGGGGAACCGGAAGTGTGGTTGTGCACGAGGATGAGGTGGCTGCACTGTTTTTCAATGGCCTTTTTGAGAATCCGGCCCACGTCCAGCGGAGCGGCGTCCAGGGAGCCAGAGGTGATCATTTCCCGGCCGATGATATAGTTGGCCTTGTTCAGGAACAGGACCCAGCATTCCTCGTGGTCCAGGTTTTTGAGGGTGGGGAGCATGAGTTGGTAAACCAACTGCGGAGAGGTGACGGAACGCTTGTCGATGACGGATGCCTCTTCGAAGGCCCGCCTTCCCAGTTCCAAGGCGGCGGCGATGCCGATGGCCCGGGCTTCTCCCACCCCCTTGTGCGTGACGAGCCGCTCCAGCGGCATGGCCCCCAGCAGGGACAGCCGCCCCTTGGCACTGACCATCAGTTCCTGCGCCACATCCATGACGTTTCTTCCTTCGGTGCCGCTTCCCAGCAGGATGGCCAGCAGTTCGGCATTGGAGAGAGCCTTCGCGCCCCTGAGGCGCATTTTCTCCCGGGGCCGCTCGTCCGGGCACATATCCAAGATTTTCATGGTGGCAAGATACCCCATAAAAAAGAAAAACAACACAATCGGAAAAAAGATTGTGTTGTTTCAGGTGTCGATTCGCTGTTTTTTACGATTCCTATTGGATAAAAGCAACGATTTCGCCCTTTTCTGTCTTGTCGCCCTGCTTGCCCAGGACGGCGACCAGAAGACCATCCACGGCAGCCACGACATCTTCGATGCCATAATAGGTCTGTACATGGCCGATCACCTTTCCGGCTTTCACTTTCGTCCCGACGACCGGAGCCTTGGAGGCGTCGTCCACATCCAGTTCCCAGAGAAGCTGGCCCTTGACCGGGCACTGAACGGGCGTGGCCTTGGGATAGCGGGCCGTGTATTCCTCGATGGAGAACTTAGGCATTTCCACCACGGGGCGTTCCACCACAATGGGCGCGCCGGCCTTGGCCTTGAGTTCGGCCAATTCTTTGTTGAAGCGCTCCTTGGCGATGCCGCTCTTGTAATCCCTGTATTGACGCTCATGCATGGCCAGTTCGAAGAGTTCCTCGTCGTCCTCGCCGTAATCCCAGCCTTCCTCGTCCATCATCTTGCGGAACTTGGGCAGTTCGTCGGGATAGTTGTCCTGCGGGTTGCCGGTGCTGAATTCCAGCCCTTTCTCCTTGGCCAGGGTAACGATTTCCGGATCCAGTTCTCCCGGGAGTTTGCCCATATGGCCCAGAATCATGCCCCAGGTATCCTTGTCGATGGTGGTCCAGCGCGGCTTGTCGTTCAGCATGTTGAACAGGTTCATCAGGGCCGTGTTCTTCACATACTGGCTGAACGGCGTCACAAGCGGGGGATAACCCAGGCGGGGCCAGACGTATTCCACTTCTTCGAAGAGTTTCACCATGAGGGTGTCCAGGCTCATTTCCGGGCGGCCATGGGCGCGCTGGGCGGCGTTGATGGCGCCTTGGAAGCCTTTGAGGTCGGCCATCATGGAGCCCATCATGCCGCCGGGAAGGCCGCAGCCCACCAGGAGGGAGGTCATCAGTTTGTTGCTGGGGTTGATCCAGTAGCCCAGAAAATCGTCGATGAACTTCTGGGTGAGGCGGCGCACTTCCATGTAGGCGTCCATGTTGAGGTCCTTCACGAGGAAGCCGTCGCAGCGGAGCATTTCACGGATGGTGATCACGTCCGGATGTACCTTGCCCCAGGACAGCGGCTCTACGGCTACGTCCAGATAATCGGCGCCGGCGCGGGCTACTTCCAACATGGAGGCAACGGAAAAACCGGGACCGGTGTGGCCGTGGTACTGCACCTTGATATGGGGATACTTCCTTTTGATATCGGCCACCAGCTGACCCAGCACATTGGGACGGCCGATGCCGGCCATGTCCTTGAGGCAGATTTCATCGGCCCCGTATTCCACCACTTTGTCCACGATGTCCATGTAGTAGGCGACCGTGTGCACGGGGGAGTGGGTGATGGAAAGGGCGACCTGCGAAATCATCCCACCTTTCTTTGCGCCGATGACGGAGCCTTTGAGGTTGCGGTGGTCGTTGAGGCCGCAGAAAGAACGGGCGATGTCCGTTCCCTGTTTTTTCTTCACCTTGAACATGAGTTCACGTACGTCCAGCGGGACGGGATTCATGCGGAGGGCGTTGAGGCCACGTTCGAGCATGTGGGTCTGGATGCCGGCCTTGTGGAAGGGGGCGGTCCAGGCGCGTACGGCCTTGTTGGGGTTTTCGCCAAACAGGAGGTTTACCTGCTCGAAGGCGCCGCCATTGGTCTCTACGCGGTCAAAGCAGCCCATGTCGATGATGGCGGGGGCCACTTCTACCAGCTGGTCCACCCGGGGAACGTATTTTCCGGAACTTTGCCACATGTCCCTGTAAACCAGGGAAAACTTGATTTCTCGTTTTGCCATAGTCGGGTCAGTCAGTTTTGCTTGCACGCAAAGATAGGAATTATAATTGAAAAATTTTGGAAAGAAAGAAAAAATCCTTACATTTGCAGTCCCAATATGGTGGATGTAGTTCAGCTGGTAGAGCATCGGATTGTGGTTCCGAGTGTCGTGGGTTCGAGCCCCATCATCCACCCCACAAAAAAAGCAGCCCTTCGAAAGGCTGCTTTTTTGCTTCTATGGGCACCGTTTAGATGTTATAGACCGTGTAGGTGTTCTTCTTCACTTCTTTGTTGTCGG
>ONTQ01000230.1 GCA_900320795.1 uncultured Bacteroidales bacterium
TCTTTCCAGTCCCCTGACAGAGCCTCTCCCCCTCCTGAAAAGAGGCTTTTCAGAGGTATACATGATTTATACTTCCGGCACTACGGGACAGCCCAAAGGGGTTTCGGTCCCCTTAAAGGCCCTTTACAGCTATTGCCAGACGGTTTGCCACCCGGAGAATTTCCAGATCAGCGACCAGTCTGTCATCCTCCAGTTTGCCAGCATCAGCTTTGATGCATCGGTCCTGGAGATCTATTCCTCGCTGTTCTACGGCGGCACCCTGGTCATTGCCCAGAACGAAGAGAGGCACAATGCCATGCTTCTCCACAATCTGATCCAGGAGAAAGGGATTACCTTTACCTTCCTGCCCCCATCCCTGCTGGCTATCTTCCCGGATTACGATTTCCCCGCGATGCAAACCTTATCGGCCGGAGGCGAAGCCATTCCGCACAGCCTTACCAGCAAGATAGCCGGAAAGTATCCCTATCGCTTTGTCAACGGATACGGCCCCACCGAAACCTGCGTGGTCATCACCACCCACGAGTTCAAGAATGCCGACGAATGGAAGTGCATAGGCAAACCCGCCCCCGGCGTCGTTTGCTATGTGGTCAACGAAGAAGGCAAGCGGGTTGCCCCGGGAGAATCCGGAGAACTCTGGGTTGGCGGCATGCAGGTCACCAACGGCTACTGGAACCGCCCGGAACTGAATGCCGCGGCTTTCTCCGAGAATCCCTTCGAGAAGGAGCATGACGGAATTGACGTGTCCAGGCTTTACCACAGCGGAGACCTGGTCACGCTGAACCCCGACGGCAGTTTCAATTACCAGGGCCGAAAAGACTCGCAGATCAAGCTTCGCAGTTTCCGCATAGAACTGGGAGAGATCAACGCCGCCATTGAAAGGCAGGAAGGCGTGCTGAGGGCCTTCGTCCGCCTGGAGCAGGTAGGGGCCGAGAAGTATATCGTAGCCTATGTCATGCTGGCCCAGGGTGTGGACGGGTTCGACGCCATCAAAAGGAACCTGGCCAAGGAACTCCCCGCCTACATGGTGCCCACCTATTGGAATCAAGTCAAGGAGTTCAAACTGAACATCAACGGAAAGATTGACCAATCGGCCCTTGTGAACCAGGCCATCGATTCGGTCACCACCAATAATACGCCCGTCAGCCCCGGGGAGGAACTCCTCATCCAGGCGGCCGCCGGTCTTATCGGCCTGCCCAGCGTCAATGTGGATGCCGATCTCATCAATGACGTAGGCATCACCTCCCTGCATATCATGCAGCTCATCGTGCTCATGGGCATGTCCGGTTTCCACCTCACCGCCAACGATTTCTATTCGCTGAGGACCATTCGCCGGATTATGTCGGCCGAAAAGCACCCCAACTCTTTCTGGTATGGCAACGGAGAGAACGAACCGGAGAAACCGGTTATCATTGTCATCAGCGGATACACCAGCTTTGATTTCCTGTTTGGGGAATGGGCCCAGAACGTTTCCCATAAGTTTGCCGTCTACGCTATTGAGTCCTACCACACCATCATGGAAGACCGCCTCACGGACATCAATGGTCTGGTGGATATCTATGAGACTTATGTGCAGGATGTTGTCAAAGAGCGCCACGTGGCCGCCATTACCGGCTTCTGCGCCGGCGGAGAGCAGGCCCTGGCCCTGGCGGCCCGTATTTACAACAAACAAGACTACAAACCCCGTGTGGTGGTCCTGGACGGAGAACTGGACCGGGATATCAAAATCCAGCAAATGCTTAAGCCCGCCTACTTCTTCCCTCACCTGAACGAAGAGCGCAACAACAAGAGGGCCGACCTTGACATCAACCTTATGGCCACCATGCCCGAGGAGACCTACAACGGACCGGTCACCTCCATTGTTTCTACCATCTACACGGAATCCAGCGCCGTAAGTGCGGGCTTTGTAAAATCGCCCGAACTCAGGAAACTGGAAAAGGCGGAATTCCTGACCAATGAGAAACGGTGGAAGAGGCGCTACCCCCAGTGCGAGATTATCCACTCCCACACAGACCACAACCAATTCCTGATTACCCAGGAAAGTAAGGATATGGTTGTAGATTATTTCCTCAATAATATCTGAGTTTTTTTGTAGTTTCGGGAAAACCTGCTATCTTTGCATTCCCGAACTGGTACTATGGCCGAGTGGTTAGGCA
>ONTQ01000008.1:0-3863 GCA_900320795.1 uncultured Bacteroidales bacterium
GGAGGAGGAACGCCAGATTATCCGCATGAACAACGCCGGCACCTTCCCCCAGGCCCAGGCCGTGGTAAAACCGGAAGACATCATCCGCGCCCGCGAGGTAGTGAAAGACGTTTATATGGACGAGAAAATCGAGCGGTACATTGTGGATATCGTCAATGCCACCCGTACCCCTGGCGAGTACGGCCTCAAGGAACTGGACAGCTTCATTTCCTACGGCGGCTCCCCGCGTGCCAGCATTTCCCTGGCCATGGCGTCCAAGGCTTATGCCTTCATCAAGCGCCGCGGCTACGTGATTCCGGAAGACGTGCGGGCCGTCTGCAACGAGGTGCTCCGTCACCGTATCGGCCTCACCTATGAAGCCGAGGCAGAAAATGTTACGCCCGAGCAGCTTATCGAGAAAATCATCAACGCGGTCATCGTCCCGTAATGACACCGGAAGAGTTAATAAAGAAAGTCCGCAAAATCGAGATCCGGACCAAGGCGCTGAGTCACCAGATCTTCGCCGGAGAGTACCATTCCGCGTTTAAGGGACGGGGCATGGCCTTCAGCGAAGTGCGTGAGTATCAGTACGGAGATGACGTGCGGAACATGGACTGGAACGTGACGGCCCGCATGAGCGCCCCCTACGTGAAAGTGTTCGAAGAAGAACGCGAACTCACGGTGGTGCTCCTGGTGGACATCTCCCGGAGCGGCCTGTTCGGCACGGCGGTGAAGACCAAGCGGGAGCAGATTGCGGAAATTGCCGCCACCCTCGCTTTCAGCGCCATCCTCAACAACGACAAAGTGGGCTGCATCCTGTTCACGGGCCATGTGGAAAAGTTCATTCCGCCGGGAAAAGGCCGCACGCACTTCCTGCACATCATCCGGGAAATCCTTGAGTATGAGCCCCAGAGCGACGGAACCGACATCGGAGAAGCCCTCCGCTATCTCACAAACGCCATCAAGAAAAAGTGCACCGCCTTCGTCCTCAGCGACATGCTGGATGTACAGGCCGATGGTGCCCCGCGCTACGAAGATGCCCTGAAGGTGGCCGTGAATCGCCACGACCTCTCCGTCATCCGCGTAAGCGACCCCCGCGAGAAGTTCCTCCCCAATGTAGGGCTGGTTCACGCCAAAGATGCCGAAACCGGAGCCTCCCGCTGGATCAATACCGGTTCCCGGAGCGTCCGCAGCGCTTATGAAAACTGGTTCCGCACCGCAACATCCGGAGCCGACCGCCTCTTCCTCCGCTACCAGGTGGACCACGTGGACATCGGCACGGACGAAGACTATGTGCGCGGCCTGATGGATTTATTCCAAAAAAGATGAAACTTGTAAGAATCCTCATACCCCTCCTTCTCACCGTCTCTGCGCTTGCCGGCGCGGAGGGTCTGCGCAAAGTAGGCGGAGAGACCTTTCTGGAGCCCATCCAGAAACGGGATTCCGTGCTGGTTGCCGACCAGTTGCGTTACGGAATCACTTTGGAGGACATTACAGAAGGCACACCCCTGGTACTGCCCCAACTCAAACTGGAGAAAGACGCCCCTGTGGAAATCCTGGGAGAGTGGCAGGTGGACTCCGTACGGGTGAGCCGGCGCAAGGAAACGCCCGCCCGATACAATATTAAGGCATCCCTCCTGCTTACCACCTGGATGGGAGGTAGTTTCCACTTGCCGGACCTTCCGGTCCTGGTAAATGGAGACACCCTTGTTTTCAAAGCCCCGGCAGAACCCCTGGAAGTGAAGGAACTTCCGGTGGACATGGAGTCCTTCCAGGCCCACGACATCAAGCCCCAGGTCAAATTCCCCTACACCTTCAAGGAAATCTTCCCCTGGGTGCTGGCAGCCCTGGGATTTGTGGGCCTGATGCTCATCCTGTACCGCCTTATCCAGAATAGGAGAAAGCGTACCCGGGAAGAGGAAAAGGCCGAGCCCGCACACATCAGGGCCCTCCGCAAGCTGGACAAATACCGCGGAGACAAGTTCTGGAAGCCCGAAAACCAGAAAACCTTCTATTCCGGTGTCACGGACGCCCTCCGGGAATACATCGTGTCCCGCTATGGCGTAGCCGCCATGGAAATGACCACGGCGGAAATCTTCGCCGGCCTCAAGGACAGCGACATCCCGGAAGACCTCTACAAAGAGATGAAAACGCTCTTCGAAACGGCCGATTTCGTAAAATTCGCGAAGTTCACCGCCACCGACGAGGACAATGCCAAAGTGCTGCCGCAGGCCATCCATTTCGTGACGGCCACCTATGAGCAGGAAATTGCCGAGCAAGCCGGCCAGGATGAAAAGAAGGAGGAGTAGCCATGTTCTTTGAGTATCCTTATCTTCTTTGGCTGCTGGCCATTCCGGCACTCCTTGTCGTCCGTTACCTCTGGATCGAAATCAAGGACCGCAGGGCCCACCTGCGGGTATCGGCCCTGGATGCGTGGAAAGCCGGCGGCAGGTCAGTCCTGGAATGGGTGCGGCATCTGCCGTTTATCCTGCGAACGGCTGCGCTGGCGCTCCTGGTCGTGTCCATCGCCCGTCCGCGCTCTTCCTCCCAGGTGGAAAAAGTGGACACGGAAGGCATCGACATTGTCTTTGCGATGGACGTGAGTACCTCCATGCTGGCCCGCGATTTCACGCCGGACCGTCTCAGTGCGGCCAAGGACATCGCCATCGAATTCATCGCCCAGCGACCCAGCGACCGCATGGGAATCGTGGTCTTCGCCGGCGAGAGCTATACCCAATGCCCCCTCACCACGGACCGCGCCACCCTCATCAATCTGATGAAGGACGTGCAGACCGACCTCATCGAGGACGGCACCGCCATCGGCAACGGTCTGGCCACCGCCGTGGCCCGCATGAAAGACTCCGACGCCAAGAGCCGGGTGGTCATCCTCCTGACCGACGGTGTGAACAACATGGGAGAGATAGACCCGTCCATGGCGGCCGAGATTGCCAAAACCTACGGAATCAGGGTCTATACCATCGGCGTAGGAGCCAACGGAACAGCTCCTTACCCGGTCCAGACCCCCTGGGGCATCGAACTCCAGAACATTCCCGTCGAGATTGACGAAGCCCTCCTGAAGGGCATCGCCGACGGCACCGGCGGCCGCTATTTCCGTGCCACCGACAACACCAAACTGGCCGAGATTTACGGCGAAATCGGCCAGATGGAAAAGACCCGCACATCGGTGGATTCGTTCCCGGTGTACAAAGATTTGTTTAAGAATTACGCGCTGGCAGCCCTCGTGTGCCTGCTTCTGGAACTGCTTGTCGGCGCCTTGTTGAGGAGGCTTCCGTGATGCTACTGTTTGCAGACCCCAAATACCTGTATCTGCTGCTGCTTATCCCCGTTTTTCTCGTGGGATATGCTGTGCTGAGATACCTGCGCGGCCGGCGGGTGAAGGCACTGGGAGACCCCGCCCTGGTAGAAGCCCTCATGCCCTCCCGTTCCCGCTCGAAAGGCTGGGTGCGAATGGCAATCTTCTGCCTGGCCTTCCTGTTTTTCGTCGTCGGACTGGCCCGGCCCAGGACCGGCGCCCGCCTGGCCGAAAGGGCCACCCGCGGAGCGGAAATCATCGTCGCGCTGGACGTTTCCAACTCCATGCTGGCCGAAGACTATTCCCCCAACCGGCTGGAACGGGCCAAACTGTCCATCGCCCGGCTCACCGACCGCCTGCAGGAAGACCGCATCGGCCTGGTAATCTTTGCCGGAACTTCCTTCGTGCAACTGCCGGTAACCACCGACTATGTGAGTGCCAAGATGTTCCTCGGAAGCATCGACACCGGTTCCATTCCCGTCCAGGGAACGGCCATCGGCGATGCCATCCGCTTAAGTATCAAGAGTTTCAGCGCCCAGAGCGAAAAGAGCCGCGTCATTGTAGTCATCTC
>ONTQ01000008.1:3872-60127 GCA_900320795.1 uncultured Bacteroidales bacterium
AACCACGAAGACGACCCCGTGGAAGCCGCCCGCCAGGCAGCCGAACTGGGCATCAAAGTGTACACGATTGGCGTCGGATCGGCCGAAGGACAGCCCATCCCCATGAACGGGAGCCTGCTCCGGGACAAGGATGGCGAGATTGTGGTGACCAAACTGGACGAGGAAACCCTCCGGGCTGTCGCCAAGGCCGGAAACGGAGCCTATATCCACGCCGGCGGCGAGGAATTCGGCCTCAATCCCATCATCCAGGACATCCGCCGGATGGAGGACGAGGAGTTTGGCAGCGTTGTCTTCGAGGAGTACGACGAGCAGTACATGTACTTCTTCGGGATTGCCCTGCTTCTGCTTGTGATTGAAATGCTCATCGGCGAGCGCAAGCCCCGCCGCAAACTGTTCGAGGTATGAGGAAAGTGTTGTGCATCATCCTGGCGCTGGGCTGCGTGACCGCCGCCTGGGGCCAGCAGGCGGACCTGAGAAAGGGAAACCGCCAGTTCAAGAAAGAGAAATACGCGGAGGCCGATATCAGTTACCGCAAGGGCCTCATGCTGGATACCACCTCGGTGGCGGCCCACTACAATCTGGCCAACAACTTGTACCGCCAACAGAACATGGAAGAAGCCGCCAAGCAGTTGGACGCCGTGCAGATGACCGCCTCCGAAGAGAAGTTCGCGGCCGATTATTACTTCAACCGCGGGGATGTGGCCATCGCCCAGCAGGACTGGCAGACGGCCGTGAACATGTTCAAGGAAAGCCTGCGGCTGCGTCCGGAAGACCTGGAGGCCAAAGAAAACTACATCTATGCCCGGAACAAGCTGATGGAACAGCAGCAGAACCAGGATCAGAACCAGGATCAGCAAAACCAGAATCAGCAAAACCAGGACCAGCAGAACCAGGATCAGCAGAACCAGGATCAAAATCAGGACCAGGATCAAAATCAGGACCAGGACCAGAATAAAGACCAGAACCAGGATCAGAATCAGAATCAGAATCAGAACCAGGACCAAAACCAGGACCAGCAACAACAGCAGCCGCAGCTGAGTCCCCAGCAGGCCCAGCAACTGCTCCAGGCCATCCAGGACAAAGAGAAACAGACCCAGGAAAAAGTGGACGAGAAGAAGGCCCAGGCCCTCAAATCCCGTCAGAAGGAAAAGAATTGGTAGCGTATGAAACGACTCGCAGCAATCATAACCGCCTGTTTTGCCGCCCTCTCCCTGTGGGCGCAGCCCAGCATGCGGGTGGAAGTGCACAATATCGTGGAACTGCAGGAGCGGTTCAACGTGGTGTTCGTAGTGGAAGGTGAACACGGTCCGTCGGATTTCCAGTGGGAAGCCGGCGAAGACTTTTCCGTGGTTTGGGGCCCTCAGAAAGGGTCTTCCACCAGCATCCAGATGATCAACGGAAAGACTACCCGTTCCTCCCAGACCTCCTACACCTACATCCTCCAGGCCCGTAAGACGGGCACCTTCACCATCCAGCCCGCCGTGGCCAAGGTGAAAGGAACCGAAGTGCGCTCCAAAGCCGTCACCATCCAGGTAGTGGACGGTGGCTCGCAGGCCGCCGCATCCGGCCAGCAGAGTGGCGGCCAGGGTGGCAGCCAGCAGCAGGGCCAGGGCCAGAGTTCTTCCCAGTCCACGCCCGGCAATGCCGATATCTTCATGCGCCTGTCCCTGAGCCGCGGTTCCGTGGTGGTGGGCGAGCCGGTCACCGCCACCCTCAAGATTTACCACCGCGCCAATCTGGTAGGCTTCGAGAATGCCAAGTTCCCCACTTTCAAGGGCTTCTGGAGCCAGGAAGTGGAGGCTCCCTCCAATATCGAGTTCCAGCGTGAACAGGTGGACGGCACCATGTACAATGCCGCCGTCCTGCGTCGCTGGGTCATTATTCCCCAGAAATCCGGGGACCAGGCCATCGAACCGGCAGAGATCGTGTGCCTGGTGAATGTCCAGCGTCCCCGCGCTTCGTCCGGCTCCATTTTCGACGATTTCTTCGGCAACGACTATGTGACCACCCGGCAGCGCGTCACCACCAAAGGCGCGACCCTGCATGTATCGGCCCTGCCGGCCGGAGCACCGGCCTCCTTCGGCGGGGGCGTAGGTGAATTCCACGTCCAGGCCCGCCTGAGCAAGGATTCCCTCAAGACGCATGATGCCGCCTCGCTGCTGGTGACCGTGAGCGGAAAGGGAAACATCGCCCTCCTGGAAGCCCCCAAAATCAGTTTCCCGCCCGATTTCGAATCGTACGATGTCAAGACGACCGTAAATACCGACAAGAGCGGAACTGCCGGGTCCAAGGGCAGTGCTGTCCAGGACGGCGGATCCACGCTGGTGGTGGACCGAAAGGGCGTGAAGAACCTCGGGGAAGATATCCGTTTCATCCGCACAAAGACCGCCCTCGGCACGGACAAAGGCTTCCTGGTGTATTCCCCCGCCTGGTGGGGCACGCTGGTGTTCCTTCTGCTCCTCGGCGCCGGCTGCTGGCTGGGCATGCGCAAAGCTGCCGCCCGAAGGGCCGATGTAGTCGGAAGCCGTAACCGCAAGGCCACACGGATGGCCCTGAAACGTCTCTCTACAGCCCGGGAATTCCTGCAGAAGAACCTGTACACCGCCTTCTACGAAGAACTTCACCGCTCGCTCATCGGATTCATCGGGGACAAGCTATCCATGGATATGGCCGACCAGAACAAGGAGAACATCAGCGCCGCCCTCCTCTCCGGCAGCGTTCCGGAAGCCACCGTCACGGAGTTCGTGGACCTTCTCAGCGCCTGCGAAGAGGCCCGCTACTCCCCGGATGCCGGACACGAAGCCATGAACGCCCACTACGAACAGGCCGTCAAACTCATTACCGCCATCGATTCATCAATGAAGAAAACGCCCGTCAAGGCCGCTGCACTGGCCATTTTGCTCCTTATCGGCCTTCCGTTCGCCGCTCAGGCGCAACAGGAGTCCTATCCGGATTCCCTCTGGAACGCCGGCGTGGCCGCCTATACCGAAGGCGATTATGCTCAGGCTCTCCACGACTGGAAGGATGTGCAGGCCACGGGCATGATGTCCCGTGAACTGTACTACAACCTGGGCAACGCCTATTTCAAGACCGGAGAGATTGCCCCGGCAATCCTCTGGTACGAACGGGCGCTGCGCCTGGACCCCTCTGATGCCGATGTCCGCTACAACCTGGAATTCGCCCGAGCACAGACCCAGGACAAGATTGACGAGGTTCCGGAGATTTTCTTCGAGCAGTGGGGACATTCCTTATGTTACCTCCTCCCCTCCAATACATGGGCAGTGCTGTCGCTCGTCTTTTTCGGGAGCACCGTAGCCCTGTTGCTGCTGTTCCTCCTCGGAAACACCCCGGCACGGCGCCGTATCGGCTTTTTTGCAGCCATCGCCTCGTTCCTCCTGGCTTTCCTGGGCTGGGACTTCGCCCAGTGGCAGCGCACCGAGGCCCGGCGGCAGGACATGGCCATCGTGATGCGTCCCGTCTCCTCCGTGAAGAGTTCCCCGTCGGCCGAAAGCGCCAAAGACCTCTTCATCCTCCACGAAGGGACACGGGTGAAAATCCTGGACAATGTCTCCGGCTTCACCAACATCGAACTCTCCGACGGACGCCAGGGCTGGATTCCCTCCGGTGAAATAGAAATCATCTGATTATGATAAGCTTGGACACTCCCACCATCGTTGCCATCGTGACCGGCGTCCTGCTGGTCGCCACCTTTGTGGCCTGGCTTCTCACGCACAACAAACTGGTGAGGCGCGATGCCGATGCCCGGATGTCCGAGCTGCTCCGCGAACAGGAAAAAGAGCTCCGCGAGCAAGAGAAGGCCGTTTACGAACAGAGCCTCCAGAAGATGAAAGAAGGGCAGGAAAAGGCCATTGAAGCGGCCAAGACGGCCCTCGCCCTGGAGAATGAGAAACTCATGAAACAGCGGGAAGAGGCCCTCAAGAAAGAAGCCGCCGAAACTATGAAGCTGATTACCGGAGACTTGAACAAGGACATCCGCACCATGAAAGAGGCTTTCGATGCCCAGAAAGAGTCGCACCTCAAAGAAAGCAGCTCCATCAAGACGCAGTTTGCCGAGACCGTCAAAAACCTCCGGGAGCAGACCGAATCCATCGGCACCACGGCCGAAGACCTGGCCAAAGCCCTCAAGGGGCAGAGCAAGGTACAGGGCATCTTCGGGGAAACCATCCTGGAAAACATCCTCAAGGCCGAAGGCCTCCGCGAAGGCCACGACTACGACGCCGAGTTCTGGCTCCGCGACCGTAAGGGGAACCGCATCGAAAACGAGGAAACCGGCCGGAAGATGCGCCCGGACTTCGCCCTCCATTTCCCTGACAACACGGACATCCTCATAGACTCCAAAGTGTCCCTCACCGCCCTGGCCGACTATTTTGCGGCCGACACGGACCAGGAGCGGGCGGCGGCATCGGCACGGAACCTGGAATCGGTTGAGAACCACATCCGGGAACTGACCGGAAAGGAATACCAGAAGTACGTCGAGGGACGCAAGACGCTGGACTATGTGATCATGTTCATCCCCAACTACGCGGCCTACCAGCTGGCCAAGATGGAAGACAAGGATCTCTTTGCCAAGGCTTTCCGGAAGAACGTGCTCATCACCACCGAAGAGACCCTCATCCCCTTCCTCCGCCTTATCCGCACGGCCTGGGTGCAGAAAGAACAGATGGAGAACATCACGGAGATTGTAAGCGCCGCGCAGGACATGGTGGAAAGAGTGGGCATCTTCTGCCGCTACAATACGGCCCTGGAGAAGAGTCTGGAAGACGTGCTGGACGGATTCAGACAGAACAGCAAACGCCTGGTGGACGGGAAACAGAGCATTGTCAAGGCCGCCATCAAAGCCATCGACCACGGGGTGGAAGCCCCTTCCGGAAAGAATGCCCTGCCCCCGCTGGGCCCCAGCCTTGAAGAAGAGGAATAAACCACAGGCTCTGTGGTTTTTTTTTCGCATCTTTTTTCCTATCTTTGCAGATTGGATAGAATTTAGTAAAACCAACAAAATATGTTATTCCCTCTTCTTCAAGCCGACCTCGCAGACACCCTTGCACAGAGCGCCGAGGCGGTGAATCCCATCCAGCCCACCGTCATGAACGAGAGCCTCTGGTCCATGTTCACCATGGGCGGTCCCCTGATGTGGGTCCTCCTGGCCCTCAGTATCCTGGCCATCTACCTGATCGGCCGCAAATGGTGGACCATCAACAACGCTTCCAAGATTGACCCTCACTTCATGCAGGACATCCGCGACTATGTCTCCGAGGGCAAGACCAAAAGCGCCATCACCCTGTGCCGGAAGTATGACAACCCTGTGGCCCGCATGATTGAAACCGGTATCCACCGCCTGGGTCGTCCCATGTCCGATATCCAGAGTGCCATCGAGAACATCGGCAATGTTGAGGTAGCCCGCCTGGAAAAGGGTCTTCCGCTCCTGGCCACTATCGCCGGCGGTGCCCCGATGATCGGTTTCCTCGGCACTGTGATGGGTATGGTTCAGGCCTTCTTCAACATGTCCAAGGCCGGGAACAACATTGACATTACCCTTCTCAGCGGCGGTATCTACACGGCCATGCTCACCACCGTGGGTGGTCTGATCGTGGGTATCATCGCTTACTTCGGCTACAACTGGCTCACTTCCAAGGTCAGTGACCTGGTGTACAAGATGGAAAGCTCCACCATGGAGTTCATCGACATCGTCATCAATGAAGAACCCGCCAAGGAGCAGTAACGTATGGCACTCAAGAGAAACACCAAAGTTGACGCCTCGTTCTCGGTATCCAGCATGACGGATATCGTGTTCCTGCTGCTGATCTTCTTCCTGGTGACGTCCACGCTCATCAACCCCAACGCCCTCAAGCTCCTGCTTCCCAAGAGCACAGGCCAGGTGAACGCCAAAGCCACCGTAAGCGTGAGCATCAAGGACTGGGGAGATGAGACGTACACCTACCATGTGAACGGCGCCAAGGATCCCATTCCCTACGAAGAAGTGGAAATGGAACTCATCGGCCTGCTCTCCCAGGAAGAGGATCCCACTTTCTCCATCTTCAGCGACGAGAGCGTCCCTGTGGGAGAAGTGGTGCAGATGATGAACATCGCCAAACGGAATCACTATAAAGTGATCCTGGCGACCCAACCCGAATAGATGATGCAACCGTACCAGCGCACCCAACAGAAGCGTGAAAAGAATGCGACCGTGACCGGTATCCTGGCCACGGTGGGCATCCATGCCGCCGCGTTGGTGCTGCTGCTTACCAGCGGTCTCACCTACCTGGATCCCCCGCCGCCGGAAAGGACTTCCCTCCTCATTGAATTTGAAGAAGAGGTGCAGGAGGTCAAGCCCGTCCGGACCCGCGTGGGCCGTCAGCCCCAGGCCGAGGAAGTGGACCGGACCAAGGAAGTGGAACTGGTACAGAAAGCAGAATCTCCGCATGTGAACGACCGTCCCAACGTGACGCCGGCCACCAAGCCGGACCCGCACGGGGACGTAGAGGTTCCGACGCCCAAGGAGGAAGAGCCCAAACTGGACCCCCGCGCTTCTTTCCCGGGCATGAGCCAGAAAGACAACAGCGCCACCACTCCGCACAGTGCCACGGAAGCGCACGAGGGGTTCAAGGCCGGCCAGCCGGACGGCAATACCAAGGAAGGAAAGACGGAAGGCAGCGCCAACGCCCATGTGAAAGGACGTAACGTAGTGGGGTCCCTCCCCCGTCCTTCCTACAACTCCCAGACGGCCGGCACCGTGGTGGTGCAGGTGAAGGTGGACCAGTACGGAAACGTGACGGAAGCCATCGCCGGTGCGGAAGGCACCACCGTAACAGACAAAACCCTGTGGACGGCTGCCAGAAACGCCGCCCTCAAAGCACATTTTAACATGGACGCCAATGCGCCCGCCATTCAAACCGGAACGATAACCTATATCTTCAAACTCAAATAATCGACGTGAGTCGAGCAAGTCAGTGTATTTATCTTATGGAAGAAATCAAAAAAGGTACGAGAAAACGTATCGCCAGAAGGCCTGCAGAAGGCCATGCAGAAAAAGTAGATTACAGCACCAGCCGCAGTTTTGATTCAGCCGAGCGGCCGGCCCGCCGTTTCCACGAAGACCGCCCCGCTTACGGAGACCGCAAGCCCCGCTACGGAGAACACAAGTCCTCCTCTTTCGGAGAACACAAGTCCTCCTCTTTCGGAGACCGCAGGAACAGCGCTCCCCGAAAAAGCGGCTACGGCAAACCCTCCTTCGGCCAGGGACAGGGACGTCCGGGATCCCGCAAGCCTTACAACAAGCGCAGCGAGGCAGATGCCGGCATGAATGCCATGCTCAGCCGCAAACCCCAGGTAAGCGGCCGCTACAGCGATAACGACAATGCGCCCACAGAAATCCAGGAAGTGGTGCGCCTGAACAAATTCATCGCCAATTCCGGCGTTTGCTCCCGCCGTGAGGCCGATACCCTCATTCAGAGCGGCGTAGTGACCGTAAACGGAGAGGTGGTGACCGAACTGGGCACCAAAGTGAACATCCTCACCGACGATGTCCGTTTCAACGGGCAGCGCCTCAAGGGAGAAGAGAAAGTGTACATCGTGATGAACAAGCCCAAGGGCTATGTGACCACCGCCAGCGATCCGCACGCGGAGAAGACCGTCATGGACCTTTTGAAGGGCTGCCCTACCCGCGTATTCCCCGTGGGACGGCTGGATAAGAACACCACCGGTGTCCTCATGTTCACCAATGACGGAGAGATGGCCGAACATCTCACCCATCCCTCCTACAACAAGAAAAAGATTTACCAGGTTGTGCTGGACGCCCCGCTCAAGGAAGAAGACCAGCAGAAGATCCTTTCCGGCATCGAACTCAGCGATGGCGTCGTTGCCGCTGATGAACTGGAATTCATCGACGCCCACGACCACCGTCAGCTGGGAATCGAAATCCACTCCGGAAAGAACCGCATCGTCCGCCGCATTTTTGAATCCCTGGGCTACGAAGTCCGGGCCCTGGACCGCGTCTATTTCGCCGGCCTTACCAAGAAAGGCCTTAAGAAGAGCGACTGGCGTTACCTCACCGAAGGCGAAGTGAACATCCTTAAGATGGGAGCATACGTATAGCATGGCACACAGAGCAGGTTTCGTCAATATCATCGGCAATCCCAATGTTGGGAAAAGCACCCTCATGAACGCACTGGTGGGAGAGAAGCTTTCCATCGTGACCGCCAAGGCGCAGACCACCCGGCACAGGATTATGGGCATCGTCAGCGGTGAGGACTACCAGATTGTCTATTCCGACACACCCGGCATCCTGAAGCCCAACTACCGCCTGCAGGAGAATATGCTCGCCTTCGTGGACACCGCCATCGGAGACGCCGACATCATCCTCTATGTCACTGACGTGGTGGAAAAAGGTGATAAAAACGAAGCCTATATCGAAAAACTGCGCAAGGTAGGCTGCCCGGTGGTCCTGGTTATCAACAAGATTGACCTGGCCACCCAGGAGAAGGTCGTGGAACTCATGACCTGGTGGAAAGAGCAATTGCCGGATGCGGAAATCATCCCGGCATCGGCCCAGGAAAAATTCAACCTGGAGAGTATCCTGGAGGCGGTGTCAAGCCGTCTGCCGGAAGCGCCGGCCTGGTTTGACAAAGACCAGTTCACGGACAAGAACCTCCGTTTCTTTGCCTCGGAGATTCTGCGGGAGAAGATTTTCCTCAATTACAGCGAAGAAATCCCCTACTCCTGCCAGGTGGAGATTGAAGCCTTCCATGAAGGGGAAGACCGATACGAGATTTCCGCCGTTATCTATGTCATGCGGGACTCGCAGAAGGGCATTATCATCGGCAAAGGCGGCAAGATGCTCAAGAAAGTAGGCACCGAAGCCCGCCTGGAGATGGAAGACTTTTTTCAGAAGAAGGTCTTCCTGAGCACATTTGTAAAAGTTGACCCCGACTGGCGGGAAAGCCGAAAGGAACTCCGCCGCTTCGGTTATGAATTTTAATCAGTATGGCAGAAGATTGGGACGACATCAAGAACCCGGAAGAAGAGGACGAAGAAGAATTGGGAGAAGACGCTGCTGCGTCGGGTAAATTCGAAAGGCTGCTGGGCAGTGACAGCAAAAAGTTCAAGCTGTCCGGCATGTTCAAGGAATGGTACCTGGACTATGCGTCTTATACCATTCTGGACCGCGCTGTGCCGCACATCGTTGACGGCTTCAAGCCGGTCCAGCGCCGCGTACTGCACACCATGGCAGAGATGGATGACGGCCGCTACACTAAGGTGGCCAACATCGTGGGCCAGGCCATGCAGTACCATCCGCATGGAGATGCGTCCATTCTGGGTGCCCTGGTCACGCTGGGGCAGAAAGGGCTTCTCATCGACTGCCAGGGTAACTGGGGCAACATCCTCACAGGAGATTCCAACGCCGCTCCCCGTTATATTGAGGCCCGTCTTTCCAAGTTCGCCAAGGAAGTAGTCTTCGACAAAAAGGTCACTCCCTGGATGACCTCCTACGACGGCCGCAACCAGGAGCCGACGGAATTGCCGGTCCGCTTCCCGCTCCTGCTGGCCCAGGGAACCGAAGGCATCGCCGCGGGCCTGTCCTCCAAGATTCTGCCGCACAACTTCAACGAACTGATGGACGCTTCCATCGCCATCCTGAAAGGGCAGCCGTACGAGATTCTGCCGGATTTCCCGACGGGCGGCATCGCCGACTGTTCCAAATACAACCAGGGCAAGCGAGGAGGCATGGTTAAGGTGCGCGCCCGCATCAACAAGGTGGATAAGTCCACCATTACCATTACGGAAATCCCTTACGGGAAAACCTCCCACGCCATCATCGACAGCATCCTCAAGGCCAAGGACAAGAAGAAGATCAACATCAAGAAGATCGAGGACATGACCACCGACAAAGTGGAAATCGTCATCCACCTTCCGTCCGATGTCTCTCCGGACAAGACCATCGACGCCCTCTACGCCTTCACCGAGTGCGAGACCAAGATAGCCCCCAATGCCTGCGTCATCCGCGACAACAAGCCCGTATTCCTCACAGTGAACGAGATTCTGGAATACGACACCTGGCACACCCGCGACATCCTGCAGGCCCAGTTGGAATACCGCCTGGCCGAGTTGGAGGAAGACTGGCACTATACTTCCCTGGAACGGATATTCTTCGAAAACCGTATCTATAAAGTTCTGGAACAGAACCAGATGAACTGGGAACAGCAACTGGATGACATCCTCTCCCAGATGAAGAACTACGAGGACCTGCTGCATCGCGAAATCGTGATGGGGGATATCTTGAAACTGGTGGAGAAACCGGTCCGCAAGATTTCCAAGTTCGACACCAAGGCACTGGATGAAAAGATCTATGCCCTGGAGGACCAGATGAAGGAAGTCCGGGAAAACCTGGCCCATATCACCGAGTTCACCATCGACTGGTTCAAGAGTCTCAAACGGAAATACGGCAAGGATTGGCCGCGCCTGACGGAAATCTCCTCCTTGGAGAACATCACCGTTACCAAGGTGGTTTCCAACAACGCCAAACTGTACGCCAACCTGGAGGAAGGCTTCGTGGGAATCGGCCTCCGCAGGGACGAGGGTGAATATATCTGCGACTGCTCAGACCTGAGCGAGATCATCGTGATTGCCCGGGACGGCAAGTTCCGCGTGACCAAGGTGAGCGACAAAGCCTTCTTCTGGAAGGACCTCCTGTACGCCGGGGTGTTCAACCGCGGAGACGAGCGCACCATTTACAATGTAATCTACCGAGACGGAAAGGGTCCTGCCTATTACGCCAAACGCTTCGCCATCACCTCCATTACCCGTGACAAGGATTACGACATCACCACCGGGGCCGATGGCACCCGCATCCTCTGGTTCACGGTGAACCACAACGGAGAGGCCGAGAGTGTCCGCGTCCAGTTCCGTCCCAAGAAAGGGCTCAAGAAATCTTCCATGGAATGGGATTTCTCCAACCTGGCCATCAAGGGCAGGAGCTCGCGCGGCAACCTAGTTACCAAGAATCCCGTCGCCCGCATCCAGCTCAAGTCCAAGGGCGTCACCACCTTGAAAGGGAAAGACATCTGGTGGGATCCGGATATCCAGCGCCTCAACGAGGAAGGCCGCGGACAGCTTCTGGGAAAATTCTCCGGAGAAGACCGCGTGCTGGCCATCTTTGCCGACGGCACCTTCTATACCACGACCTATGACGTGGTGAACAAGTATCAGGGTGAAGTCCTCCGCATTGAGAAGTTCGACCCTTCCCGCGTATTCACCGTCCTCTATTGGGACAATGCCGCCAAAGCCTTCTATGTGAAGCGCTTCAGTTTCACGGAAAGCAACAATACACCGCTGCTCTTTATCGCCGACGCCCGCGGCTCCAAACTGGTGGACATCTCCTCCGACCTGCATCCCCAGATCGTCCTCACCTTTGGCGGTAAGTTCAAGCACCGTGAGCCGGAAACCGTCGATGCCGAAGCGTTCATCGCCAAGAAAGGCCTTAGTGCCAAGGGCAAGAAGTGCTCCTCGATGGACCTCAAGTCCGTGGCCTTTGGCGAACCGCTACACAAGCCGGAAGACGACCTGGCCCCGCAGGACCCCGAGATTGCGGAAGCCCGGGAGGAAGAAGAGCCCATCGAAATGGAATTCCAGGCCGATGAGCCCATCGAGCAGACCGGCCAGGCCGCCGACCTCCTGAAAGGCAACTCCCCCGATGAGCCCTCCGACGGCGATGCCGCCGACTTCGGCACCTGGGAGCCTACGCTGTTCTAGAATATGAAAAGAGTTCTGATGCTGCTGGCCGCAATCGCGGCGCTTCTCTCCTGTACGGAGGGAATGCCCCCGGTCAATACCCTTCGCGCTCCGGCGTATCCGCTGGTTACCATCGACCCGTTCATGAGCGTATGGTCGTGGAACGACAACTTATATGACCATGCCCCGATGCACTGGTCCAACAGAGCCTATCCCCTCACGGGTGTGTTGACGGTGGATGGTGAGGATTACCGGTTTATGGGGGATAAGGTGGACACCTGGAAGTCCATCCTTCCGACGGGCCGGGCAGGCGCCTGGGAGGGTCGTTATACGTATGATTCGGCCGGGAAGTCCGGCTGGCAGGCCGGCGTGGGGGGATTCAGTTCTCGGGAACACATACTTGGATTCACTCAGTGGCCGGACGATAAACCCGATCTCCGGGTGCGCCGGACATTCTCCGGGGCCGATGTCCCGGCAGACGGAGACCTCTATCTGGAAGTGTCGCTGAAGGACTGGGGCGATTTTTCACTGAACGGGAAAGAGGTGGCGTCGAAGGTGCCGCGTGGGGAGCGTCAGCGTCTGAGCGTGTCCCGGGACCTGCTTGTCGAGGGCGAAAATGTCATCGAAGCCTATGGCGCCAATCCCAAAGGCCGGGCCCTCATGGACTTCGGCCTGGTGGTCTGCCATAAGAATGTGCAGCGCTGGCCGCGCACTGCCCGCCAACTGCTGGCCGATGTACAGGCCACCACAACCCATTATCGCTTCGAGTGCGGACCGGTGAATCTGGACGTGGAGTTCACGGCTCCCCTGCTCCTGGACAATTTGGATCTGGTGAGCCGACCGGTTAACTACCTCTCCTATACCGTACGCTCCTGCGACGGCAAGAAACACGACATCGCCTTGCGTCTGCAGGCCGGTCCCGCATGGGCCCTGGACGATGTCGTGGCCGAGACGGCCGTGCTGGATAGTTATAAAAAAGATGGCCTGGTATGGCTGAAAGCATCCAACGCGACGCAGAATCCGCTAGGAAGATGCGGAGACGATGTCCGACAGAACTGGGGCAGCTTCCTGATGGCCGCCGAGAACGGAACCGCTGCGGTGGAGGACGGAACCTTGAACTGGGTCCGCGAAATGCCCGCTGTAAAGCAGGAATCCGGCAAAGTGATGCTGGGTTATGACGATGGCGGGAACGCCATCCAGTATTTCGGGGAAAACCTGCCGCCTTACTGGAACCGGGACGGCAAGAGCAGCATCGAGCAGCAATTTAAGCTGGCCTGCCAAGAGTACAAGGCCGTGATGCGCCGTTGCCGCAGCTTCGACCGGGTGCTTTACGAAGAAGCCTTGGACAAGGGCGGGCGGCAGTATGCCGAACTCTGCGCCCTGGCCTATCGGCAGGCGGTGGCCGCCCACAAGCTGGTACAAGCTCCTTCCGGGGAACTGCTGTGGTTGTCCAAGGAGAACAATTCCGGTGGCTTTGTCGGCACGGTCGATGTGGCCTATCCGGCATCTCCCCTCTTCCTGAAATACAATCCTGCGCTGGCCGAAGGCCTCCTTACCCCCATTTTCGAATATGCCGAGAGCGGCCGCTGGGACAAGCCCTATCCCGCCCACGATTTGGGCAATTTCCCCCTGGCCAACGGGCAGACCTATCCCACCGACATGCCGGTGGAAGAAAGCGGCAATATGCTCATTATGAGTGCCGCCGTGTGCAAATTCTCCGGGAGCGCCGCCGTGGCCCGCAAACACTGGAACACCCTGACCCGATGGGTGGGCTACCTGGAGGATAAAGGCCTGGACCCCGAGAACCAACTCTGTACCGATGACTTTGCCGGACATCTGGCCCACAATGCCAATCTCTCGGTGAAAGCCATCCTTGGAATTGCTTCCTACGGCTACATGGCAGGGCTGATGGGCGAGCGGGAACTCGAAAAAAAGTACATGGACAAGGCCCGCGAAATGGCCCGGAAGTGGGAGGAAATGGCCCGTGACGAGGACCATTATTCCCTCACCTTCGATGGCAAGGGAACCTGGAGCCAGAAGTACAACATGGTCTGGGACAAAGTGCTGGACCTGGGAATTTTCCCAGAAAAGATTATGGAGACAGAAATCCCGTATTACCTCACCCGGCAGAACCGTTACGGCCTGCCGCTGGACAGCCGGGACACCTACACCAAGACCGACTGGATTCTCTGGACAGCCACGATGGCCGCTACGCCGCAGCAGTTCGAGGCGCTGGTCGCACCGGTCTGGGATTTCATGAACGAGACGGTGGACCGCGTTCCCATGACCGACTGGCCCTATACCGACAGTCCGCATCGCCGCGGCTTCAAGGCCCGCAGCGTGGTGGGCGGCTATTTTATCAAAATGCTGTAGCGCCGCTAAAACAGACTTTGAACCGCCCGGATGATCAAGCCTTCGGCCGTTTGGGGCTGGAGGGCTTCTGAGAGCAGCATATCCCTGGGGGTAACCTCCCGGATGCGGCCGAAACCGGCCCGCTGAAGGGCATCACGGTCATCAATGCATCCGGAAACCAGTGCTACGGGTACATTCCCGGCATTTTGCAAAACCCCGAATGGCACTTTTCCCAGAAGGGTCTGGGCGTCGGAACGCCCCTCCCCTGTTATGATTAAGTCGGCACCTTGAACGGCTTCCCGGAAACGGACCAGTTCCAGCACCTTGCGGATTCCGGAAACCTTTGAAGCACCAAGGTGAACCAGAAATGCACCGCCCAGTCCTCCTGCCGCACCGGCACCGGGCATATCGGCCACATCCACACCGGTTTCCTGAAGCCACTGCTCTGCCAGCCGTGCCATACGGGCTTCCAAAAGAGTGACTTCCAAGGGGGAAGCCCCCTTCTGCGGGGCAAAAACCCGGGCGGCGCCCAGGGGGCCGATGAACGGTGCATCCACGTCGCACAGAATCTCGAAACGACTGTCTTTCAATTGGCTTATTCCGGGGACTGACAACATTCCCGCGCCACCGTCACAGGTGGCACTGCCGCCCAGCCCCACCAGGAAAAACCGGCATCCCAGCCGGTGGGCGGCCAGCAGGAGTTCACCGACACCCCGGCTGTCCGCTTCCAGCGGATGGCGCTCTTCCGGCTTCAAAAGATGCAGGCCGCAGGCCTGGGCCACTTCGATGAGAGCCGTTCCGTTCCAGACCGCAAAACGGGCCTGCACAGGTCTGCCCAACGGATCCTTCACCGTAACGGTGTGCTCGCGGGCTTCCAACGCCGGAGTCAGCACATCAAGAAGACCCTCTCCCCCGTCAGCCAAAGGGATGGCCTGCACCTTGGCCGCAGGCAGGGTCTTGGAAATGGCGTCGGCCATCACCGCTGCAACCCTTCGGGCCGGCAGACACTCCTTGAAAGAATCCGGTGCAACAATGATTTTCATACCATTCCCGGCAAATATCGCGAAAATCCCGCAAAGATGGATACTTTTTCTTATCTTTGTCCACAAATCTCAGTTGCCATGCTCATCACACTGACCGGATATATGGGGTGCGGAAAAAGCACGGTGGGGAAAGAGGTGGCCGATGCCCTGGGCTGCCCCTTCCTGGACCTGGACACGCTCATCGAGAAAAAAGCCGGAAAGACCATCCCGCAGATTTTTGAGGCCGATGGCGAAGCCGCCTTCCGCCGGCTGGAGAAAAAACTGCTGGAAGAAACGGTGAAAAAGTATGCCGAAAGCACTGCGGTCCTGGCGCTGGGGGGCGGCACGGTCACCGTTCCCGGCGCATCGGCCCTGCTCCATGAAAAAACGCTCTGCATCTGGCTGAAAGCCTCTTTGGAAACCCTTCAGAAACGCCTGGAAGGGCAGACGGAAGGGCGTCCGCTATCCGGCGAAGGATTCGCGGAGAGGCTCACCGCACGGCATCCCCTGTACGAACAGGCCGCCAATATTATTCTGGACACCGACGGCTGTACGCCCGAACAAATCACCGACGAGATTATTATTTCCTGTTTGTAATTCTGCCGCAGATTGCCTATCTTTGTATGACTATGGGCATATCTGAAAGACAGTGGATTGTTAAAACGCCTGCCATCGAGGAGCAGGCGACACAGCTGGCGACAGAGCTCGGCATCGACCGGGTTCTGGCCAATCTGCTGATTCAACGCGGCGTATCCACTTTCGAGCAGGCCCGCAGTTTTTTCCGTCCCCGCCTGGAAGACCTTCACGACCCCTTCCTCATGACCGATATGGACAAAGCCGTGGAGCGCCTTCACAAGGCCATCATTTCCGGTGAAAAAATCCTGGTTTACGGAGACTATGACGTGGACGGCACTACGGCTGTGGCACAGGTGTACTCTTTTATCAAGCAGTTTTCTTCCAAAGTCCAGTTTTATATCCCGGACCGCTATGACGAAGGCTATGGCCTTTCGTACAAGGCCCTGGACTGGGCTTCGGACAATGGAATCGGCCTGGTCATCACGCTGGACTGCGGCATCAAAGCCATCGACAAGGTGGAGTACGCCCGCGGAAAGGGTATTGAGGTCATTATCTGCGATCACCACCTGCCGGAAAATGAACTGCCCAAGGCGGCAGCCATCCTGGATCCCAAGCGGGAAGACTGCCACTACCCTTTCGACGACCTGTGCGGCTGCGGCGTAGGGTTCAAACTGGCGCAGGGCTATGTCCAGAAATACGGACTGGATTTCTCCCTGCTGGAACCCCTGCTGGATTTGCAGGTGGTTTCCATCGCTTCGGACCTGGTTTCCATGACGGGAGAAAACCGCATCCTGGCCCATTTCGGCCTTAAACGGCTCAACGAGAACCCCCGCAAGGGCCTGCTGGCCATGATTAACCTGGCCAAGCTGGAGCCGGGGCATATCGGCATTGACGACATTGTCTTCAAGATTGGCCCGCGCATCAATGCCGCCGGACGCATGGAAAGCGGACGCCTGGCCGTGGAACTCCTCACCGCCACCGACGACCGTACGGCCTTCCGCATAGGAGACCAGATCAACGAAAACAACAACGAACGCAAGTCCATCGACCGGGAAATCACCCAGGAGGCCCTGGAAATGGTGCGGAACGGCAAAGCGCTGGCGACCGAAAACGCCACCATTGTTTACAACCCCACCTGGAACAAGGGAGTCGTCGGCATCGTGGCTTCCCGTCTGGTGGAGGCCTATTACAAGCCCACGGTGGTGCTCACCAAGAGCAATGGCTTTGTCACCGGCAGTGCCCGCAGCGTCCAGGGTTTCGACCTGTATTCCTCCATTGAAAGCTGCGCAGACCTCCTGGAGAACTTCGGCGGCCACATGTATGCCGCCGGCCTTACCATGAAAGAGGAGAACCTGGAGGAATTCTGCCGCCGGATGGATAGTTTCGTGGCCGACAACATCTCCCGGGAAGAGCTGACCCCGGTCGTGGAGATTGACGCCCGGCTGGACTTCTCGCAGATCACGCCCAAGTTCACCCGCATCCTCAAACAGTTCCAGCCGTTCGGCCCCGGCAACAGCAATCCGGTTTTCCTGACAGAAGACGTTTATGACGCCGGAAACGGCCGCAAGGTGGGCGCCGGCGGCGTACACCTGAAATTGGATGTCATGCAGGAGAGCCAGCCTTACCGCCAGATTGCAGCCATCGGCTTCAACATGGCCGATTATTACGAGCACATTAAAGCCGGAAACCCCATCGACATCTGCTATTCCATTGTCGAGAACTTCTACCGCGGCTCCTCCACCGTCCAACTCCGGCTGAAAGACATCCGCGAAAGGGACGAACTAATCTGATTTTCCCTTTTTCACAGGATATAACCGACTTCTTTGAACCGATAGTATCTGAGCCGTTTCCCTTCCCGGATGCGGAGCCGTCCGTCGGCTTCTACCCCTTCGATGACGCCGGAGAATTCCTCTCCGGTCAGAAGGTCGCGATAACGGGCCCTCACGCCCTTCTGGAAAAGGAGGGCTGAGTAGGATTCGATAAGGGATTCGCGCCGCTTTTCGTCAAAAAGAAGCGGAAGATGCTCCTCGAACAGAGCCACGAGACGTTCCAGGGCCGGTTCCAGGGCCATCTCTTTCCCCGTGCAAAGGGCCAGGGAGGTGGCATTGGCCAGCTGTGGGAAAACGATCTGGTTGACATTCACGCCTACGCCGATAACGGAAGCGGCGACGCTGCTCCCCTGAAGGATGTTTTCGATGAGCACGCCACAGATTTTCTTCCGGCCCACATAGACGTCGTTGGGCCATTTTACCTGCGGCACCGAACCCTGTTCCTGCAGGAAGGATGCGACGGCATCGGAGATCAGATAATTGAGCCAGTGTACCCCGGAGGCCGGAAGACATCCTTCCGGGAACTTGAGGACGATGCTGAAAGTGAGATTCTTGCCAGGCTCCGTGAACCAAGTATTCCCCCGCTGACCCCGACCGGCCGTCTGCTCATAAGCCGCCAGGACCGTCCCGGAAGGATAATCCTCCAGATGGCGGAGCGCCTCGGAATTGGTGGAATCTATGCTCGAAAGCCAGCGGATAGTCATTCTTCCGAAAGCGGTTCGTTAAACGGTTCCAGGAATGGATTGTACATGCCTTCCCGGGCAATGGAGGTAGGCTGCCCGTGACCGGGAATCACATCCGTTTCCCCGGGGAGGTTCAGCAATTTTTCCTTGATGGAGGCCATCAGGACATCGTAGTCCCCTCCAAAAAGGTCCGTACGGCCGATGCTGCCGGCAAAGAGGGTATCGCCGCTCAGGAGCAAGTTGTTTTCGGCCGAATAGTAGCAGACACCGCCGGGGGTATGGCCGGGCGTATGGATGACTGTCCAGGCGGTACCGGCCGTAGTGATGATGTCACCGTCGGCAATGGGGACTGTCGGGAAATCATGCTTGAGGAAAGAGAACGACTGCATGGCGTTCGCTCCGGTCGTCTTGTCCATGATATCCACGTCATCCGGATGCAGATAGACGGGGACCTGGTACCGGGCCAGAAACTTCTCCACGCCCCAGACATGGTCGAAATGGCCGTGCGTCAGGAGAATGGCGTCAGGCGTCAGGTGGCGGGACCCGATAAAATCGAAAAGTTCCCCGGCTCCATCGGACGATGACATGCCGGGATCCACGACAGTACAAGTCTGCTGACCGTCTTTCCACAATACCACGCAGTTGGTTCCCAGGGGATTAAAAGTAAATATTCTGGAATGAAGCATTTCCGTATCCTGTTTATTTCAATTGCAAATTTACGATAATTTTACCAACTTTGTAGAATAAAGGACATGCGGTATGCACATCGGAATCGCAGGAAATATCGGCAGCGGGAAAACCACGCTCACTACCCTTCTGGCACATCATTACGGATGGACGCCCAAATTCGAATCCGTCACCTACAATCCCTATCTGGCAGATTATTATGCCGACATCAAACGATGGTCCTTCGCCCTGGAGATGTATTTCCTTCAGCAGCGCCTGCACGACACGCTGGAGATCGCCAAGTCCAAAGACGTCATCATCCAGGACCGCACCCTCATGGAGGGCGTCCACATTTTTGTTGCCAACAACTACGCCCAGGGGAACCTCTCGGAAAGAGATTACAACACCTACATGGATACCTATAACGTGATGATGGAAGTCGTAAAGGAGCCGGATCTCCTGATCTATCTCCGCTCCAGCATCGAACACCTGGTGGCCCAGATCCAAAAGCGCGGAAGGGATTACGAGCAGTCCATCTCCATCGAGTATCTGGGCGGTCTCAATCAGCGGTACGAGCAGTGGATCGCCGCCTACAAGGGCAAGCTCATCATCATCGATGCCGACCAGCTGGACTTCCTGAACCGTCCGGAAGACTTCGCTACCATCACGGACCGCATCGACGCCGAGTTGTATGGTTTGTTCTAAATGATTATCTTTGTGAATCTAATTACTGAATTATGCATATAGCGATCGCAGGCAATATCGGCAGCGGGAAAACAACCCTCACCAAAATGCTGGCCGCCCACTATGGCTGGACGCCCAAATTCGAATCGGTGGATTTCAACCCCTATCTTGCAGACTTTTACGAAGACATGGAGCGCTGGTCGTTCAATCTCCAGATCTACTTTCTGAACAAACGTTTTCAGGACGTTGTGGAAATCTCCAAGCACCAGGAAGTCATTATCCAGGACCGCACCATCTACGAGGATGCCCGCATTTTCGCCCCCAACCTACACGCCATGGGGCTCATGTCCACCCGGGATTTCGAGAATTACAGCGACTTGTTCGACCTCATGATGTCCCTGGTGAACCCGCCGGATCTTCTGATCTACCTCCGCTCCAGCATCCCCAACCTCATCGCCCAGATCCAGAAGCGCGGCCGCGAGTACGAGCGCTCCATCCGCATCGACTACATCACCGGCCTCAACCAGCGTTATGAAGACTGGATCAAGGACTACAAGGCCCGCCTGCTCATCGTGGATGTGGACCATGTCAAATTTGAAAACCATCCGGAAGATTTCCAGTTCATCACCGACAAGATCGATGCGGAACTCTACGGTCTCTTCCCTGCAGAATAATTATAAACCTAAAACCGAAACCTCTGTGTCATGGCAGAAAGAATCACCATCATCGACTTTGTAGAAAAGTACTCCCACAAATATGAGAACCACCCGTATCTCCGTGAGAAGATCAACGGAAAATGGACGGAAATTACCCAGGGGCAGACCCGTGAAATGGCCTATCGCATCGGCGCCGGCCTCATGTCGCTGGGGCTCAAGAAGGGAGACAAGATCGCCCTGCTGTCCGAGAGCCGTGCCATGTGGATCCTGGCCGAGCTGGGTGCCCTGTACGCCGGAGCCACCGATGTTCCCCTGTCCGTAAACCTGGGAGAAGGCAAAGACCTGGTGTTCCGCATCAACCACTCGGAAGCCAAATGGATCCTCGTTTCCGGTAACCACCTGCCCAAGATCCGCGCCATCCTGCCGGAATGCCCGGCCGTGGAGAAAGTCATCGTCTTTGACGACACCGCCTTCGATTATGACAAACTGGGCGAAAAGGAAATCCGCATGAGCGAGATCCAGAAGATGGGTGACGAGTTCCTCAAGGCCCACCGTCCCGAATTCGAGGCCCGCTACAAATCCATCGGCCCGGACGACTATGCCAATATTTCCTATACCTCCGGCACCACGGCCGACCCGAAGGGCATTCTTCTGACCCACCGCAACTACACGGCCAATGTGGAACAGGGCAACTCCGTCATCAGCATCGACGAGGGTGAAGTGATGCTCATCATCCTTCCGCTGGACCACTGCTTCGCCCATGTGGCCGGCATGTACACCATGATGATTTACGGCGGCTCCATCGCCTTCGTGCCCATCGGCAAAAACGCCTTGGCAACGCTCCGCAATGTTCCCACCGCCATCAGCGAGGTTCGTCCGCACGTGATGCTTTCGGTGCCTGCCCTGGCCCGCAACTTCAAGAAGAACATCGAGGCAGGCATCAAGAAAAAGGGACCCAAGGTGGAGAAACTCTTCCATTTTGCCGTCAAGAACGCCATCAAGTACAACAAGGAATACTACAACCGCGGCACCGGCGGAACAGCCTGGCGCAAACCGCTCGTCGACCTCTTCGACAAAATCCTGTTCAAGCAGGTCCGCGAGAGCTTCGGCGGCCGCATGCGTTTCTTCGTAGGCGGCGGCGCCCTGCTTGACATCGAACTGCAGCGCTTCTTCTGCGCCGTGGGTATGCCCATGTTCCAGGGCTATGGCCTTACCGAAGCGACGCCCATTATCTGCGCCAACTCGGAGGGACACGCCCGCTTCGGCTCTTCCGGCCGTATCGTCCGACCCATGGACTGCGTCATCCTGGATGCCGAAGGCAGGGAAGTGCCCCACGGCACCAAGGGTGAGATTGTCATCCGCGGTGAAAATGTGATGGCCGGCTACTGGAAGAACCCCAAGGCCACGGCCGATACCGTCATCGACGGCTGGCTCCACACCGGAGACATGGGGTACATCTGCCCCGAAGACCCGGACTTCCTGTATGTCGTAGGTCGTTTCAAGAGCCTGCTCATCTCTTCCGACGGTGAGAAGTATTCCCCCGAAGGCTTCGAGGACAACTTCACCGAAACCTCCAAGTGGGTGAACGCCTGTGTGCTCCACAACAACCAGAAGCCGTACTGCGTGGCCTTGGTGGTCCCGGAGATGAACGCCCTTGGCGATGCCTGCCAGAAACGCGGTCTGGACGCGGCCAGCGAAGAAGGCAAGAAATACATGCTGGACCTTATCCAGGCCGATGTGGACACCTACAAGAAAGGCGGCAAACACGAGGGAATGTTCCCGGAACGCTGGCTGCCCAGCGCCATCGGCATCTGTGACGAGGAATTCACCATCGCCAACAAGATGATGAACTCTACCATGAAGATTGTACGCGGCAAGGTGGAAGAGCACTATGCCAGCCTCCTGGATTACCTCTACACCACCGAAGGCAAAGACATTCACAATGCCCGCAACCTGAAAGCACTCACTAAATGATTATAAGACAGGCTATTACGGCGGACACCACCGCCATTATGGCCGTTTTGGAAGCTGCCCGGGGCATCATGCGTGCCTCGGGCAATCCCTTTCAATGGCCGGATGGCTACCCCACACAGGCCATGATCGAGGAGGACCTTGCCAACGGTGTCGGGCAGGTCTTTGAAGAGGATGGGGGCGTTGTGGGCTATTTTGCCTGCATTCCGGGGCCGGATCCCACTTATTCCTACATCGAGGACGGTGCCTGGCTGGATGACACCCTCCCCTATTATGTGATTCATCGCATCGCCTCCTTCCCGGAAGTCCACGGCATCTTCAAGGGAATCATGGAATACGCCGGCCATCTCACCGGCAACATCCGTATCGACACGCACAAAGACAACCGCATCATGCAGCACGCGCTGGAAAAGCACGGTTTCACCTACTGCGGAATCATCTATCTCCGCAGCGGCGCCCCCCGTTTGGCCTACCAAAGGATGCGATAGGTAATTGCAGGGGCGGGAGAAAATGAGTATCTTTGTGGTCCCATGAAAAAGAAGGAATACATAGCGGTACGCGGTGCGCGGGCCAATAATCTGCAAAATATCAGCGTGGACATTCCGCGGGGAGAATTTGTAGTAGTGACGGGTCTCAGCGGCAGCGGAAAGAGTTCTCTTGCCTTCGACACCATCTATGCCGAAGGGCAGCGCCGGTACATGGACACCCTCTCCACCTATGCAAAGCATTTCATGGGAATCCTGGAAAAGCCTGAAGTGGAAGAGATTACGGGACTGAGCCCCATTATCGCCATCGAGCAAAAGACCACCGGCAACAATCCCCGTTCCACGGTGGGGACCATTACGGAAATCTACGATTTCCTCCGTCTCCTGTATGCCAAAGGCTCCCGGGCTTTTTCGCCCGAAAACGGCAAGGAGATGGTCCGTTATACGGATGCCCAGATTGTGGACCTGATCCTGCAACAGTACAACGGACGCAAGTGTTACCTGCTTTCACCCGTCATCCGGGGCCGGAAGGGTCACTACCGCGAACTCTTCGACCAAATGCGAAAACGGGGCTATACGGAGGTCCGTATTGACGGAGAAATTATTGAGCTGCAGGAAGTTACGGCACTAGACCGCTACAAGCCCCACTTCATCGAACTTGTGGTGGACAGGCTTAAACCATCGGTCGGAGATGACCGCCGTGTACGGGAATCCGTGGCGCGAGCCCTCAACCTGGGCAAAGGCTCCGTGGCCATCCTGGATCAGGAAAGCGGGAAACTGACGCACTTTTCCAAGCATCTGGTGGACCCCGAGAGCGGTCTGTCGCTTCAGGAACCCCAGCCCCACAGTTTCTCCTTCAACTCCCCGCAGGGCTATTGCCCGCACTGCAAGGGCCTTGGGACCATTGTGGACGTAAATCTGGACACCATCATCCCCGACCGCAGCAAGTCGGTGGCCGATGGTGGCATCGTCCCCCTGGGGAAAGTGCGGGAAAACCGGAAGTTCGACATCATCCGTTCCATTGCCCGCAAATACAACTTCAGTCTCTACGACCCCATCGAGGCCCTCCCGGACGAGGTGGTGAGCCTTCTGGTCTTCGGCTCCGAAGACCTTTTCCGCGTGGGGGAAGGGAACCTGTCGGAGATGGAAAGCTGGTGCGGCGTCATCGACAACATCGAAGATACCGTCACTTGCCCGGTATGCGGCGGCACGCGCCTGAATCCGGAAGCCCTCTGCTTCCGTGTGGACGGAAAAACCATCACGGAGGTATCGGCCATGGAAATGACCGAACTCCGTAAATGGCTGGATATCATTCCCGAAGGCTTCAACCAGCGGGAGAAGAATGTGTCCCGAGACATCCTCAAAGAACTCAGGGAACGCGTCCAGTTCATGCTGGATGTCGGATTGGACTATCTATCGCTGGACCGTCCCACCAGCTCGCTTTCCGGCGGCGAGAGCCAGCGCATCCGCCTGGCCACTCAGATTGGTTCCCGCCTGGTGAATGTGCTGTACATCCTGGACGAGCCCTCCATCGGTCTCCATCAGAAAGACAACCGGAAACTCATCGCTTCGCTCAAGGCCCTCCGGGATGAAGGCAATTCCGTGATGGTGGTAGAGCACGATGCCGAGACCATGTTCAGCGCCGACTGGCTGGTGGACGTAGGGCCCGGTGCCGGAGAGAACGGCGGCCGCATCTGCCTGAGCGCCCCGCTCCAGACGCTGCTCAAAGGCCGGAAGATGGATGCCGACACGGCAGCCCACGCTGTCATCGGCCCTTCGGTCACCTTGGATTACCTGAAAGGGGAAAAAACTATTCCGGTTCCGGGAATGCGCCGCAAGGGAAACGGCCTTTTCCTCACCCTGAAAGGTGCCAGTGGCAATAACCTCAAGGACGTGGACGTGCGTTTCCCGCTGGGCTGCCTCATCGGCGTGGCCGGCCTGTCCGGGTCGGGGAAAAGCTCCCTCGTGAACGAGACGCTCATGCCCATCCTCAAGCAGAAGTTTTACCGCTCCAAAGAGAAGCCCCTTCCTTACAAGAGCCTGGAGGGGGTGGAGAATATTGACAAACTCATCGAAATTGACCAGAGTCCCATCGGCCGGACGCCCCGTTCCAATCCAGCCACTTTCACGGGTGTTTTCAACGACATCCGCATGCTCTTCGAGGATACGCAGGATGCAAAGGTGCGCGGTTTCAAGGCGGGCCGGTTCTCCTTCAATGTAGCCGGAGGCCGATGCGAGGAATGTAAGGGCGCCGGCATCAAGGTGATTGAGATGAACTTTCTTCCCTCGGTGCATGTAGCCTGCGAGGTATGCGGCGGCAAACGCTACAAGGAAGACACCCTGGCGGTCCGCTACAAGGGCAAGAACATCAACGATGTGCTGGAAATGCCCATCAGCGAGGCCTATGAGTTCTTTAAACCCATTCCACGCATCGCCGCCAAACTGAAGGCCCTGGTAGATGTGGGCCTGGGCTATATCCACCTGGGACAAAGCGCCGTCACCCTTTCCGGAGGCGAAAGCCAACGCATGAAACTGGCGGCGGAACTGTCCCGGCCGTCCACGGGAAAAACCCTCTACATCCTGGACGAGCCCACCACCGGTCTCCATTTCGAAGATATCAATGTGCTCCTGGGTGTACTGCAGCGCCTGGTGGAAGCCGGGAACACGGTCATCGTGATCGAACACAACCTGGATGTGCTCAAATCCATGGACTATGTGTTTGACATGGGGCCTTCCGGCGGTCGTCGCGGCGGACAGATTGTCGCAGAAGGCACACCGGAGGAACTCACCCTCAGCCCCGATTCCGTCACCGGCCCCTTCCTCAAGGACGTACTGTAGGTGTCCCTTCCAATACTATAGCGTTTGTCCGCCGATGAATTCCCGCATAATGGAAGTGGGCGGGATGGCGTCGATTTCGGCAGGCTGGAGGGCAACGATATAGGAGAGGAACTTCAGCAGGCGCACCGCCTCGGCATAGGCCGGAGAAGAAGGCAGGATGCGGCGCAGAAGGGGTTCGGCAAAGTATCTCAGCAGCGGAAGTTCATACAGGAGGGCCGTGTTGAACTGGGCATCGGCATTCTCCTGGAAGGGGAAAATATAACGGTTCTCCCCCCTCCGCACCGAAGGCCAGCGAAGAATGGTTTCCTCGGGAGAAATGCCCCGCACGCGGTTGTCCCGCACCATGCGGCGCAGCAGCCGGTTATCGGTCGTGGAGATGCAGCAGTTCTCGTCCAGTTTCAGCGAAGTGAGGGCCGATGCATATATGCGGAAGATGCGACTCTGGTCCACAGTGGGCACCATGGCCGGATCCAAGGCATGGATGCCTTCCATGATGAGGATGTCATTCTCATCTAAATGCATCATCTTACCCTCGAAGAAAGGCTTTCCCTGCTTGAAATCGTATCGGGGCAGTTCCACTTCCCCGCCGGAGAGAAGGGTGTTCAGGTGATCTCCCAGCAACTCCAGATCCATGGCTTCCAGGGCCTCGAAATCGTAATGGCCGAATTCGTCCTTGGGCGTACGTTCCCTGGAAACGAAATAGTTGTCCAGCTCAATTACTTTCGGATTCATTTCCTTCACCATGCACTGCTGGGCCAGCCGGAGGGAAGAGGAAGTCTTTCCGCTGGAGGAAGGACCGGCCAGAAAGACAATCTTCACCTTGTCGCGGACAGCATAGACCTTATCGGCCAAATCGGCATAGCCGCGCTCCTGCCGGGCCTCGCAGAGATTGATGAGACTCACGGCCCCGCCATTGAGAAGCCGCCGGTTGAGGGCGCCGACGCTCACCACACCCGTAGCCTTGCACCAGTATCCGTACTCCTTCAGGGTCACGGTAAGTTTTTTCTGCTTATGCCGGGGGATGGTCCGCGTGATATCTTCGTCAGATGGATACTGGAGACAGAATCCATGGTGGAAAGGCATGAGGTCGAAGACCTTCAGACAGCCGGTGGAAGGCACCAGCGGGCCGTAGAAATTGTCGGCCACGCCGTCCAGGTAATACACTGAGCAGAACGCCCTCCCAAGAGATTCCTGCAAGGCAGCCTTCAGAGGCTGGTTCTGGGCGCGGAATATGGCGATGGCTTCCTCGGAAGAGAGTTTCTTCCTGGTAAAGGGGAGATCCAGAGAGACCAGCCGGCGCATCTCCTCGCGGATGCGGAGGATATCCTCATCGGCAACGTGCTCTGCGCGGAACTTACAATAGAGCCCGCTGGGAAGTGAATGATTGATTTTTAACAACTTGTCCGGAAAAAGATTCCTTACCGCACGCTGCAGCAGGAAACTGAGCGAACGCAGGTAACAGCGTCTGCCTTCCGGATTGTTGTATCCGATGAATTCCACCTTGTGCGGGAAGAACACCTGAAAATCCAGGGACTTGAGTTCGTGGTCCACCAGGGCGGAGAGCACCGGGTACTCTTTTCCGCTTACAGGGTCTTTGACGGTTTCCGGAGCAACAGAGGACAATCGGCCCCCAAGGGGAAGGTCGTAGGTTTTCCCGTCATTCAGGCAGGTTATCGTAATGGTTTCCATGGGCTATTTTTCTCTCAGGGACAGGGCGAATCCACCGGCACGGGCCATACGCACGGTCACGGAATCGGCCGATGTATAAGTGGCTTTGGTAATGGTGTAGGCCTGGGGATTGGTATCGTAGTCGGCGTCGGGGGCGTCGGCATACAGGGTGGCTTCATAAGTGACGCCGGGTTTCAGGAAGTCCAGTTTCACCGTCACCTCACGGGCATTCTCGTCGGTGATACCGCCCACATACCAGACATCATGCGCCTTGGCTTTGGCCAGATCCTTGGCCGTAGCATTCTCCGGCAGGGCGTACACAAACCGGGCCGCATTGGTTATCATGTCCTTACGGGCATCCGGCAGGGTGGCCGTACTCTCAGCAGCCGCATTCAGCGTAGAGAGTTTGGGATGACGGGCCGTCACGATATAGGCGCCCGGTTCGGCCTCCAGATACAGGCTCTTGTCCCAGTCCACCGCCACGTCCTTGATGAACTGGAAGGCGTCCATGAAGCGGGCATAGTGTTCGGGAAGGTCGGCAGCCATCTGCAACGGGCTGTAGAAGGTCACATAGAGGCCCAACTGGTTGCAGAGGGTGTGGTGCATGCGCTGATGGTCGGTAGGACAGTTCTTGGACATGTCCATCTCGAAGATGCCGGGGGTGAAGTCCATGGGACCGCCCTGCAGGCGCGTGAAGGGGAAGATGGTGGTGTGACCGGGCTGGATGGTGCCGCGGAACTCCGTTCCCATGGCGCTCTCGTTCCCAATCATGTTGGGCCAGGTCCGGCACAAACCGGTGGGACGCACAGCCTCGTGGGCATTCACCATGATATGGTGTTTGGCAGCCTCCACAATGGCATGGTGGTAGTGATTGATGAGCGCCTGGCTGTAATGGTGCTCGCCGTAAGGGATGATGGCGCCCACGTAACCGCTCTTCACGGCATTGTAGCCGTACTTGTTCATGAGGGTATAGGCCTGTTCCATCCAGCGCTCGTAATTGAGGGTGGAAGAGGAGGTTTCATGATGCATGATAAGGCGGAGACCCTTCTCGTGTGCATACTCGTTCAGGTACGGGAGGTCGAAGTCCGGATACGGGGTCACGAAGTCGAAGACACGGTCTTTCTGGTGGCCGTACCAGTCTTCCCAGCCCTCGTTCCATCCTTCGATGAGGATGCCGTCGAAACCGTTTTCAGCCGCGAAATCAATATAGCGGCACACATTTTCCGTATTGGCACCATGGCGGCCGTGAGGCTTGGAGGCGGCATAATCCGTGACACCCAACTGTACGGAAGGATAATCGTGGGTATAGGACCACTCGCTCTTGCCGGTAATCATCTCCCACCAGACACCCATGTATTTCACGGGATGAATCCAGGAGACATCGTCCAGGGCACAGGGGTCATTGAGGTTCAGGATCAGACGGGAAGCCAACACCTCGGTGGCGCTGCCGCACACCATCACCGAGCGCCAGGGCGTCTTACAAGGGGCTTGCATACGGCCCTTCACGCCCTCGGCATCGGGAGTAAGGTTGGTCGAAAAGACAAACTTCTTGTCGTCCAAATCCAGATGGATGGTGGGATAATCCAGGACGGCAGCCTCGTGGATATTGATATACAGGCCTTCAGCGGTTTTCATCTGAAGGGCCGTCTGTACGGAAGTGGGGGCCAGCGGAGTCTGCGGAGAGCCGCCGGACGGACGCACCGCCGCTGAAAGACCGCCGATCTGCGAAAGACGAGACTCCGTAGGACAGAACTCCTGGGTGGAATAGTCCCCGGGAATCCACCAGGCGGTGTGGTCGCCGGTCATGGCAAATTCGGTCAGTTCTTCCTTAATTTTGAAATACGTGAGTTTGTTTTCCAGCGGGAACTCATAGCGGAAGCCCAGTCCGTCGTCGTACAGACGGAAACGGATGCACATCACTTCCCCGGCTTCACGTTCCAGGGAGACCAGCATTTCGTTGTAGTGGTTGCGAATCTGAGCCTCTTCTCCCCACACCGGTTCCCAGGTTTCGTCAAAACTGTTGTAACTCACGTTGGTGAGCGAGAAACCGTCCTTCAGGTTATCTTCTTCCCCGAAGAGCTCGAATCCCAGCCGGGAAGGGAGGATGACATCGGCCCCGTCCCTGGAGAGAGCATACATGGGGATGCCATCCACCACGTCCATTTTCAGTTCCAGACGGCCGTCCGGGCTCTTGAGGGTATTTCCTTGCAAAGATTTTACTTGGGAGCCGGAACAGGCCACAAGTGCCAGCGCAGCCGCTGCGAGTACTGCCAACTTTTTCATATCCTTTAACGTTTGAATTCAACGATGATGGCGCTCTTGGGCGCCACGGAAAAGCCGTCCTTGAGGGTGACGGTTTCCCCGCTCAGCACTTCTGTTCCGGTAACGGGCCCCGTCACGAACTCCCGGTAATGGTTCCAGTCCAGCGTCCGGGGCTCTGAGGTGTTGTTGATAAAGACAAAAACGGCATCCGTATCCGTATAGCGGAAGAAACCATAGGTGTTGTCCGTGATGTTGCGCGCACCCACGTTCCTGCGGGACAGGAAATGCAGTGTTTTCCCTTCCTGGACGGCTTTGCAGCCTTTTCGCCAGCGGAAGAGAGTGCGGGTATAGTCGTGCAGTTCCGCCGCCGTAGCATACATCTCAGGGGCAGATGCGCGCCCGGCCGCCGTAAAGAGGTCGCAGGCGTCCCCTTCCCAGCCGCCCGGGAAGTCGATGCGCTTGGCACCATCATGAGGCTGGCAGTCCTTCCTTTCCAGGAACATCATTTCGTCGCCATAGTACAACTGCGGAATGCCCCGGAGGGTGGCCAGCAGCGTCAGGGCCAGTTTCATGCGGGCAGGGTCTTTCTGGAGGACATCCCCCGTGCGGGCGTGGTCATGGTTGGCGAAGAAAGTCATCATATGGGTAAGGTCCTGATAGGCAAAATCCTGTGCCAGAACGGAATAGATGCGGGTCATGCCCTCATCCCAGAACACCTGGTCTTCATTGAGGGCACGCAGGATGGCCTGTTGCAGCGGGAAGTCCATGATGGACGGAAGGTTGGAATTGAACCCGTTTTTGTTGGGGTTGTCCTTCTGCCAATAGGCCACCTGCGGGATGTTCATGTCCCAGCACTCCCCTACGATGTTCATCCCGGGGTATTCGTCCGTCACGGCCTTGCACCAGCGAGACATGGCTTCCGGCTCGTTATAAGGATAGGTATCCACGCGGAGACCGTCCAGGCCGGCGTACTCGATCCACCAGATGGCCCACTGCTGGAAGTACTTGAGGACAAAGGGATTGTCCAGGTTCATGTCCGGCATGGAGGGGACAAACCAGCCGCTCTCCTGACGTTCGCGGTCCCGCACGGAGGCGTGCGGATCCATATAGACGGAGAAAAGGGCGTTCATCTGCATGTACGGCTCGTTCACATGGTACCAGTCCTTGAAAGGCGGATCTTCCATCCACCAATGGGCAGTGCCGCAATGGTTGGTAACGATATCCATGATTACCTTCAGGCCTTTTTCATGCGCCTTGGCCACGAAAGTCTTGTAGTGTTCGTTGTCTCCGAAGCGGGGGTCGATGTGGTAATAGTCGGCGCAGGCATAGCCGTGGTAACTCTCCCGGGGCTGGTTGTCCAGCAGAAGCGGCGTGCACCAGATGGCCGTCGCGCCCAGGTCAGCGATATAATCCAAGTGGTTAATCATTCCCTGGATGTCACCGCCGTGCCGGGCCACCGCATCCTGCCGATCCACCTTGTCGGGCGTAGCGGGCACCGTCCAGGGACGGGCCGATCCGTCAAAATACTCCCCGCCCTGCCAGGCTTCGTCATTATCGGCAAAGGCCGATGCGAAGCGGTCCGGCATGATGAGGTAAATCATATCGGCCACGGTGAAACTTTCGCGGGCGGCGCTTCCCGTCTCCCGTTCGCGGATGATATACGGATATTTAAAGGACTTTCCGTCCTTGGAGAACACCAGATAATAGGTGTCCGCCGGGGCCTGGGCCGATACCTCCACATCCACGAAGAGGAAATTGGGGCTGTCGGCCTTGTGGATTTCCCTCACCTTGAGCCCGCCTCCGGGGATGGTCACATCAAACGAAGCGATGTCGGGCCCCTGAATCATGAGTTGGAGGTCCGTTTTCATGCCGGTCCACCAGCTGAGGGGTTCCACGCGCGTTACCTGCTCTGTCGCTTCTTCCACGTCGGCAGGATTCAGGGCCTGGGGAGCCGAACAGGCGGCGGTAAGGGCGACAGCAGCCATCAGAATGGTCTTTTTCATTTGTTGATTTTGGTTAATACCATGTACTCACCCGGGGCGAGCGTAACATCGTAGGGAGTAGTGATGACTTCACCGGTGAACACATTCCTGTATTCGCCCAGAAGGTTGAGCGTCCTCGTAACGGGGGCCGATTCCAGATTCAGGAAAGGCACGGCCACTTTGTCTCCCTGCGGACGGTTGTCATTGGCATCGGCCTTTTCTTCAGCGGCTTCCTGCTTTACGGGAACGCCGAAATTCGCCATTACAATCACCATATTGTCCTTAACCTGGCGGTCAAAGGCCACCCAGCCTTCCGGAGCATCCCACCAGTTGATTTCACCACCTCTTTCACCGGCGGCCAGGGCCGGGTTGTCGTGCTTAAGGTCCACCAGTGTCTTCCAGAAGGTGGTGTATTCATTGGGGCTCCAGTCCGTGATGGGGTCTTTCTCGAAAAAGGCCAGGCGACGGCTCAGGCCGATTTCCTGGCCGGTGTAGATGAGGGGCTGGGAGCCAGGGAGGGTGAAGCACAGGACGGCGCAGGCATCGGCAGCCTTGCCTTCACGCTCGAACTCGGTACCGGCCCAGGAGTTCTCGTCGTGGTTGGAGGTGAAGGTGAGGCGGAAGGCCTCCTTGGGAAAACGGGCGGCGTCGCGGGCCACATAGTCCTTGAGGTCCTGGACGCTCTTGCTGCCCTGGGCCAGGCCGTTCAGGAGGTGGTGCAGTTCCCAGGCGTAGTTGGCGTCGAAGGTGACCAGCGGATCGGCCAGGTTGTCACGCTCGGCCTCGGCAAGGAAATAAGCCTGAGGATAATCCTTATTCATCCCGGGCATGATGCCGTACCAGAATTCGGCCGGGACTTCACCGGCGGCGTCGCAGCGGAAGCCGTCCACGCCCTTTTCCAGCCAGAAGCGCATGGCGTCGTCCTGGGCCCACCAGACTTCCTGGTTTTCGTAGTTGAGGCTGCGGGTGTCGGTCCAGTCGTATTCCCAGATGGCGTTGCCCTGGGCGTCACGCTCGTAGAAATCGGCCGGCTTTTCCGTCATCCAGACATTGTCCGGGGCGGTTTGGTTGGCCACCCAGTCCAGGATAACCTTGAAGCCCATGGCGTGGGCCGTGGAAAGCAGGTGCTCGAAATCCTCCATGGTGCCGAATTCGGGGTTCACCTTCTTGTAGTTGGAAATGGCGTAGTAGGAGCCCAGGGTACCCTTGCGCTCTACGGTTCCAATCTCATACATGGGCATGAGCCAGAGAACGTCCACACCCAGGTCCTTGAGGCGGGGCAACTGGGCCTCTACGCCCTTGAAAGTGCCTTCAGGGGAGAATTGGCGGATGTTCACTTCGTAAACGACGGAGTTGTAGGTCCACTCCGGATGATACTGCACGGTTTGTTGGCAGGCGGCCAGGGCCAGGATGGCAGCGGCCAGAACGAGAATCTTTTTCATAATATGCTCAATAACATACAATGATACGAAAAATCCCGCTCTTTTGCAATGAAACCGCCCTTTTTATGGAAGAGCGGGCCGATGCGAGGGTTGAATGGAGCCTGTCGAAAAGTTTTCGTCCCCTCGTGCACCAAACCGGCCCTTTTCGTGCACGACGCCCTGGTTTTCGTCCCCTCGTGCACCAAACCGGCCCTTTTCGTGCACGACGCCCTGGTTTTCGGCCCCTCGTGCACCAAACCGGCCCTTTCCGTGCACGACACCCTGGTTTTCGGCCCCTCGTGCACCAAACCGGCCATTTCCGTGCACGACGCCCTGTTTTTCGGCCACTCATGCACCAAACCGGCCCTTTCCGTGCACGACCACTCCTACAGCGTTGAAGAGAGTGGATAATCTGCACCTTCAGACTACTGTCGAACGAGAGGGATGACTTTGTTGGAAAACCCTGCCGTACCTTACGGTGGTAGCATTGCCAAGTTGGATGACAAAGAACGATTTGACGAATTCGTGTCAATTATCAATGGCGAGCTTATCTCGTTCATCCTTTCTTCTTTAGCCTTTCGGGGTTGGGACAAGGCTATCCAAGAATTTGTAGAAGGCTACGAATTTAGGGTTATACTCAATATCATATCCTTCCTCTCCATACTGGATGCTTTGTTTTTTAACAAGTTCATTCTCAAAATAGAGTGTAAAGGTTAAAGAAGGATAATCCGTTACGATAGGGTCCCCTTTTACTCTGGAAAGTTCTATCGTTTCCGATTTGGTAACAAAAAAGATGTCGATATAGTCTAAGAATTCATCAATAATGTGACGGTCGGAAATGCATTTATGAAAAGGGTCGCAATTACTGGATCTGTGTATTTGCAAATGATTCCGGGAATAACTGAAGATGTAGTGATAGGCATCTATCGCACTATAAATAACAGCAACGCTATCTACTCCAACCCATGTTTTGTGTATAACCAGAGAATCGTCAGGAACATTGTTATCACATTCTGAAAGGGTGTTTTCAGACTTTCTATTGAAACACTGATTACAGATAATAAGCATGAGAGATAATACAAGAGTGATGATCGGTTTCATGTTATTATATCGTTTATACAGATTCCCGGAAAACGATTCTATCGTCAGATGCAAATCTAAGCAATTTTTCGTATCTTTGTCTTCTTATTGCAGAAAACTATTTTTATCATGGCATACGCAGAATTCAACGAGCAAGAACTGGGACGCAGAGAGTCTTTGAATAAATTACGGGAACTGGGGATCAATCCCTATCCGGCACCGCTGTATCCGGTGAACACCACCACCGCGGAAATCGCCGCCGGTTTCAAGCCGGAAGAAGGCAATTTCCAGGACGTGTGCATCGCCGGCCGCATCATGAGCCGCCGCATCATGGGCGCAGCATCCTTCATGGAACTGCAGGACCATGCCGGCCGCATCCAGGTGTACGTCAAGCGTGACGAGATCTGCCCTTCAGAGGATAAGACCCTCTACAACACCGTGTTCAAGAAACTCCTGGACATCGGCGATATCGTGGGTATCAAGGGTTTCGCCTTTTTCACCCAGACCGGCCAGTTGTCCGTCCACGCCAAGGAACTCACGGTCCTTTCGAAGTCGCTCCGCGTACTTCCCATCGTCAAGACCGATGCCGACGGCACCGTCCACGACAGTTTCGAGGACCCGGAACTCCGCTACCGCCAGCGTTATGTGGACCTTGTGGTGAACCCGCAGGTGAAGGATACCTTCGTAAAGCGCACCCTCATCATCAATACCATGCGCCAGTGCTTCAACGAGGCCGGCTGCCTGGAGGTGGAAACCCCCATCCTGCAGCCCATCCCGGGAGGCGCCACGGCCCGCCCGTTCATCACCCATCACAACGCCCTGGACGTGGACATGTACATGCGCATCGCCAATGAACTGTACCTGAAGCGCCTCATCGTGGGCGGCTTCTCCGGCGTTTACGAGTTCGCCAAGAACTTCCGCAACGAGGGCATGGATAAAACCCACAACCCGGAATTCACCTGCGTGGAAATGTACATTGCCTACAAGGACTATCTGTGGATGATGGAATTCACCGAGAAGATGCTCCAGCGGGTGGCCGAAGCCACCGGCGGGGTCCGGAAAACCATCGGCGGAAACGAGATCTCCTTCGAGGGCCCTTTCCGTCGCCTGAGAATCCTGGATGCCATTCAGGAGTACGCCGGCGTGGACGTCAAGGGCATGGACGAAGCCCAACTCCGCGAAGTGTGCAAGAAACTGAATGTGGAGACGTCTCCGGAAATGGGTGTAGGAAAACTCATCGATGCCATCGTGGGCGAATATGTGGAAAAGAACCTTGTCCAGCCCACCTTCCTCATCGACTATCCCGTGGAGATGTCCCCGCTCACCAAGCGCTGCCGTTATGACAACACGCTCACCGAGCGCTTCGAACTCTTTGTGAACGGCAAGGAACTGGCCAACGCCTACTCCGAACTCAACGACCCCGTGGACCAGTTGGAGCGCTTCGAAGAGCAGGCCGCCCTCAAGAGCAAGGGAGACGACGAAGCCATGTACATCGACTATGACTTCGTGCGTGCCCTGGAATACGGCATGCCGCCCACCAGCGGTATCGGCATCGGCATAGACCGTCTGACCATGTTCATGACCGGTGCGGAGACCATCCAGGATGTGCTGTTCTTCCCCACCATGCGTCCAGAGAAGTTCTAGATGGAAATCATCACATCGGCCCAGAACCCCAAGATAAAGAATCTGCTGCTACTGCAGGAAAAATCCAAAGCGCGGCGGGAACAGGGGCTTTTTGTGGTGGAAGGCCGAAGGGAACTGCAGCACTGCCTGGAAGCAGGCTTCCATGTGCACACCCTTTTCGTGTGCCCGGAGATTGCCGGTCAAGACGGCAATGAAGTCATGTCCGGCACCGACCGGGCATTCGTCATTGAAATTCCGGAACAGTTATACCGCAAAGTGGCGTACCGCGAAAGTACGGAGGGAATCCTGGCCGAAGTGGAATACAAGTCGCTCTCCCTGGAGGACCTGGTGCTCCCGGAGAATCCCCTTGTCATGGTGCTGGAATCGGTGGAGAAGCCCGGCAACCTGGGCGCCGTCCTCCGCAGCGCCGATGCCGCCCGGGCCGATGCTGTCCTCCTCTGCGACCCCCTCACAGACCTCTTCAACCCCAACCTCATCCGGGCCTCCATCGGCGCCGTTTTCACCGTTCCCACCGTCGCCTGCTCCTCGGAAGAGGCCATCGCCTTCCTTGAGGCACGCGGCATCCAAATCCTCACAGCCCAACTGCAGGATTCTTCGCTGTATTACAATGTAGATATGACCCGCGGAACCGCCCTGGTGATGGGAACGGAATCCACGGGTCTTACAGATGTGTGGCGGAAGGCTGCATCGGCCCATATCCGCATCCCCATGCTGGGAAGGCTGGACAGCCTCAACGTGTCCGTATCGGCCGCTATCCTCCTGTTTGAAGCCGTGCGCCAGCGGCAGGGTTAGAACGGAAGGTCGTCGGAAGGCTCGGCGGCAGGGAGAGGGCCCTGGTAGGCCGGGTTCACCGGCGGCTGGGCCGGAGCGGCAGGCTGGGGAGCCGGCTGGGCATAGCCCTGAGGCTGAGAAGGAGCGGCAGGCTGCTGGGCATAACCGCCCTGATAGCCGCCCTGGGGGGCACCGCCCTCACCGTCCTGGCGCTTGCCCAGGAGCTGGAGAGAATCAGCTACGACTTCGGTGGTGTACCGCTTGTTGCCCGTCTGGTCTGTCCACTGTCGGGTGCGGAGTTTGCCTTCGATATAGATTTGGGAGCCCTTGCGAATGAACCGTTCGGCCACGTCAGCGTTATTGCGCCAAAGCACGACGCTGTGCCATTCGGTATTTTCCCGCTGCTCGCCGTTGCGGTCGCGGTAGCGCTCCGTAGTGGCCAGACGAAGGGTGGCCACTTTCACATTTCCCCCGGGATTTTGCGGATTGTTCTCAAGGTAACGTACTTCGGGGTCGCTTCCAACGTTACCGATAAGCATGACTTTGTTCAGTGACATAATATAATGTTTTAAGGTTACGCGGCATTTGCTGCGCATCGGCAAGTTACGAAATATTTTCCGGAAAAGTTACAGGGCCCGCATCATTTCTTCTACATCGGGCTCTTCGCCGGTGAAAAGCCGATAACCGGCCGCCGCCTGCCAGAGCATCCAGCGCCGGCCGCTGATATACCTTCGGCACGGGATCCTCTCCAGACGGGGAATCCGGTATTCCGCCTCCAGCACTGTCGCCTCCTCAAACGGCAATCCCTCAGGCACTTCCACCCGGCCGGGCAGGGTGTAGATGACAAGGTCCGGCCTGAGCGAGCGCGCCTGCTCGAAGGAAAACGCCGGGCAGCCCAGGGCCGATGCCTTCTCCATCGAGCGCCCGCACACGCATACCTCGCATCCCAAGGCGCGGGCGGCATAGACAGCGGCGCGGGCGGCACCGCCGGTTCCCACCACCAGAGCCTGCAAAAACGGCTCCCCCGTCTCCTGCAGGGCCATCAAGACGCCGTCCACATCCGTATTATGTCCCATGAAACCATCGGCACAGGGAACGACCAGGTTCACGGCGCCGGTGGCGCGGGCTCTCTCCGAAAGGGCGTCCACCCTGGCGAAGGCGTCCTGCTTGAACGGAGCCGTCACGTTGATGCCGTAATAGCCGTCCCGGAAAGCCTGCCAGGCATCCTCGAAGCGCTCGAAGTCCAGAAGGTCATAGGAATATCGGCCCCCGTAGGCGGCGGCAATCATGCGGGGACTCAGCGAACCGGCCACGGGATGGCCGATGAGGGCGAAGCGGCGGGTCATGACTTGCGGAAAAAGTTTTCGTGGATATAGGAGGCCAGGCCGCAGAGAGCCTGCGTAATCACCTGTGATTCATGGTTGAGCGTGGCGAAAATCATCCCCGTTCCCATGGGGATGCCCCAGATGCTGGAGAGCGCGCCGCAGACCACGCCGTGGTAGGCACCGAAGCCTCCGGGAACCGGGACCACGGAACTGATGCTGCCGGCAATCATGAGGAAAAAGGCATCGGCCATCGTGAGGGAGGAAAAGGCTTCGATATCCTGAAGGGCCCAGACGATGCAGGCGCTCATGAGCCAGTAAATGACCCAGATCACGGCTGTATACACGAGGAAGAGCCAGGCTTTTTTCATCTTCATAAAGGAGCCGAGCCCGCTGCCGATTCCCTCGACAAAGCCCCAAATCCTGCCCCAGATTCCGCCCTTTTCGCGGAAAGCATAGGCCAGATACAGGAGCAGCAGGACAAGGACGACGGCCCCGCCCAGCACCCACCAGAGGAGGCCGGCTCCGCCCAGGGAGGCCAGGCTTTCCTTGAGATAGGCACCGAAACTGTTCCACATCACAACCAGCAGTACGGCGGCCATGGCCAGCGTGACAAAAGCATCCCAGGCCCGCTCGATAAGGAGGGTTCCCAGGGCCTTGTCAAAACTCAGGAGGCGTTTCCCGTCCGGGCCTGTCGCGGAATGCTTCACCACATAGCCCAGCCGGGCAACCTCGCCGGCACGGGGCAGGGCCAGGTTCACGGCCATGCAAATATTGTAGGCATTGAAGGTGGTGACGGAAGAGGTGGAGGGGTCGAAAGGCAGGAGCAGCATGCGCCAGCGGTTTCCCCTGACCAGGAAAACGAGCGTCCCCAGCAGCATGGACAGGATGACGTATTCCCAGCGGCACAAGGTGAGCGCTTCGGAAAACTGCTTCCAGTCGAAGCTTCTCAGGCAGAAATACACCAGTACCACTGCCACGATGCCCCAGAAGATGTATTGGAGGATATTTTTTGCTTTCCTGTCCATACTGTGGGCAAAGATAATGGAAAATCGGCAAAAATTGACTATTTTTGTGAGTTACCCTTCAACGAATGTGGCTATGAAATCCATCCTTGGCATCGGCAATGCCCTTACCGACATCCTGGCCGTCCTTCCGGACGACAGCCTCCTCCGCAAATTTCACCTCCCCCTGGGCAGCATGCAGCATGTGGACATGGAAACCGGGGACCGCATCTGGGACGCCCTCAAGGAATACGGCGTCAAGTACGTGCCCGGCGGGTCGGCAGCCAACACCATTACGTGCACGGCCATTTTCGGAATGACGTCCGGCTTCCTCGGGAAAATCGGCAACGACGACCTGGGAAACCTCTTCAAGAGCACCATGGAGCAGTACGGCGTTCGCGCGCAGATGCTGTACGGCCAGAAGTCCAGCGGCCGGTGCATGGTGTTCATCACCGGCGCCAATGCGGAGCGTACTTTTGCCGATTACATGGGCGCCACGCTGGAGCTGGGCCCGGAAGATCTTTCGCTGGAACAGTTCCAGGGCTATGATTATTTCCACATCGAGGGTTATCTGGTGCAGAACCAGGAACTGATTTCCAAGGCCGCCCGGCTGGCCAGGGAAGCGGGCTGCATCATTTCCATCGACATGGCTTCCTACAACGTGGTGGAATCCAACGACGCTTTCTTCCACAACCTGGTGGAAAACTATGTGGACATTGTATTCGCCAATGAGTCGGAAGCCAAGGCTTTCACCAAGATGGAGCCCCGCGAGGCCATCGACGAACTGGCCCGGCACTGCAAGATTGCCGTCGTGAAGGTGGGAAAGGAAGGGTCTATGGTCAAATCCGGTGACGAATACCATTTCATCGAGCCCTGGCCCGCTACGCCCATTGACGCTACCGGCGCGGGAGACACCTATGCCGCCGGCTTCCTGTATGCCCATTCCCTGGGAATGCCGCTTCGCGTCTGCGGAGAGATTGGCTCCATCATCGCCGCCAAGGTGGTGGAGGTAATCGGCACCAAAATCGACATCCCCCGCTGGCGGGAGGCCAAGGAAGAAATCCGCGCGCTCATCGCCGCCAACCAACAGTAAGCCATGAAAAAGTATTTCTGGGTTTTTCTCATCGCCATGGTTCCGCTCATCGAAATCCGCGGAGCCATTCCCTATGCCGTTGGGTTCGGCCTTCCGCTGGTTCCGTCCATCCTCGTTGCCATTCTGGGAAATATGCTGCCCGTCCCCTTCATTTTCCTTTTTGCCCGCAAGGTGCTGGAATGGGGAAAGGACAGGAAAGTGATTGGAAAGTTCTTCACATGGTGCCTGGAAAAAGGTGAGAAAGGAGGCCGAAAACTGGAGGCCAAGGCCGGCCGCGGCCTCTACTGGGCCTTGTTCCTTTTCGTGGGCATCCCGCTGCCGGGCACCGGTGCCTGGACCGGCACCCTGGCTGCCAGCATCCTGAATATGGACTTCAAGAAGAGCACCCTGGCCGTCATGGCCGGTGTCCTGCTGGCCGGCGCCATCATGCTCCTGGCCTCCCTGGGCGTTTTCGGCGCCATCGGCCTGGTGGGTTAACCCCCGCCCAGGCTACTTCGCGGGCAGGAGGGCGGCGAGGGCCGATATCTGCTCGGGAGTGGTGGCCCAACTGGTGGCAAAACGGGTGACGGCGCGGCCATCGGCCAGATACTCCCACACTTCGTAGGCCACTTTTCCTTCCAGGGCCGATGCCGCCTCCTTCGTCAGAAGGATAAACTGCTGGTTGGTAGGAGAATCCAGAAAGAGTTCATACCCTTTGGAAAGAAACAGCGCTTTCAGGTCCATGGCCCGTTCGATGGCGTTGCGGGCAATCTCAAAGTACAGTCCGTCCGTGAAAAGAGTTTCGAACTGGATGCCCAGGAGCCGGCCCTTCGCCAGAAGGGCGCCGTGCTGCTTCACGGTGGTGAAGAAGTGCCTGGGGGCACCGCCGGTAAAGACCACGGCCTCGCCGCAGAGGGCTCCCACCTTGGTGCCGCCGATGGTGAACACATCACAAAGGGCGGCCAATTCTTCCAACGTCACGTCGCAGGCGGGGCTCATAAGGCCGTAGCCCAGGCGGGCGCCGTCCACGAAAAGAGGCAGGTCATACGCCTTGCATACTTCGCGAATGGCCTTCAATTCGGCCTTGGAATACAGCGTACCGTACTCCGTAGGGAAGGAGAGGTACACGAGGCCCGGGAACACCATGTGGTCGAAGGAGCCGTCGGCATAGAAGCGTTCCAGAAAAGCCTTCAACCCGGAGGCGTCCATCTTTCCCTCGTGCGGAGGCAGGGTGAGCACCTTGTGGCCGGTGTATTCCACGGCGCCGGCTTCATGCACGGCGATATGGCCGGTTTCCACAGCCACGGCGCCCTCCACGTCGTGAAGAAGCGAGGCGATGACGGTGGAATTGGTCTGGGTGCCGCCCACGAGGAGGTACACATCGGCATCAGGGCAGGCGCAGGCCGCACGGATTTTCTCCCGGGCCGATGCGGTGAAAACATCTTCCCCGTAACCGGGCTCCTGCTGGAAGTTGGTGGAAATAAGGCGTTCCAGGATGGCAGGATGGGCACCCTGGGTGTAGTCGCATGTAAAAGAGAGCATTTGTTAAAAGTTCGTTACCAGTTCCACAGGGCAATGGTCGGAACCGAAGATTTCGTTATGGATTTCCGTGGAGACGATGGCATCGCGAAGGGATTCGGCCACCACGAAGTAGTCGATGCGCCACCCAGCGTTGCGGGCCCGGGCGTTCATGCGGTAACTCCACCAGGAATACTTCACCTCTTCCGGATGCTGGAAACGCCAGGAATCCACGAACCCTGCGGCCAGCAGTTCCGAGAACTTGGCGCGTTCCTGGTCTGTAAAACCGGCGTTCATGCGGTTGGTGGAAGGGTTTTTAAGGTCTATCTCCGCGTGCGCCACATTGAGGTCCCCGCACAGGATTACCGGTTTGGGAAGGCCACACAGATAAGCGCGGAAGGCATCTTCCCACTGCATGCGGTAATCCAGGCGCTTGAGTCCGTCCTGGGAATTGGGCGTATAGCAGCACACGAGGCAGAATTTCTCGTATTCCAGCGTAATCACCCGCCCCTCCTGGTCGTGCTCCTCCAGGCCGATTCCGTAGCGGACGCTGAGCGGTGTGTGGCGGGTATAGACAGCCGTGCCGGAATAGCCCTTCTTGAGGGCATAGTTCCAATAGGACTGGTAGCCGGGGAATTCCAGGTCCAACTGGCCTTCCTGCAGTTTGGTTTCCTGCAGGCACACGAAATCGGCATCAAGGTCCACGAAGATGTCGGAAAAGCCTTTGCCGGCCACGGCCCGGAGGCCGTTGACGTTCCAAGAGATGAATTTGAGATTCTTCACTTCGTCCAGAATGACAATTAGTTAAGTGACCAGGTTACGCCTTCCTTGGTGTCTTTTACGGTGATGCCGAAAGAGGCGAGGGTGTCACGGATACGGTCGCTCTCGGCCCAGTTCTTTTCTTCGCGGGCCTTCTTGCGGGCTTCCAGGACCAGGCCCATGACACCCTCCAGGGCCTTTTCGGCCTTGCCGGAAGCGTCGGCTTCCTCGTCCTTGAGGCCCAGCACGCCGCCTACCACGTCGCGGAAGAGCGCACCGAGGGCCCGCTTGTCATCGGCCGACAGTTTGCCGCCGTTGATGAGTTTCACGGCATCGAACAGATGGGCGATGGCGATGGGGGTGTTGAGGTCGTCGCAGAGGGCGTCCAAGACAGCATCGATAACAGACTGGACTTCGGCGGATGCTCCGGAAAGGGCCCCCCCCTCCCCCAGCGCCCGCCAGGCCTGCATGAGGCGCTTGTAGCCTTTTTCGGCCGCTTGCAGGGCTTCGTTGGAGAAGTCAAGCGTGCCGCGGTAGTGGGCCTGGAGGATGAAAAAACGCACCGTCATGGGCGTATAGGCCTGCGTAAGTTTGGGATGGCTTCCGCTGAAGAGTTCCGGCAGGGTGATGAAGTTCCCGAGCGATTTCCCCATCTTCTGCCCATTGATGGTAATCATGTTGTTATGCACCCAGTAGTGGACTCCCTGCGTGCCGCGGGAGGCTACATTCTGGGCAATCTCGCATTCGTGGTGCGGGAACATGAGGTCCATGCCGCCCCCGTGGATGTCAAACTCTTCCCCAAGATACTTGGCCCCCATCACCGAGCACTCCAGATGCCAGCCGGGAAAGCCGTCCCCCCAGGGGGAAGGCCAGCGCATGATGTGTTCCGGTTCCGCCTTCTTCCAGAGGGCGAAATCGTACGGGGCATGCTTGTCTCCCTGACCGTCCAGCGAGCGGGTGCCTTCCAGCGTGGCTTCCAGCGTGCGACCGCTCAAGACCCCATAATGGTGGTCCCGGTTGTATTTGCGCACGTCGAAATAAATGGAGCCGTTGCTTTCATAGGCATAGCCGGCCTCCAGAATCTTCTTGATGGCCTCGATCTGCTCGATGATATGGCCGCTGGCCCGGGGCTCGATGGACGGGGATTCCACATTCAGGAGACGCATGGCCTCGTGGTAGCGCTCCGTGTAATACTGCACCACTTCCATGGGTTCCAACTGCTCCAGACGGGCTTTCTTGGCAATCTTGTCCTCTCCTTCATCGGCATCGTGTTCCAAGTGTCCAACGTCCGTAATGTTACGGACATAACGCACTTTGTAGCCCAAAAACTTCAGGAGCCGGAACAGAACGTCATAAGTAACACCCGGACGGGCGTGCCCCAGATGGGCGTCCCCATATACGGTGGGGCCGCATACATACATGCCCACATGTCCTTCATGGATGGGCTTGAACAGTTCCTTGTTACGGGAAAGGGTATTGGTCAGATACAAAGGTCTCATGATAACTCACATCTCAATCGCACAAAGATACGCAATTTTTTCCTTAACTTTGCAGGCGGAGAGAGTGGCTTGCTTTTTGAATAGTAACTATTAACAATAAATCTTTAGAGAGATGAAAGTACACAGAATTCTTATCGGCCTTCTGGCCGCAGGTCTGCTCGCCACCGCTTGTACCAAAGAGTACTATACGGAGCAGTACACCATCGTGGAAGGGCTGGATATGACGCTGATTGACTTCAACGTCAAGAGTACCAACTGGAGCATCTGGGATGTGGAAAACGGCAATGACGACGAAGGCTTCTTCCAAGCCAGCCTCGAGGTGCCCGAAATCACCCAGAAAGTGGTGGACGAGGGCGTTGTCATGGTGTACCGCCGCTACGAGGACGGCGTCTCCACTCCCCTCCCCGCCATGCGCACGGAAAAAACGGAGGACGGCCTCTACTACACCACCTTCGTGGACTACGAATGGGCCAAGGGTGTGATTAACATCTTCGTCACCGCTACGGACCTGTATGCCGGCCAGAACCCCGGCGACATGAGTTTCCGCGTAGCCATCCAGTTGTAAAAAACCGGCCGGCATAAAAAAAAGAAGGATATCGGGCAACCCCGGTATCCTTCTTTTGTGAATATTAGTTTCTTACAAGAGGGTTATAATCCAGTTCTTTCTGCGGGATGTAGAACGTCCACTTGTAGTTGGCTTCCGGGGCGATGGTGCCGGAAAATGTCTTGTGCCAGCTACCTCCGTCAGAAATAGCCTTGCGGACAATGGGTTCGTTCCAACGCTTGTAGTCGAACCAGTTCTGGCCCTCGCCCCAAAGATCCAGACGACGGTAGAATTTCACTTCCTTCAGGAGGTCGGCTCCGGTCTTGGTGCAGTTGTAGGAGGGATCCAGGTTGGCATTGAGGGTATTCAGAAGTTGTTGCACTTCAGCGTCATGGCCGCCTTGCATGCAGAGGGCCTCGGCCTCGGTGAGGTACATTTCGGCAGCACGCATAAAGTTGAAACTGCCCACGCCGGGCTGCTCCTGGTTCTGGAACTTGAACTGCATGTACATGTAAACAGCGCTGGTAGAATAAAGCTTGTCACCATGTTCGGCAAAGGCGCGCTTGTAGAGGGTCTTGGTGCTGCGGCCGGCCGAGTTGCATTCTTTCCGTTCCGCCTCCGTAGGCTCCAGCCACAAGGCGCGGCGTACATCCGTCTCGGGAATCTGGTCGTAGAGTTCCTGGCTGATGGCGCTGGGATAGTTGCGGCAGTTGCCGGAACTGCCGTTGGAGGCCAGATAAGCGAAATAGGAATAGTAATAGAGGGTTTGGTCTGCGGCGTCATATACACCCCATATCCATTCGTCGTTGGGGACACTGAAGCCGCTTTCCATGTAATCCCTCTGGCTCATGAGCGGGTGGTCGGCACGAGCCAGCCTGGCCATCTCGGAAGCCTTCGCCCAATCCTGACGGGTGAGGGAGGCACGGGCATAGACGGCATAGGCCACATCCACATCCGGCAGATAGAATTCATCGGCCGCACGGTGGAGACCGGATTGTTTGTACAGTTCAATGGCCTGGTCCAGGTCTTTGTACACGTTGGCATAGATATCTTCCAGTTTGGTCTTGCCCAGCGGGCCGGTAGGATCCTCATCGGTCTCTCCACGGTACGGAAGGCCATAGCCCACGCCCTCGTTCACGGCCGAATTCCGGTCGTCCCAACGGTAGCAGTAAATCTGCGACAGCATGAAATAGCAGTAGGCGCGATAAGTAAGGGCCTGAGCCTTGATAAACTGACGCTCGCTTTCCGGACCTTCGGCGCCGCCGATATTTGCAATAATCTGGTTGGCATTGTTGATGAGTTTGTAATAGTAGAACCAGGCAAAGATGGTAAAATAGTAAGATACCTGGTCGTGGGAGTCCGAGTTGATGATATAGTCATTACCGGTGTTGTTGCAACGCTGGAGGTCGTTGCCGGGCCAGTTTCCATAATGGGACATGATGGTGCCTTCTCCATTGTAGCCCTGGTTGGACATATACTGCACCGTCATCAGACGGGAAATACCGTTGATGGCCAACTTGGCATTACCGGTGGTTTCAAAAATGGTAGCAGGCGAAGTGGAATCTTCCGGAACCGTATTCAAATACTCTTTGGAGCAGGAGAAAGCCAGAAGACAGGCGGCAAGGGCCAGGATGCTTTTAAGAATGATATGTTTCATAGTCGCTTGCATTTATACTAGAATCTGACGTTGAGGGAAAGGGTGTACACACGGGGCGTAACCAGATAGTTCGCCTGGCCGCCGGAGTAGGACTGCTGCGGGTTCATACCCTGACGGGCGGTGAGGGTGAAGAGGTTCTCACAGGAAGCCGTGATGCCAATCCCTTGCATGGAAACCTTCTGGGCCCACTTTTTGGGCAGTTGATAACTCAAGGAGAGGTTCTTCAGAACCAGGTAGTCAGAAGAGACCAGCCAGCGGGAAGAGGTGGCATTGTTGTAGTTGCTGTTCACGGAGTTGATTTCCGGAATGCCGTTGGGATTCACCCGGTCGGCCGATGTTTCGGTCATGCCGGCAGGAGCCTTCTTCCAGGAATTCATGATGTCCTTGTGATAGTTGTGCGGAACGGTGGAGCCTGCGGTCATGAGGCCGGCATATACTCCGTCATACGTCTTGGCACCCAGGGAATAGGTGAACACGGCGCTCAGAGTAAGGCCTTTCCAGCCGGCGCTGAGGTTGAAGCCTCCATATACCTTGGGAATTGCGGAACCCTGCCACTCGCGAAGCGCATAAGCGGTATTGAGCGCATAGGGAGTGCCGTTGATTACAACATAGTTGCCTTCCTGGACAAGGGTGGTGGGATTGCCCTCCGCATCGGCCAGGGAGCCGAACAGGGGAATGTAATTTCCGTTGGCGTCTTTCATGGGTTCACCTTTGTCGTTCAACTTGGGGATGAAGTTATCTTCATCGTTGAACTTGTACAGGGCACGGCCGGTCAACTGGTCCACACCTTCATAAGTATACATGAAATAAGCATAGCGGTCATGGCCTTCCATGATTTTATGGGAACCGGAGATAAAGCCGCCCTTGTTGGTTTTCACCTCTTCCGGGAGGCTCAGCACCTTGTTGGAGAGGAAGGTGGCGTTCATGCCCAGGTTCAAATAGAAGTCGCGTGTGCGGACCACGTCGATGTCAGTCTCGATTTCCCAGCCCCGGTTGGAGATGGAACCGATGTTCTTGAGAACGGATGCTGAAGGCGATCCGCTACGGGTGGTACCACCGGCAGACAGAGGAAGCGGCACGCTGAAAAGGAGGTCCCGGTTTACTCTGTCGAAGTATTCCACATTCAGGTTCCAGCGGTTGAACAAACGGGATTCAAGGCCGATACCCCAGGATTCTCCGGTTTCCCACTTCAACTCTTCGTTCGGAAGATTGGAAATGTAATAGGCTCCCTTGTTGGCATGGGTTTCAGCCTCATAAAGAGCCATATACCCATAGTACCCGGAACCGGCGTCATTACCCACCTGGCCATAGTCTGCACGAAGTTTCAGGCTGTTCACCCAGGTGATATTCTGCATGAAGGGCTCCTTGGAAATCATCCAGTTGGCGCCGATGGACCAGAAGTTACCCCAACGGGTTGCCGAGGAGAAGTGCGACGAACCGTCGCGACGGAAAGACGCCTCCACATTGTACTTGTCCATATAGTTGTAACGGACTCGGCCCAGGTAACTTTCGGTACGGTCGTTGTCCTGATACCCGTCCAGGGAAGTGATGCTGGAGAAGTTGCTCATGTTGGAACTACCGGGGAACACTTCGGACGTCTTGTAGCCATAGAGATAATCGCGGTTGAAGTAATAGTTCTCATGGCCCAGAAGGGCGCTCACGTTGTGCTGGCCGAACTGGTGATTCCAGCGCAGTTGCTGCTGGAAGTTCATGCGCTTGTAACGATAGTCCACGCGCTTTCCACGGCCCAGGTTACCCTTACCGTCACCGATGACGGAACTGTTGTAGGTAAAGTTCTCATTGTTGCGGACATTCAAGTCTCCGGTGATGATGAAAGTGAAGTCCCTGAGGAAGTAGAACTCGGCGTACAAGGTGCCTTGAAGGGTGTTGCGGACCGACTTGTCGCTGTTGAGTTCATTCTCCCAGACGACGTGGCGGTCGGGATACTGGGTACGGGTAATCTGGGTTACGCCTTCGGCATCTATATACTGGCCGGAATCATACTGTTTGTTGCCGTTGGCATCCAGGATGTATTCTCCGGTGAAAATATCGTGCAGGTGAACGGGATAGATGGGGGCAATCTGACGGCAATACATGAAGGCGTTGGTGTAGGAATCGCTGCTGTCGCCGTTGGTATTGTTATAATTCTGATGGCTGCCGGTGAGGTTCAAGCCAGTCTTGAACCACTTTACGGGACGGATGTTCACGGAAGCACGGGCGGTAAGACGCTCGAATCCGGAATTGGTCACATAACCGTTTTCATTGAGGTAACCCACGGAGAAATAGTAGTCGCTCTTGTCCGTGGCACCGCTGGCATTCAGGTTATACTCCTGACGGTAGCCGTTGCGGATGGTGCTCTTGTACCAGTCCAAATCCTCGGCATAGGGGGCCAGGATGGCGGCGCTGGGGTTGAACTGGCCTTCGGAACCGACAAAGAGTTTGTTATCGGCCACATTGAAGATGTTGATGCCCAGACGGTCTTCCACCAGGGTAGTGTTGGCATAGTCGGCAGCCTCTTCGGGGGTAACAGGGTTTTCTCCGGTGAGGAGGGAACGGTAAAGATTCTGCCAGGAGACCTCCATGAACTGCTGAGGCGTAGTGAGTTCGTACTCCTTGATACCGCGGGTATAGGCACCCTGCTTGATTTCCAGGTTTACGGACAAACGGCCCTGTGAGCCCTTCTTGGTGGTGATAAGGATAACACCGTTGGAAGCGCGGTTACCGTACAGGGCGGCGGAAGCGGCGTCCTTGAGGACGGTCATGGATTCGATATCGGCCGGATTCAGGTCTGAGATGTTGCCGGAATACGGAACTCCGTCAAGCACGTACAGCGGGGAAGCGGATCCATTGATGGTTCCGATACCACGGATACGGATGGAAGGGTCTTCACCGGGAGCGCCATAGGTGCTGTTCACCTGGATGCCGGAGACGGAACCTTCCAGGGCGGAAGCGGCGCTGGAAGTGGGCCGATTGGCAATTTTATCGGCATTCACAGACGAGATTGCACCGGTGAGGGTCGATTTCTTGGCCGCACCGTAGGCAATGGTGACCACCGCCTCTTCGAGGGCTTCACTGTCGGCCTGGAGGACAACGTTGACATTGGGCTGGATAGCCACTTCCTGGGTTATCATGCCGATGAAGGAAAACACCAGGGTTTTGGCCCCGGAAGGAATACCTGTCAATACGAAGGAACCGTTCGGATCGGTCATGGTGCCCACTTGGGTACCTTTTACGAGGATGGAGACACCCGGAAGTGCCTCTCCGTTCTCATCTATAACCGCACCCCGGACCGTTGAAACCTGTGCGAAGGCCGTCGTGCCTGCAAATGCAAGAAACACAAGGCCCGCCCACAATAACTTGATAAGGGATTTCGTTTTCATAAAGATGTTTGTTTAAGTGTAGAATAATTTATAAGTCAATAGGTTGAGTCCAAATAATGGCGGATAACTAAACCGTCCGTCAAAATTTCACGCTATCTATCACACCGTAAATATACGAATCTTTATCCGAAAATAAAATTATACTTTCCCGGCAGGAAGCCCTGACTACGGGTAAAAACCAAAGCAGACCGGCCACCTTACGACCGGTCTGCTTTTTAATCTCAGACGACGATTAGAGTTCGTTCATCATGTCCATGGCCTCGGTCTTGGAGCCCACCACGATATCCTGGTAACGGGCAAGACCCGTTCCGGCCGGAATCAGGTGGCCGCAGATGACGTTCTCCTTAAGGCCTTCGAGGTAGTCCACGCGGGCGCGAATGGCGGCTTCGGACAGCACCTTGGTTGTTTCCTGGAAGGAAGCGGCGCTGATGAAGGAGCCGGTCTTGAGGGCGGCGCGGGTAATACCCTGCAGAACCTGGGAGGCAGTAGCGGGCTTGGCGGGACGGGCAGCGATAAGCTTGGCACCCTGGCGCTCCAGGGAAGCGTTCTCGCCACGGAGGTCGCGGGCGCTGATGATATCGCCTTCCTCGTAACGGACGCTGTCACCGGCATCTTCCACATAGAATTTGCCGAAGATTTCGTCGTTGCGGTCCATGAACTCCCACTTATCCACCAGTTCCTCCGGGAGGAATTCGGTGTCTCCGGGGTCTCCGATCTGAACCTTGCGCATCATCTGGCGGACGATAATCTCGAAATGCTTGTCGTTGATCTTAACGCCCTGCAGACGGTACACAGCCTGGATTTCATTTACGATGTATTCCTGCGCCTTCACCGGACCGAGGATATTCAGGATATCGGTAGGCGAAGTGCCGCCGTCGGAAAGACGGGTACCGGCCTTCACATAGTCGTTTTCCTGCACCAGGATCTGCTTGGTCATAGGAACTTCATAGTGGCATTCCTTGCCGCTGCGGTTCTTCACGATAATCTCACGTTTGCCACGCTTGACCTTGCCCATGAGCACCTCACCGTTGATCTCGGAGAGGATGGCCGGGTTGGAAGGCGTACGGGCTTCGAAGAGTTCCGTCACACGCGGCAGACCGCCGGTGATATCGGAAGCCTTGCCGATGGCACGCGGAATCTTGATGATGACATCGCCCACCTTGACCTTGCCACCGTCACTCATCATGATATGAGCGCCTACAGGCAGGTTGTACTGACGCAGGACCACACCGTTCTCATCCACGATGAGCATGGCGGGGCTCTTGGTCTTGTCACGGCTTTCGATAATCACCTTGTCCGTATTGGTACCCAGTTCGTCGGCGCTCTCCTCACGGAAGGTGACGCCTTCGACCATGTTCTCGAAACGGACGGTACCGGCATTCTCGGCGATGGCGGTCGCGTTATAGGCATCCCACTCGCAGATGAGGTCTCCCTTCTTGACGGTATCGCCATCCTTGAAGTAAAGGGTGGAACCGTAAGGGATATCGTACTGGGAATACGTCATTCCGGTGCGTTCATCCATGATCCGCAGTTCCGTCATACGGGATACGACAACCTGCTTCACGGAGCCGTCCTCATCCTCGCGGTCGATGGTACGGAGTTCCTCGAAAGCGAGTTTACCTTCATACTTGGACTCGATGGAGTTGTCGGCCACGGAACCGGAAGCGGTACCGCCGACATGGAAGGTACGCAGGGTAAGCTGGGTACCGGGTTCGCCGATGGACTGGGCGGCGATGACGCCCACCACTTCACCGGTTTCCACCATGCGGGAGGTAGCCAGGTTACGGCCATAGCACTTGGCGCAGACACCCTTGCGGGATTCGCACGTGAGAACGGAACGGATCTCCACCTGCTCGATCGGGAGGGAATCGATGAGGGCAGCCGTGTCCTCGCGGATTTCCTCGCCGGCGGCGATAATCAGTTCACCGGTGAGCGGGTTGAAGATATCGTGCACCGAGGTGCGGCCGAGAATTCTCTCACCCAGGGATTCCACCACCTCGTCCTTGTTCTTGATGGCCGTGGCGATGAGGCCGCGGAGAGTACCGCAGTCTTCCTCCGTAATAATCACGTCATGGGATACGTCCACGAGACGACGCGTCAGGTAACCGGCATCGGCCGTCTTCAAGGCGGTATCGGCCAGACCCTTACGGGCACCGTGGGTGGAGATGAAGTACTCCAACACCGTCATACCTTCCTTCAGGTTGGACACGATGGGGTTCTCGATGATCTCCGCACCGGCGGCACCGCTCTTCTGGGGCTTGGCCATCAGGCCGCGCATGCCGCAGAGCTGCTTAATCTGCTGAGTGGAGCCACGGGCACCGGAATCCAGCATCATGTACACCGGGTTGAAGCCCTGCTGGTCGGCAGAAATCTGCTTCTTCACGATGGCGGTGAGCTGGTTGTCGATGGAGGTCCACAGGTCGATCACCTTGTTGTAACGCTCGTTGTTGGTGATAAAGCCCATGGAGAAATTGGCCTTGATGTTTTCCACATCGGCATAGCCTTTCTCGATGAGGGCAGTCTTCTCTTCCGGAATCAGGACATCTCCGAGGTTGAAGGAGATACCGGCACGGAAGGCCTGGTCATAACCGAGGTTCTTGATATCGTCCAGGAACTGGGCGGTACGGGTAACACCGGTATGCTTGATCACATTGGTGATGACATTGCGAAGGGCTTTCTTGCCCAGCACATCATTCACGAACGGGACCTCGTCAGGCATATACTGGTTTACGATGATGCGTCCGGCGGTGGTCTTAACCATCTCGGTGCCCTGGGAAGCGTCCTGCTTGTCCTTGGGCAGGCGGACGTAAATGGGGGCATGCATATCGATCACCTTTTCGTCGAAGGCGATGATGACTTCCTCGGGACCATAGAACTTGAAGCCGTCACCCTTGGCGCCGGGACGCTCTTTGGTGATATAGTACAGACCCAGCACCATATCCTGGGAAGGGACGGTGATAGGCGAACCATTGGCAGGGTTCAGGATGTTGTGGGAGCCCAGCATCAAGAGTTGTGCCTCCATGATGGCGGCGTTGCCCAGCGGCAGATGGATAGCCATCTGGTCACCATCAAAGTCGGCATTGAAGGCCGTACAGGCAAGAGGATGCAACTGGATGGCCTTTCCTTCAATCATACGGGGCTGGAAAGCCTGGATACCAAGACGGTGCAGGGTCGGTGCACGGTTCAGGAGCACCGGATGACCTTTCATCACATTCTCCAGGATATCCCAGATAACGGGATCCCTGCGGTCCACAATCTTCTTGGCGCTCTTGACCGTCTTCACGATACCGCGCTCGATGAGTTTGCGGATCACGAAAGGCTTGTAAAGTTCGGCAGCCATGAATTTTGGAAGACCGCACTCATGCATGTTGAGTTCCGGGCCGACGACGATAACCGAACGGGCACTGTAGTCCACACGTTTACCGAGGAGGTTCTGGCGGAACCGGCCCTGCTTACCCTTGAGGGAATCGGACAGGGACTTGAGGGCGCGGTTGCTCTCGCTTTTGACGGCCGACGACTTCTTGGAATTGTCGAAGAGGCTGTCAACAGCTTCCTGCAGCATACGCTTCTCATTGCGCAGAATCACTTCCGGAGCCTGGATCTGGATGAGTTTCTTGAGGCGGTTGTTGCGGATGATGACGCGACGGTAGAGGTCGTTGAGGTCAGATGTGGCGAAACGGCCGCCGTCCAGCGGGACCAGCGGACGCAGGTCCGGAGGGGTGACGGGAATCACCTTCATAATCATCCATTCGGGACGGTTCACGTCCTTGGACTCCTGGAACCACTTCACCACGGACAGGCGCTTGAGGATATCGGTCTTGCGCTGCTGGGAGGCTTCCCCGCGCATCTGGCGGCGGAGGTCACGGCCCAACTCTTCCACATCGATCTCCTTGAGCAGGTCATAGATGCCTTCGGCACCCATCTTGGCTACAAAGTTCATCTCATCTTCCCAGACCAGGCCCTCTTCCGTCTTCTTGCGACGGATTTCGGCCAGGCGGTCCTGGGCGGTGAAATACTCGTCCTCAGAGAGGAGGTCCATCTTGTGCAGACGGTATTCCTCGCTCACTTCGTCGGTCCCCAGGATACCCGGATTCACTACGATATACTTTTCGTAGTAAATGACGGATTCCAATTTCTTGGAAGCGACGCCGAGGAGGGCGCTGATCTTGTTGGGTGCGCTCTTGAAGTACCAGATATGGGCTACCGGGACGGTGAGGGTGATGTGACCCATGCGCTCGCGGCGGACCTTCTTCTCCGTCACTTCCACGCCGCAGCGGTCGCATACGATACCACGGTAGCGGATGCGTTTGTACTTGCCGCAATAGCACTCGTAGTCCTTGGTGGGACCGAAGATCTTCTCGCAGAACAGACCTTCACGCTCCGGCTTGTAAGTCCTGTAATTCACCGTTTCCGGCTTGAGGACCTCGCCGCAGGAACGCTCGGTGATATCTTCAGGAGAAGCGAGCGAAATGGAAATGCGGGAGAAATTGCTCTTTACCTTGTTTTCCTTATTGTTAAAAGCAGGCATATTCGTTACTTTCTTTTTTGTCCACGATTAGTCCAATGTGACCTTGAGGCCGAGGCCGCGGAGTTCGTGCAGGAGCACGTTCAGGGACTCGGGGATGCCAGGAGTGGGCATCGGGTCTCCCTTGACGATGGCTTCGTAGGTCTTGGACCTGCCGTTCACATCGTCGGACTTCACGGTAAGAATCTCCTGAAGGGCGTTGGCGGCGCCATAGGCCTCGAGGGCCCACACTTCCATTTCACCGAAACGCTGACCGCCGAACTGCGCCTTACCGCCCAGCGGCTGCTGGGTAATGAGGGAGTACGGGCCGATGGAACGGGCGTGCATCTTGTCGTCAACCATGTGGCCCAGTTTGATCATATAGATCACACCAACGGTGGCGGGCTGGTCGAACCAGTCACCGGTACCACCGTCACGGAGATGGGTCTTACCGAATCTCGGGACACCGGCTTTGTCTGTATAGTCGCAAATCTCGTCGATGGAAGCACCGTCGAAGATCGGAGTGGAGAACTTGAGGCCCAGTTCGCGACCGGCCCAACCGAGCACAGTCTCGTAAATCTGGCCAAGGTTCATACGGGAAGGCACACCCAGCGGGTTGAGGACGATGTCCACGGGAGTACCATCCTCCAGGAACGGCATGTCTTCGCGACGGACGATCTTGGCCACAATACCCTTGTTACCATGGCGTCCGGCCATCTTGTCACCCACGGTGATCTTACGCTTCTTGGCGATATAGACCTTGGCTATCTGCATCACGCCGTTAGGGAGTTCGTCACCCACCTTGATCTTGTCCAGTTCGCGGCGGGCACGGGTTTCAGCCTCCTTGTAGGCAATGCAGTAACCGGCGATGAGTTCGCGCACCATGGCGGAAGTCTTGGCATCATTACACCACTTGGCCGTGGAGATATTCTGGTAATCCGCTTCCTTGAGGCCCTGGAGGGTAAACTCCTTACCTTTCGGGAACACTTCCACGCCGTAGAGGTCGCTCACGCCGGCGCTCTTCTTACCGTTCACAAGGCTCCAAAGCTTCTCGATGAAACCGGCACGGAGTTTCTCGGCAGCCTTCTCGAATTCCTGCTGCTTGATCTCGATGCGGGTCTTCTGCTCACTCTTGGCACCGCGTTTGCCGGTTTCCTTGGAGACCTTGGCATAGAGGGCGGTCTTGATAACAGTGCCGCTCAGGGAAGGATTGGCCTTCAGGGAAGCATCCTTCACATCGCCGGCCTTGTCACCGAAGATGGCTTTGAGGAGCTTTTCTTCCGGAGAAGGATCGCTCTCGCCCTTCGGTGTGATCTTGCCGATCATGATGTCACCGGGCTCGATATGGGCGCCGATGCGCACGATACCGTCCTTGTCCAGGTCCTTCGTAGCATCTTCGCTCACGTTGGGGATATCGGAGGTAAGTTCCTCCAGGCCGCGCTTGGTCTCACGGACCTCGGTGAGATATTCGTCCACATGGATGGAAGTAAGGACGTCCCACTTGACCATCTCCTCGCTGAGGACGATGGCGTCCTCATAGTTGTAACCCTTCCAGGGCATGAAGGCGACCATCAGGTTGCGGCCCAGGGCAAGTTCGCCGTTTTGGGTGGCATAACCTTCGGTAAGCACTTCGCCACCCTTCACGCGGTCACCCTTGCGGACAAGGGGCTTGAGCATGATGGTGGTACTCTGGTTGGTACGGCGATAAATGGGGAGCTTGTACACGGTCTCTTCCGGAGAGAAACTGACGAATTTCTCGTCATCCGTGCGGTCGTACTTGACATGGATTTCGTTGGCGTCCACATAAGTGACGGTACCCTCGCGTTCGGCGATGACCTGCGTACGGGAGTCGATGCAGACCCTTTCCTCCAGGCCGGTACCCACGATGGGGCTCTCCGGGCTCAGCAGGGGAACGGCCTGACGCATCATGTTCGCACCCATCAGGGCACGGTGGGCATCGTCATGCTCCAGGAACGGAATCAGGGAAGCAGCCACAGAAGCCATCTGGTTGGGCGCTACGTCCATGTAGTTGACTTCTTCCTTGGTCACCAGCGGGAAATCGGCCTCCAGGCGGCACTGGATGCGGTCATCCAGGAGTTCGCCATTGTCGGACATGTTCACGTTGGCAAGGGCCACGTGCTGGTTCTCTTCTTCCTCTGCGCTCATGTACTTCCAACCCGTGTTGCTCAGGTCCACCTTGCCGTCATGTACTTCGCGGTACGGGGTTTCAATGAAACCGAGACCATTGATGCGGGCATAAACGCACAAGGAGGAAATCAGGCCGATGTTCGGACCTTCCGGAGACTCGATCGGGCAAAGACGTCCATAGTGTGTATAGTGCACGTCGCGGACTTCGAAACCGGCACGGTCACGGGACAGACCGCCAGGGCCTAGTGCGGAGAGACGGCGCTTATGCGTAATCTCTGCCAGGGGATTGGTCTGGTCCATGAACTGGGACAACTGGCTGGTTCCGAAGAACGAGTTGATTACGGAAGACAGGGTCTTCGCGTTGATGAGGTCGATGGGGTTGAACTGTTCGCTGTCGCGGACATTCATGCGCTCGCGGATGGTGCGGGCCATGCGGCTCAGGCCCACCGAGAACTGGTTGGCCAGCTGCTCGCCCACGGTGCGGACGCGACGGTTGCTCAAATGGTCGATATC
>ONTQ01000162.1 GCA_900320795.1 uncultured Bacteroidales bacterium
ATTCCATTTCAAAATAAACATTATATGCTTCATCCGGCACATCATAAAGCGGAACAAAACGTATATTTTCCCTCTGACCGGTGGTCTCGTAAATGTTCTGGCTCCATGTAAATGTCTCATAGGTGTGCTCCATCCTGCGTCTCAGCAGCTTACCGGTCGTCCTGTCGCCTTTCTCCAGATGATCAACATGATCCGTAAGTCCCGCAAGAACTATGGGGCCATCCAGGAATGCCCTGAGCTCCGGCTGATCCGGAAGCGGTTCTTCGTCGGGGCGCGGAGTATTATCGGAGTTATTTGGCCGGGCACGTCCAGGTGGAGACTCCGGATCCGGTTTTCAACGAGGGATATCGCTGGGCAGTTCTGGGATCCGGCCAGTTTGTGGCTACGACTCCAGGCGTCGGCACCGGTCTTATGGCCGGATATGCATCCTCCCGCAGGGGGTGGGGCGGCGGACAGCCGGTGAGCGGCCGCCCGGGCTATGCCTGGTATTTCGGCCGGGATTCGGAATGGGCCAGCCTGGCTTTTCTGGACATGGGAGACTGGGAGGCCGTACGGGACAATCTCGAGTTGTTGATGAAATATCAGCGGGTGGACGGGAAAATCCACCACGAACTGACGAGCAGCGGTTCCGTCCATTACGATGCGTCGGATGCGACTCCTTTCTTCGTGGTATTGATGGGCAAGTACCTGCGGGCCAGCGGAGACAAGGCATTCATCCGCGACCATATGGACAACATTCGCCGGGCAATGGACTTTTGTGCATCCACGGATACCAACGGAGACAGGCTGCCGGAAAACATCAATGTGGGCCACGGGTGGCTGGAAGGCGGAGATTTCTTTGGAAACCGGACGGAGTTCGTCGTAGCCGGACTATGGGAAAAAGCCCTTGGGGAGGCCTCCTATATGTGTGATGCCCTGGGTCTGAAAAAGGAGGCGGACGCTTACTCCGGAGAAAGGGCGGTCATCTCCGAAATCCTGAACAATGATTTCTGGAAGGGAGAAAAAGGGTGGTACAGCTATGGCAAGCGGGATGACGGCACCTTCGCGGAGGAACTGCTCGTGCTGGTGAATTCCATCATCCTGATGGGAGATACGGATCCGGAAAAATCCGTTTCCACCGTTGATAAATTCTCCAGTCTGCATTTCCACAAGGACTGGGGGACGGCCCAGGTGTCGGATACCACGTATCTCTCCTGGCATGGAGCGTATTCCGAGGACAATGTCTGGCCGCTTCATACCGGTACCCTGTCTCTGGCGGAATACAAGACCGGTCTGTACAACCAGGGATTCACCAATCTGATGTGCAACCTGACGGCTGCTCTCGGCGGTTTTCACGGCCGGGTCCCGGAAGTGATCCATGCCGATGGGTTCCGTACGACGGGCATCACCCTGTTCCAATGCTGGTCGGAAACGATGGTCGTCCAGCCTGTTATCGAGGGAATGCTCGGCTTTTCCCCGGATGCTCTGGGGCGTGGGATGACCATCGCTCCGCGTCTGCCAGCCGACTGGAATGCGGTGCGGGTCGACCAACTTGCCGTCGGAGGGGTCCATGCTGGGTTTGAGATGGAAAAGACAAAGGGACGTATCGTCTATCGTTTCCACTCGGACGGACCGCTCCAGATTGCCTTCCGACCGACGTTCAATATCGGGACCGTCGTCAAGGGACTGTCGGTAAACGGTGCCAAGACGGATTTCTCTACGGCTTCTGACGGTGCTTATGTCACGATGGATACCGCTTTTGACCTGAATGGGGAAGCAGAAGTGGAAATCGTCCTGGAAGAGGGCCCCGCTCCGCTTCCCGCCTGGAAACTTGCTGAAGACGGGGGGCCATCCACGGGTCTGGTCATTCTCGGGCACCGGCTGGAAGGAGGAAAACTCATTGTCACGGTTCAGGGACACGCCGGTACGGCGGATGACCTCCGGATATATGATCCTTCCGGCGAGGTCCGCACGGTTTCTGTCGATTTCCCTGCCGGGCCGTCTCCTTACGTAACCCGTGAACTGGTGTTTTGACCGTAGAATAAAACAGTGAACTATGAAACGGATCCTCCTTTTGTCGGTCTTTCTGACGGTCTGTCTGGTGGCTGCCGCCCAAGCGGAAGGACGCCTTATAACACAGTTTGGCGGAATATCCTACGCTCCGTGAATTTGGGGTCGTGTGAGGAAGGGCCTTTCTCAAAGTTGATAAGGGGACTAATGTGTTAGTTAACATAAGATAAGTTGTGTAACAAATTGAAAACAGAGTTATGCCGGGTAAGGTAGCGTCACTTCACACTCACTCCAAGGTCGATACTAATCTGCGCAAATTATCTCAGTGGCCATCTGCTTTTTCCTGGGGAATTGTTGTTTGTTGATGGTACCGGGGAGCAAAACTTGTGGAAAGGGGCGGAGATCCAGTGTGGTCTTAGCTCCTTTTTTTATTATCGTCTTTTCCCTTTCAACCGGTAATTAAGATTATCTTTGTAATCATAACGGTTTTAGACGCCATGATTTCTTACGAGGAATACGAGAAACGAGTTAAATCGCCGATTACTGACGAAGATGACGACATGAGGCTACCAATCCCTGTGTTTGTTATTATCGTTGTAATATCCAGTTTAATCGGTCTTTTCATTGTCTGCGAAGCAATATTTGGACATTGATTCGGGCTTTTTAAAAACATCAGCCGAGCATCCGGACACAAGAAAAAGCCCTTGATGCCTGAGCCCGATGACTAGGGCATTTACTGAAACTGCCTTAGCTGCGATTAATCTGCCAGATGACTATATCTGTGGTTAATGAACAAGCCTCCAGTCCGTAGATTCGACCGGAGGCTTGTTGCCATAAGACAACGGACGTTACTCAAGCGTCCAGAACTTCTTGTCTACCTTGTTTTCTATGTCCTCCTGAATCCGTCTTGGCAGATTGCAGAACAGGTTTCTGTCAAGGAAGAGTTCCAGCTCATTGACAGTCAGATAACAGGATTTGATGGACTGATATTTCGAACTGTTCTCCATCAGGAAGGCAACGGAATGGTACCGTTCTCCGTCATGAATGAGAAGAGCCTTGAAGAAAGAATCAGGGACGGCTACTTCTTGGCGTCCTATTGTCCCGTGCGCGCCCAGGTCTACGATGGGACCGGTCACGACCCAGACCCTGCCGTATTTCTCTGCCATATCCCGAGCATACTTTTCAAGCCTCTGCCAGCTCCTCTCGTTCATCGTATGGTTCTGCGGGCAGATGTTTGTGAAATAGAAACTCTCGTACATCGCCGTGGAGGACCATTTCATATCGGCAGCCGGCGCCAGGTGTCCCTTATCCCAGCCGCTGTTGCTGTAGTCCTCCCGCATGGCCTGCCTGCCAGTGAAAGACGGATCCATGCTGAAATTGCCGGAACGGCTGAAGGTCCCCTGCGCCTCCTCGGCGGTCAACTCGTAAGCCACCCAGTCCGGAATCAGGGTCTCAGTGTTGTATGAAGAGATGAATCCATTATGGATGACGATGTTGTCCGTCTTCCGGACAGCGGGCAACTCCATGAGGGACTTGTCCAGTAGCGCTCCGTGCGGATAAACGGTCTGTCCTGTTGACGGAATGCAACAGGACAGGCAGATAACAGCAGACAGTATGACTCCCCTACTCTTCACTCTCGGCAGATTCAAGCACTCCTTTCAGGAATGACGAAGCGCCGTCGATGGCTTCCTGAAGGACATTGCCGGCGGAAGAGATTCCCTTTTTGAGAAGGATACCGGCGTATTTCCCCAGCGCCTGGTTGATCCGATCCCTTTCCTCTTTGGAGAAGGACTGATAGTTGTCCTTGTATTCCTGGGTCAGGGCCTGGTATTCATTGAGGGATTTCTGCCAGTCCTCCTCCGAATACGTCTCATAATTGGCTTCGGTCTTGTTTACGAATCTTTCAATCCGGTCTTCAAGGGGACGGCTACAACTTGCAAGGATGAAAAGGCCGGCCAAGAGAATCATCAATTTCTTGATATTCATACGTATAACGAACGTTTAATTGTCCAGAATGCTGATGTCGCTGGCGCTCAGTCCCTTCATTTGGAGCAGGGTGAGCTTGAACGGGGAATCCGACGGATAGAGCATAGGAGGCATGCTGAAATTCTCCCTGCTGGCATTCTCCCAGTTCAGGCGGTCGTTGTTGTCGTCCATATGGATGAACGCCATCTTGCAGTGCGTATTGTCGGCATCACGAGAGGCGGCCTGGGGCCTTAGGCGGACGAACGGGTTCGACTTTATGTCCATCTGCTGCATGAGCGCATCGATGTCCATGTACTCGTGGCTGACATACGGGTAAGCCTGCTTGCGCATGATGTGCTTGAGCAGCGAGAAACCGTCCACTTCCTTGTACAACTCTTCGATGACCTTGTCTTTCAGGGAGTACTTGAAACGGACGATGTCCTCCTCGGACACTCTGTACTTGTCATGGAACATCTTGCTTAGATCAATCCCCTTGATCAGGTCGTCCTTCTTCGTCTCGAAATAACGGTCGAGGCACTCGTTGGAAACCAGTGTCAGGAAAGGATCCCGGTCCAGAGGGACCATGTTCCTGGATGACTCGGCCTCCATGTTCCTCCATACCCGAAGGTTCCCGATATACGATCTCATCCCGTTGTATTTCTCATACAGGTTCTTCGAGATCTTCGAAAGGGAGTCGATGATCATGCCGGCCAGATGGGACTTGAGCTGGATGATGCCGCTCTCCCTCTTCTTGCCTTCGATCTCGACAGAAAGCTCCTTCAATTTGCTCTTGTACCGCTCATCCATGTCCGTGCGGTCATGCTTCCGTTTCCGCATCCACAGGATGAAGAGGATGGTCCAGATGGCGTAGAGGATATAGATGGTATAACTGAACCAGTTCGTGAACACCGACATCGTCGAGGCGAGGTCGTGTTTCGAAATCTTCCACTCAAGGACCACGGCCAGGACGTACGAGAGCACGATACCGGCAATGGACAGCCAGTAATACAGCCGTATCTTGTTGGTCCGCTTGTCGAACGCTTTCAGGCTGGACGTTCGCTCGTTGAAGGTCCTTTCCTTCTCCACGGCAAGCTGCTCCGCTTCATGGCCGAGCTTGAGTTTCTTGCCTTCGCAGATCGTGTCGCGGGTATTCTGGATGCAGAGTTTCTGGAGTTTCGGATATGCGTCAAAATAAGGATGACGTATAGGCCTTAGATTTTGTGAGATAACGAATCCTCTTTCACGCGCAGCATAGCCGGGAGTAGCCATAATTATGGCGTTTACGGCTGCCTTGGTATCTACATCATTCTCAAGAATGAAGCGTCCCTGTTGTTTCGTCTTGATGAATTCAATAGTATGCCTGACTAATTCGGTCACCTCATTGTCATATGTATGCTCTCTACAATTATAGGCGATATTTCCGTTGAAAGGGATATTCAGATGAATATGCCTAGAAGTGTCAACTACTCCCCTGACGCGAGAATCATTGTACTCCCTTCGCTCATATTTACGGAAGACACCTTGACGTACAGCCTGTTTCAAGAAGTGTGGAAATAGATAAAGGAGGAAGTCAAAGACTGATTCTTTCGCTGATGTATGCTTAAGATCAAACAAATTAATAGCGAAGACTCGTTGCAGTAGATAATGCAGGAAATAGTCATCA
>ONTQ01000179.1 GCA_900320795.1 uncultured Bacteroidales bacterium
CCGCCCGCATGGACGGCGTAAGCCTCCGCTTTTCATCGGCCGATGACAACAGCTGGCGCCAGATGGAGCAGATCCGGGAATTCGTGAACCAGCGGGTGGACCTGCTGGTTATTTCCCCCAACCAGGCCATCACCATCATGCCCGCCGTGGAAGAAGCCTTTGACGCCGGCATCCCGGTCATCCTCTTCGACCGGAAGATAGAATCCGACAAATACACGGCCTTCATCGGGGCCGACAACGTAGAAGTGGGACGCACCATGGGGCATTTTCTGGCCGATGCGCTGGGCGGGAAGGGCCGGGTGGTGGAAATCCAGGGGCTGCAGGGCTCTTCCCCGGCCGATGACCGCCACAAAGGCTTCCTGGAAGCCCTTGCGGAGCATCCGGGAATCCGGGTGCTGGCCGCCCCCTACGGCAACTGGCTGGAAGAATCCGGCTACGAAGCCATGAAAGAACTGGTAGAGGACGGCGTGCATCCGGATGCCGTCTTCGGCCAGAACGACCGCATGGCCCTGGGTGCCCGCCGCGCCCTGGGCTATCCGGAAGACATCCCCTTCTTCGGGGTGGACGCCCTTCCCGATGCCGGCATGCAGGAGGTGATGGACGGCGTCCTCACGGCTTCCTACCTCTACCCCACCCGCGGAGACCTGGTGATGGAACTGGCCCTGAACATCCTGAAAGGCCGGCCTTACGAGCGGGAAAACCGCCTGGAGGGGGCTTTGGTGGACAGCCGCAACGCCCGCATGTTCAAGATGCAGGAGGATGAAATTGCCACCCAGCGGGCCATGGTGGAAAATGTGAACGGCAAACTGGACCAGTTCCTCCTGCAGTACAACGACCAGCGCATTATCATGTGGATGGTCATCGTCTTTGCCCTCCTGCTCATCCTCGTGGCCTCCCAGGCCTATTGGGGCTACCGCACTACCAGCCAGCTCAAACAACAGCTGGAAGAAAACACCCAGGCCAAGCTGGACTTCTTCACTTCCGTGAGCCACGACCTCCGCACCCCGCTTACGCTGGTAGCCGGGCCCTTGGAGCACATCTTGGAAGACGGGCAGTTGGGACAGCCGCAGAAGCAAAGCCTCCAGATGGTCCGCCGCAACGTGGACATCCTTCGCCAATTGGTAAACAACATCCTGGATTTCAGAAAGATAGAAAGCGGCAATATGCCGCTGGAAGTGTCCCGCTTCAATTTCCCTGCCGCCGTGAAGGAGTGGATGAACGGTTTTTCGGGCTCTACCCGGACCCTCCGTTATGAAGGGGAAGACACGCTGATGATTGAGGCCGACATGCGCCTGCTGGAGCGCATCCTCTTCAACCTGCTGGGCAATTCCATCAAGCATACCGCCCAAGACGGCACCATCACCGTATCCGTCCTTCAGGAAGGGCAGGATGCCGTCCTGAAGGTGGAAGACGACGGCGAGGGCATCCCCCAGGACAAGCTTCCGTACATCTTCGACCGTTTTTACCAGGCCTCCGAGCCGTCCTCCGGAACCGGAATCGGCCTGGCGCTGGTCAAAGCCGTCTCTGAACTCCATGGCGGCACCGTCTCCGTAAGCAGCGTCCTTGGGCAAGGAACCCGCTTCCTGGTCCGCCTTCCATTGACACAGAAAGGTGCCAAGCTGAAGGAAAGCGAAGATGCCGGCGCATACACCGAGACTTTTGAAGAAGTTTACTCCCGCGAAGACCGCTCCCGCAGCGAAGCCGCCCAGCGGGTGACGGATACGGACCGTCCCTCCATCCTGGTGGTGGATGACAATGCAGACCTGAGGCACTTCATCGCCTCCCTTTTGGAAGGAGACTACCGCATCCTGACCGCCTGCGACGGACAGGAGGCCCTGGCAAAAGCCCTGAAGGAACTGCCGGACCTGGTGGTCAGCGATATCATGATGCCCGTGATGGACGGCCTCAGCCTGTGCAAAGCCCTGAAGGAACAACTTCCCACCAGCCACATCCCGGTAATCCTGCTCACGGCCAAATCGTTGGAGGAGCAGCGGGCGGAAGGTTACGATTCCGGGGCCGATGCCTACATCTCCAAACCCTTCAGCGAAAAGGTGTTGCTCTCCCGGATCGGCAATCTTCTCAAGAGCCGCATCCTCCTGAAGGAGCACTATTTGGATACCGGGGAAAGCGCCGCCGCCAAACCACGGGAAAACGACTTCCTGTCCCGTTTCCGGGCCCGTGTGCAGGCTCATCTGGCCGATGAAGACCTGAATGTGGAGCAGCTGGGCTCCGAGCTGGGCCTGAGCCGCGTCCAGCTGTACCGGAAAGTAAAGGCCCTCACGGGCTATTCACCGGTGGAACTGATTCGCATCACCCGCCTCAAAGCGGCCGACAACCTCCTCAAAACCACGGACAAAACCGTGGCGGAAATAGCTTACGCCGTAGGTTTTGCCACGCCGTCCTATTTCTCCAAGTGCTACAAGGAACTCTTTGGCCGGCAGCCCGGCGAGGTGCGGTAGTTTTTGGACAGAAAAATTTGTGATTCTGAGAATTATTCGTATCTTTGCAGTCCATTTTTTGAGATGACCGCTAAGCTTTAGCAAGACCTGCCGCCAAGGGCAGGCGCTTACGGTCCAAACTTTTAACAAGTTTTTTACAATGTACGCAATCGTTGACATTGCAAGCCAGCAGTTTAAAGTAGAGGCTGGCATGGACATCTTCGTCAATCGCCTCGCTGCGAAAAACGGAGAATCCGTAGAGTTCGACAAAGTGCTCCTCGTGGACAATGAGGGTGCCGTGAAGGTCGGTACTCCGTATGTAGAAGGAGCCGTTGTGAAAGCCACCGTCCTGGATGACGATGCCAAAGCAAAGAAAGTGCTCGTATTCAAGAAAATCCGTCGCAAGGGTTTCCAGACGCTCAATGGCCATCGCCAGAAGCTCACCAAAATCCACATCGACG
>ONTQ01000069.1 GCA_900320795.1 uncultured Bacteroidales bacterium
TTTGTCTGACACCCAGATGAAGGAAGCGGTTGCCAAGTACGTCAAGCTCATCACCGACAATGGCGGTGAGGTTGTGTACCAGGAGGATTGGGGCCTGCGCCAGCTCGCTTATCCCATCCAGCACAAGACCACAGGTTTTTATTACCTGATCGAGTTCAAGGCCGACAGTCAGTTCGTTGCCACCCTCGAAACCCAGTATCACCGTGACGAACGCATCATCCGCTTCCTCACTGTCGCTCTTGACAAAGATGCAGTGGCTTATGCAGAAAAGCGTCGCACCAACAAGGCTGCCAAGGCTGCTCCTGCTGCCGAGGAAGTTCCTGCTGTTGAATAATTTAGGAGGATACAATTATGGCAAACGAAAATAAAGAAATCCGCTATCTGAATCCCCCGACCGTGGAGGTTCGCAAGAAGAAATACTGCCGTTTCAAGAAGGCCGGTATCAAGTATGTTGATTACAAGGATCCTGAGTTCCTGAAGAAGTTCCTCAATGAGCAGGGTAAGATTCTCCCTCGCCGCATCACCGGCACTTCCCTCAAGTTCCAGCGCAAGGTTGCCAAGGCCATCAAGCGTGCCCGTTCCCTTGCTCTTCTCCCGTATGTAACTGACCTCCTTAAATAATCTGCCTTATGGAAATTTTGCTCAAGAAAGATGTAGCCAACCTGGGCTACGCCGGTGAGATCGTAAAAGTAAAGGCCGGTTATGCCATGAACTACCTGGTACCTCAGGGCTTCGCCACTGTCGCAACCGAGTCCGTGAAGAAGCAGCATGCAGAGACCCTTCGTCAGCGCGCCCACAAAGAGGCCAAGCTCGTTAAGGTGAAAGTGTCCGAGAGCGGCAAACTCTACGGCAGTGTCACCACCATGGACCTCGCAGAGGCTCTCAATGCCAAGGGTCTGAACATTGACAAGAAGGACATCACCATCCTCGCCGGTGAGGTGAAGGAACTGGGTGAGTATGAGGCCGCTGTAAAGATTTACAAGGCCATCAAGGGTACCTTCAAATTCAATGTTGTGGCAGAGTAGTTTCTCCTCCGCTCAGATGTGAATAAAACCTCCGGATGATTTCCGGAGGTTTTTTTTGTACCCCCGGGGCATTTTGATAATAGCGGGAAATAAGGTATCTTAGCGCATACAATGACCTCTGTGCTATGAATAAAAGATACTTGACCTGCCTTTTGGCCCTTCTGCTCTGGAGCCGTTTCGGCTTTGCTTACACCGTTATTCGTGATTTTCGGGTTCAGCATGAGAAGGAGCCGATTGCCGTAGAAGACCGGCATCCGCTCTTCGGCTGGAAGATGGATTCCGATCTCCGGGGACAGAAGCAGACGGCCTATCAGTTGGTGCTGATTCGTGAGGTGGACGGAGGGGAACTATGGAATACCGGCAAGGTTCTGAGTGACTGCTCTATTGACATTCCCTACCGGGGAGTCGCCCTCCAGCCGGAAAAAGGATATCGTGTACAGTTGACAGTCTGGGATAAAAACGACATTCCCTATCACTGCGACACCCGTTTCGAGACCGGCCTCATGAGTACGCGTCCCAGGGCGTGGAAGGGTGCGCAGTGGATTGGCTCCAGGGAAATCACATTGGATGCAGCCTCCCAGTGTCTCTTTGTGATAGAGACCCGTATTAAAATCCTCAAGGGCAGGAAAGCGAGCCTGATTCTGGGGGCCGATGATTTTCGGCTTCAAAATGCTTTCCAGAACTGTTTTGCCGTGGCCTCAAAGGAAAGTTATATTCAGGTGGAGGTGGAACCGGATATCCCGGAGGTCAGGATATACCGGGTAGGTTACTTCCCCGGAGATACAAAGGACAGACCCCTGGCTACCTTGAAACCCGGTCATGCGGTTTCAACGGAAGGGGCAGAGCATTTTCTGTCGCTCCAGGTGGATAACAGTGAAATGACTCTTTCCCTTGACGGAGAACTGCTTACCGTTTCAGGCCCGGTCGTGTTGAATGAGTTGGGGAGCGGCGGAAACCATATTTCTTTCCCCAATCTGGCACAGGTGGGATTTTCGGCAGAGCCCGGGAGCGAAGTCGTGTATTCGGATTACAGGATTCTCAATGCCGGTGAGAGCGAGGATCGTCTGGCCTTTGACAACCGGTATTATGGTATTTTCGAGCAGATTCCTGGTGTTCATGCAGAAGGGAACCGGATTTGTGTCAGCAATCCCGGACCCGCAAAACTGCAAGGTTGGGCCGATCCTTCCCACGGAGCCGAGACCCAGTTGAGAACCGAATTCCGGACGCGGGGAAAAGTGAAGGAAGCCCGTCTGTACGCATCCGGCATGGGAATCTATGACTTGTTTCTGAATGGGGAACACGTAGGCGACGCCTGGTTCGCTCCCGGAAACAGCCAGTACCGGGAGGTCCTGGGCTACCAGAAGTACGACGTCACCGAAATGCTGCAGGAGGGAGAGAACGCCTTGTCGGCCTCGCTTGCCGGAGGATGGTACAGTGGCTATATGACTTTTGTGGCCTCCAATTTCAATTTTTTCGGTGATTATCCGGCCTTGCTCTCGCGCCTGTCCATCCTCTACGAGGACGGGAGCCGGGAGGACATTGTGACCAGTCCCGAAACCTGGAAAGCGTTTAATGACGGGCCGCTGCGCCTGGGCAGTTTTTTTCAGGGGGAGCGTTACGATGCCCGCAAGGAAACGCCGGGTTGGAATCGGCCCGGATTTGACGACAGGGACTGGGCTTCTGCCCAGGTGATTGCTCCCCGCGAGTGGATTGATTTCTCGCTCACAGCCCGGTATGATGAACCCGTAAAAGTTCGGGAAGTGTTGACGGCCCGGCGGATTATGCCGGCATCCGATGCCCATACCCATATATACGATATGGGGGTGAATATGGTGGGCGTGCCGGAAATTTCCATCCCGGCCGGATGGCTCAAGGAAGGGGAGACCGTAATCCTGACTTATGGAGAACAGTTGTACCCGGGCCTGAAAGGGGATTCAAAAGAGTATATCAGCCGTTTCGGCCGGAAAGGACGCAATGTGGCCGGACATATCCTGTTCGAGAGCAATCGCGCAGCCCTGGACGCCGACTTTTATACGGCTGCTGGCAGTGAAGCGGTTACCATCCGTCCCAGCAAGACTTTCCGGGGGTATCAGTACATCCAGGTGTATATCCCTTCGCACGAGGGAGCGCTTCCTCCCGGGAATGTGAAGGGGCTCGTGCTCTCTTCCTGCCAGGTTCCGACGGGAACTTATCGGGCCACCACTTCGGACGGAAACCGTACCGGAACTCTTGTGAACCAATTGTTCCGCAATCTGCAACGCAGCCAGTTGGGCAATTATCTGACCATTCCCACGGACTGCCCCCAGCGCAATGAACGGATGGGATGGACGGGAGATGCCCAGGTGTACACGCGAACGGGCACCTACCATGCGGATGTGCAGAATTTCTTCCGGCAATGGATGGTTTCGCTCAGGGCCGACCAGGGAATTGGCGACGATGTGGATGTCCCGGGAGGCATCGGCTCTACGGTCCCCACCTTCGTCAAGGCCGATGACACGATTTTTTCCTGGGGAACCACCTGGAGTGCCGCTGTGTGCCAGGTTCCCTGGCAACTGTTCATCCAATATGGGGACACCCGGGTGGTGGAAGAGAACTTCGACACCATGATGGACTGGCTCAACGGCATGGCTTTCTATGCCAACAAGGACTATCCTTATCTGTCCACCAAGACCGACGGCCTTGCCGATCATCTGGCCCTGGATGACCGGACTCCGCGTGAACTGCTGAACAACGCCATCTATATCCGGATGATGGAAGTGGTGTCCATCATGGCCGATGCGATTGGCCGGCATGCCGAAGCCCGTACTCTGCGGGAACGCCATGACCATGCCGTGGAGGACTGGAACCGCTGTTTCGTGGATCCGGAAACGGGAATGACCCGCGATTTCACGGGAGAGATTGTCCATACGCAGTCTTCCTATGCCACTCCGCTCAACTTCCACGCTTTCAATGAAGAAAACCGTGCCCGGGCGGCCGCGCACCTTGCTTCGCTGGTCCGCGACCCGGGACACGGTTTTGGCCCATACACCGTAACTACCGGCTTTTCCGGCACCCCCAATCTGCTTCCGGCCCTGAGCGAAAACGGTTATGCTCAGGAAGCATACCGGATGATATGCAATACCGCTTATCCTTCCTGGCTTTATCCCGTCACCCAGGGAGCCACCTCGGTTTGGGAACGTTGGAATTCACGGGATACGGCTTTTGCCGCCCAGACCGAGAACGGCATGAACTCTTTCAATCATTTTGCCTTGGGTTCGGTGGGAGAGTGGATGTATGAATATCAACTGGGGATAACCAATGACCACGAAAAAGGCGAGGCCGGTTATCGGCATTTTGTGCTTCAGCCTTCCGCCGGGGCCGATTATACGGCGCTGGAAGGCAGTTTTGATTCTGCGTACGGCACCATTCGAAGCGCCTGGACGGCCAGTGAGGGCGTCATAAAGACGTACCGCTGCACCATTCCGGCCAACACCTCGGCTACTTTGTATCTTCCCGTGGTCGGGAATACGACAGAAACTGCCCCCTGTGAGGGAGCAGTGTTCTGTGGATTTACCGTGCGGAACGGCCTTCGGGTGGCCAGTTTTGAACTGGTGTCCGGTACCTGGGAGTTTACCTTCAGCGGGAAGACGGTCTGCTGTACTTTTGTACCCGGGCGTCCCTGATGACTCCCTTCCAGTTCAGGCCGAAGGCAAAATCATAGACGTTGCCGGACGCATCCCTGTAACAGTCCATGTCAAAGGGAACGTCTTCCTGTTGCGTTTCAACGGTTTCCATGCCGGCAGGCAGTTGCATGGGCAGGAGACCGGAAGGTTCCTCCCGGCCGCTGACCACGTCCAGGATGGCCTGATGCTGGCTGGCGAAGGAGACCAGGATAGCGTCTGCATAGGGTTCCAGTTCGGCCAGGACAGCCGGTTTTTCCAGGTTCAGGACCACTACGACGGGTTTATTACCCATCTCGGCTTTCGTTTTCTGTACCAGGACCAGGTCGTCGTAGTTGCGCGTGGTGGCGGTTTTTCCTTTGTAAGAACGGTTGGTGAACGATTCGGTATGATGTCCTCCTGCGATGCTCTTTTCACGGGCCAGGGTGGCCTTGTACGGCTTATACTGTAGGCTGATGGGCAGATAACCGTTGCCTCCTTTCTTTATGTCTTCGGCATCCCAGCCAACGCTTAGGGCAGGGCCACAGATGCCGACGAGGGCAAAGTCGGCTTCCTGGGGCGTGTCCACAATGTCATAGTAACGGGCCACCAGTTCCGGATGGAACGGATAATCCCAATGGTCTTCAGACATGCCGCCCCAAAGTCCGGGAATGGACGGGAAATGCCGTTTGGGAAAGTACACTTTCTTTTTCCCGGTCTGCGGGAGCACGCTGTTGTCCGTATTTTTCAGGAGAACCAGGGAACGCAGTTGTGCCTTGTATCCTTCTTCCATGAAAGCCGGGTTGCCCACGATTTCCACCGTGCGGGCGGCATCCAGATAAGGATTTTCAAACAGTCCCACGCGGAACATGTTCAGGAGAATCCGACGGGCCGATTCGCGGAAGCGTTCCTGCGCGCTGGCCTCCCCAAAATCCCGTTTCCACATTTCGTACGCTTCCAGGACGGGGCCGGCGTTGTTGGAACCTCCAATCTGATCGACCCCGGCGCGGAAAATCTTGTAATGCCTTTCTGCGACAGTGAGTTGCTCTACGCCCCAGGGCTCACCGCCGCCGGTGTAATCCACGCCCGTATTGTCCAGGGTGATGCCCCAGTCGGTGCAGACAACTCCTTCAAAACCGGCTTCTTTCCGGAGTTTCGTGCCGATGCACCATTCCGAGAAGGCGCCGCCCACATTCTCTCCGGACGGGTCCTGGTTCCATAGAATCGAGTAAGTGGGCATGACGGCCGATGCGCTGCCGGTTCCTTTTTCCAGATGCATTCCTCCTTCCACAAAGGGCTTCAGGTGCATGGCAAGGTTGTTTCCCGGAAAGACGGCATACTTGCCGTTGGCGAAATGGCTGTCCCGGCCTCCTTCCTGCGCTCCGTATCCGTACCAGTGCTTGAGCATGGCGTTGACGCTCTCGTAGCCCCAGGCTCCGCTGACTCGTTTTCCTTCCGGAGAGGTCTGGAAGCCGTCGCAGTAGGCCCGGGCAATATCGGCCGATAAAACAGGGTCTTCGCCAAAAGTGCCGTCGAAGCGCCACCAGCGGGGCTCCGTGGCGATGTCCACCTGGGGACTGAGCGCCGTGGTAATGCCCAGGGCCCGGTATTCGATGGAAGCAATGTGCCCGTAGCGCTCCACCAGGTCCGGGTCGAAAGCGGCTGCAAGTCCCAGGGAAGAGGGCCATTGGGAGATGGTCCCGCCACTGCCGGCGTTGTATTCCATGTCCGAGGGAGCCTGGTGGCGGGGGTCCGAGTGGATGCTCACCGGGACACCGTGTCCCATCCCTTCCACATAGGCCTGGATGGTATTGTTCCATTTGGCGGATACCTCCGGACTCTCCACCGAAGTGATGAGAATGCCGCGAATCCGGTGCTGCCCCAGAAATTTCTTCTGCTGGTCGGTCATGTCCCAGGCTTTAGCGCCGCTTTCCGAGAAGGAGGTTCCGTTGTAACTCTGCACCGAGTTGGTCCGTTCCATCATATAAGCCACAAAGGCGGTGATGGTCCCGGGGTCTGACAGATACTGCTTTTCCTGTGCGGAAAGTGCCGACATGTCAACCGTGGAAGGGTCGGGGAACGGTTCTCCGTTCCAGGCCGCCTGGAAAAAGTTCCGCAGGACCCGTACGAAGGAGGGCTTGCGCATCAGGTCTTTCTGCTCCTCGCTCAACTGTACTTCCGAAGTCATGATGCCGCGTCCTTCGGAAGGGACGGACTGGTGATTGCTGCACAGCAGCAGGCCGCCGATTTCTTCCAGGGAAAGTTTCCCGGCAAGGTCCTGGGCCCGCTCTTCCGGAGACAGGCGCCAGTCTTCGTAGGAATCCAGTTCTCCATTCCTGTTCAAGTCCTTGAAGACCTTCCCGTGGAGGTTGAGAAGGTAGATTCCGGAAGCGGGATTGTATCCCAGTTGCGGACCATTTTTCTGACAGACAAGCGTGAACTGCCCGTAATCTTGCTCGGTGTAACCGCCGCTGCAGGAGACCAGAAGGGCCAGAAAAGCGGCCCAGGACAGGGAAGGAAATTTCATAGGCTTATTTTTCGTTCCAATATTGTTCGATTTCTTCCAGTGTCTTCCCGGTGGTTTCCGGGATGTATTTCCACATGATATAGAGATAGGGGAGGCACATGAAGGCAAAGAGGAAGAATGTGCCGGCAGGGGTGAGATTCCCCAGCATCCAAGGGGTAAGTTGGCCAATCAGATAGGTTCCTACCCACAGGGCCAGTCCGGCGATGGACATGGCAAGGCCTCTCACGCGGTTGGGGTACATCTCGCTCAGGAGGACGAACACCACGGCGCTGATGCTGATGGCCGTGCAGAACACATACAACAGGAAGAAGGTGAGCATGAACCAGTTGGGAAGATGCGTGACCGGCAGGAAATAGAGGCCGATCATCAGAAGGCAGAAAATCATGCCGCCGACACCCCACCAGACCAGTTGTTTGCGCCCCACCTTGTCGATAATCAGCAGGGCGATTACCGTTGTGAGCATGTTCACCACGCCTACCAGGACAGTGGAGAAGAGCGGGTCTTCGAAGCCGGCGTCCTTGAAGATGGTAGGGCCATAGTAGAGCACGGCGTTCACGCCCATGAACTGGCCCAGGATGGCGATGCAGGAACCCACGATGACGGCCAGGCGGATGCCGGGTTCCTTGAGAGCCTTCCACTCCTCGCTGTTGTCCTTGCGTTGTCCGCGAACCTCCAGCCAGCGGGGACTCTCCGGGATAAAGAAAATGAGGATGAGGAACAGGAGGTCCGGGATGGCTTCTGCGCCCAGCATCGGCCTCCAGTATTCGGCCATGGACGTTCCCTTCAGAATCAGGTAGTTGGAAAGATAGGCCAGGAGGAAGCCTATGGTGATGGCCAACTGGTAAAGGGAAACCAGGGTGCCGCGCTTATCGGCCGGTGCCACTTCGGAAATATAGATGGGGGAAACGATGGATACCACGCCGATGCCGAAGCCTCCTATCATCCTGTAGATGACAAGTTCGGTGAACCCGGAGCAAAGGGCGCAGCCGATGGCCGAGATGCTGAACATGACGGCAGCGATGAGCATGGTTTTCTTCCGGCCCAGGAAATCGCTGAGCATGCCGGCGACAAGTACGCCGATGATGGAGCCGATGAGGGCACAACCCACATACCAGCCCGTGGCGAGTTCTCCCAGGCCGAACTGGCTGCTCACTATGTCGGTGGTGCCGGAAATGACAGCCGTATCATAGCCGAAGAGGATGCCGCCCAGGGCGGCTACGACGGACAGGAATACGATGTATCCCATGGAATAGGTTTTGCCGCTCATATTACTTGATGTCAAAATACTCCTTGTAGCGGTCGTACAGGTGGCCCGCCTGCAGATAGGCGCTCTGCGGGCTCATGAAATGGCTGAATTCGAAGGTGATGGCCTTGTCGTAGCCGCAGCGTTTGGCAGCCTCCAGTTTCATGCGGAGTTTGTCGAACTTGAGCGGAAAGAAGTGGATGGGCATGTCCCGGTCGAAGGTTTCGGCGTTGGTCCAGCACTGCATGCCGTAGCGGTCGGCCAGTTTTTTGTTCACGGAGAAGAAGGCGTCCAGTTCGTCATAGTCGATATGGCCGTCCTGGAAGGCGCAGGCGTCCACATATTCGTGGATGCCGTCGAAAATCTCGTTCCATTCCCGCTCGTGCTGCTCTACGGAGACGGCCTGTTCCTTGGTCAGTTGGCCGCTGGCGGCATCCACGGCCTTTTTCCCGTCAATCCAGGGGGAGATGAAGGTGGGAAGCCCGCCGGATACTTCCTTGCACTGGCGGCCCATGGTGCGGAAACTCTCGATGGCGCCCTTGGTGGCGCGGGAAATCTCTCCGGAGATGTACCATCCGCCGAAACTCTTGTATTTGCTGCCATAGCGCTCCCAAACCTCGTCGATGACGTATTTGTTGGCTTCCACCTCGTAACTCATGTCGCCGGTGTCCCAGTATTTTCCGGAATCGTAAAGGCCCAGCATGAATTTCATGCCGTATTTCTGGGCCAGGCGGCAGAACATGTCGATAAGGTCCGTGGAAGGCATGTAGCAGCCTTTTTTGAGGAGGTAGGGGGAAGGGTA
>ONTQ01000023.1 GCA_900320795.1 uncultured Bacteroidales bacterium
ACAGGGCCGATGTGGAGACTTTCGCCAAGGGTAACGAAATGCTGCACCAGATTGTCGATCTGGCGCTTCTCTCCAACGGAATGCTCAAGGGAAAGGCTTTGAGCGACTTTATCGCCCGTAGCCAAAAGGTGGTGCAGGACGCTTACCTGAAATAAAAAAAGCGGCATAAGCCGCTTGACTTCATGCCCGGCTTTGTCCGGGCTTTTTTTATCGGCCTATGAGTTGCAGGAACTCGTTGCGGGTCTTGTCGCTCCTCAGGAAAATGCCCGAGAAGGCCGATGTGGTGGTGATGGCGTTGGACTTCTGCACACCGCGCATGGACATGCAGGTGTGCATGGCCTCGATGACCACGGCTACGCCCAGCGGGTGCAGGGAATTCTGGATGCAGTCGCGAATCTGTTCCGTGAGACGTTCCTGAACCTGCAGGCGGCGGGCATAGGTTTCCACGACGCGGGCGATTTTGCTCAGGCCGGTGATTTCCCCCTTGGGAATGTACGCCACATGCGCCTTGCCGATGAAGGGGAGCATGTGGTGTTCGCAGAGGGAGAACAGTTCGATATCCTTAACGATGACCATGTGATTGTACGGTTCCTGGAACAGGGCGCTCTTGACGATGGCCTCTCCGTCCTGGAAATACCCCTGGGTGAGGAACTGCATGGCCTTTGCCACGCGTTCCGGCGTCTTTTGAAGGCCTTCGCGCGTAGGATCCTCTCCCAGCAGTCCCAGAATGGCCTCGATATGGCCGGCAATCTCCCGGGTGGTCTTTTCGTCGTATTCTTCTATCTTTTTGTACGCCATGGTCTATTCTTTGTAGCAGATAACCTGCGAATTAGGATTGCAAAAATAGCGAAAAAAATCCATTATATAGTTTTTTTTTCTATCTTTGCATCCTCAATTGAGATATGTACACCTTAAATGGTTGATTATTAAAAGAATAAACACTATAGACTATGTTTTGGACACTCGAACTTGCAAGTAGCCTGGACGATGCTCCGTGGCCTGCAACCAAAGAAGAACTGATTGATTACGCCACCCGCACCTGCGCTCCCGACGAGGTCATCGAAAACCTTGAAGAACTGGACGACGACAACACCGAGATCTACGAATCCATCGAAGACATCTGGCCGGACTATCCCACGAAGGAGGACTTCATGTGGAACGAGGAGGAATATTAGGGGCCGAGAAGAATCCTGCCGCAAAGGTGTTCGTGAGTAAAAACTCGTAAAGTTAGAATCGCTTTTCATATTAGAATTTTATTGTAAAATAACAGTGTTTCTCGACCGCCTTCCGGCCCGGTTTCGCCGGGGAGGAGGGCGGTGTGAGCATGGTCCGAGCGACAGACTGGTGCCGGCTTGCCGGACGCTTGGTCGGAGCGTGCGGTGGGATTGGGAATGTCGGTAAGAATGGTTAAATTTGCATAATGAAATAGAGTGAAGAATTACAACAATAACTAATAATCGTCATGAAAACAAGTACTAAAATCTGGATTTGTATCTCTGGGCTTCTTCTTATCATCCTGGGTGTCGTATGCATTGCAAAACCGGACATCACACTCGTTTCAGCAGCGTGGGTACTGGGATGTCTCACGCTCATTTCGGGTATCTCCAAACTTGTATTTACCCTTAAGACACAGCATTTCCTCCCCAACAGCGGCACCCGCATGCTGAGTGCCCTGCTGGACATTTTCTTCGGCTGCTTCTTCCTGTTCAACATTCTGGGAACGGCCATTTCCCTGCCTGTGGTATTTGCCATCTGGGTGATGATTGAAGGTGTGGTGATTGCTGTTCAGAGTTTCGATTACAAGAAGGTGGGCTTCCCTATGTGGTGGGTGCTCCTGCTTCTGGGTGTTGGCGCTGCCGTTCTGGGCTATTTCGGCCTCAAGAACCTGGATGTCACCGCCGGTGTGCTATCGGCCATTATCGGCATCGGCATCATTGCCAACGGTCTGGCCTATATCCTTGCCGTGGTGGGTGTGAACCGCTTTGAGAAGCGGGTTGACCGCCTGGGCCGCATCATCGGAATAGACGAGCAGTAGGGGGATGTCTGCCTGTACTTCGCTGTGCGGGGGCTGGTGCTTTATACCAAGTTACCGGAAAAGAAATAATTGTAATGAACAGAATAGAATCGGGTCCTCATTCACTTGGGGATCCGGTTTCGTTTTGTATTCACAAGGATAGCCGTCCGTGTCAAGGCGAAATACATTTTGTCCTCCCGGATTCCAAAATACTCACTATATTTGTAGTGGATAAACATCAGACTATAGAGCCTTATGCAGAATTTTGACTACATGACCCCGACGCGCCTTGTTTTTGGCAAAAACGCAATTGCGAAACTTCACGACGTTATGACCGGTTTCGGAAAACGTGTGCTCCTGACCTATGGGGGAGGCAGCATCAAGAAAATCGGCCTTTACGACAGGGTTAAAGAAATACTCAAGGATTTTGAGATAACGGAACTGCCCGGCATCCAGCCCAATCCCAAATATGATCCCAGCGTATTGGAGGGCGTGCGCCTGTGTAAGGAAAACCATATCGACGTCATTCTTTCCGTGGGCGGCGGCAGCGTGCTGGACTGCTCCAAGGCCATCGCCGCCGGAGCCTGCTATGACGGCGACCCCTGGGACCTCATCACCTATAAAGTAAAGGCGCAGGCCGCACTCCCCATCGTGGATATCCTCACGCTGGCCGCCACGGGCAGCGAATACGACTGCGGCGGTGTAATTTCCCGTACGGACACCAATGACAAAATCGGCTATATCGACCCGCTCCTTTTCCCGGTGGTATCTTTCCTCGACCCTACATATACATTCAGCGTATCCAGAAAGCAGACTGCCGCTGGCATTGCCGATGCCATGAACCATACCATCGAGCAATACTTCGCGGAAGACACCACCCTTCTGAATGACGGATTCTGTGAGAGCATGCTCCGTTCCCTGATGGTCAACGGCCGCAAGTGCCTGGAAAACCCCGAGGACTATACTGCCCGTGCCGAAATGATGCTCTGCTGCACCTATGGCTGCAACGATATCCTTTCCCTCGGGAACAGTTCTTCCGGATGGCCCTGTCACGGCATCGAGCACGCCCTAAGCGCCTACTACGACATCACCCACGGCGAGGGCCTCGCCATCATCACGCCCCGCTGGATGCAGCATATCCTTAGTGAGCACACGTTGGACCGTTTTGTCAAATACGGCATCAACGTGTTCGGCATCGATGCCGCCCTTCCCAAGCAGGAAATTGCCCGGAAGGCTATTGACGCCACCTATGAATTCTTCGAGAGCATAGGGATTCCGATGCACCTTCGCGAAGTGGGAATCGGCCCGGAACGTCTGGACGAGATGGCCCGTCACATTGCCGTGAACGAAGGACTGGAGAACGCCTATGTGCCTCTGACCGAGAAAGATATCAAAGAAATCCTTGTGGCCTCCCTGTAAAGATTATTGCACGGCGCTTTAACGGAGTAAAGATATGATGATGAATTGCATGTTCAGGAGAGCGGGCGTCGCTTTCGGGCTGATGCTCCTCTGGGTATGTGCCCAGGCCCAGCCGCTTACGCAGTGGAAGATGGAAAGGGCCGACAAGGTGACGGCCCCGGCCAGCGAACTCTGTTCTCCGCAGTTTGACGCATCGGCCTGGATGAGGGCTGTGGTTCCCGGAACGGTTCTGACCTCCCTGGTGGAAAACGGCGTGTATCCGGACCCGTACTATGGCGTTACCAATAAATTGTCAGAGAATAAGATACCGGATATCACGGAGGTGGGACCGGCGTTCTATACCTATTGGTTCCGGACCGAATTCGACCGGCCTCCGCTGGCGGATGGGGAGCGGTTGTGGCTGCACCCGGAAGGCATTAACTACCGGGCCGAATGGTGGCTGAACGGACATCTGGTGAGCGTAATGGCCGGCATGTTTGCCGATGACCACATCGACATTACGGATTTCGTGCGTCCCGGACGGAACGTCGTGGCCGTGCTGGTGCATCCTGTGGACGTGCCGGGAAAAACCATGCAAAAACAATGGGGCGCCCCCGGAGAGAACCATAACGGCGGTGACGGACAGATTGGCTGGAACACCACCCAACTCATGACGGTGGGCTGGGACTTCACCTTTGACGACGGCATCCGGGACCGCAACACCGGCATCTGGAAGCCGGTGAGCCTGTACAAGACCGGCCCGGTGGCCCTGCGGGACCCTTTTGTGAAATCGGCCCTGGCCCATCCCCGTTACGATGCCGCTACGGAGACGGTGAGCGTGAGCGTGTTCAACCCTGCCACGGCTTATTCGGATCCTGTCACCTGCCTGCTTCAGGGCGAGATTCCCGAGGCCGGACTGCGGTTTGAAAAGACGGTCACCCTTCTTCGCGGAGAGTCTCCGGTCGTAACCTTTGACCCCCAGCATATTTCCAACCCCCGCCTCTGGTGGCCAAAGAACAAGGGGGAGCAGGCTCTGTACACACTGAAACTCAAGGCTCTGGTTAACGGTGCGGTCTCCGATTCCCTGCAAGTGAGTTTCGGCATCCGGGAAGTGCAAACGACCACCGATACTCCGGACCGCTCCAAAGTGTTCATCGTGAACGGGAAACGTATCTTTGTGCGGGGGAGCAACTGGATTCCCGAAGCCATGCTCCGCACCAGTGACGAGAGGATGCGCGTGGAGATGGCCTATACCGACCAGTCCGGCATCAATCTGCTGCGGCTTTGGGGTGGCGGCATTGCCGAGAGCGACCTGTTCTACGAACTGTGTGACCGTTATGGAATCCTGGTGTGGCAGGAGTTCTGGATGACGGGGGATACCCGGCATCCGCACGATGCAGGCATCTACTTTAACAATGTCATTTCTACGGTGAAGCGTATCCGCAATCACCCTTCCGTGGCCTTCTACGTTTCTTCCAATGAAAGTTCGGAAATGTCCGGCATCCGGGAACTCCTTTCCGAACTGGACGGTACGCGCCCCTATCAAATGCAGTCCGAATGCGACGGCATTCACGACGGAAGCCCCTACAAGCAGGTGAATCCCATGCAGCATTATACCAATACGGCCTCCGAGCGCGGCAGCCGTGTGGACGGGTTCAATCCGGAGTATGGTGCGCCCACGCTCCCCGTCATCGAGAGCCTGCGGAAGATGATGCCGGCCCGGGACCTTTGGCCTATCTGCAAAAGCACCTGGGATTATCTGGACGGAAACGGCTTTCACCGGATGACCAGCCTCTACACGGATATGGTGAACGCCTACGGGCAGGCTTCTTCCCTGGAAGACTATGCGCGGAAGGGCCAACTGGTGGGTGCCATGAATGCCAAAAGCATCTGGGAAGTCTGGAATTACAACCGCCTGGACAGCGGAGACCGCTTCTGCTCCGGCCTGTTGTTCTGGTACCACAACAGCCCCAACGTACAGGTTTGTGCCCGCATGTGGGACTGGTACTTGGAACCCACGGCTTCCCTCTACCACACGATGCATTCCCTGGAACCCCTGCACGTTCAGTTTGACTACCTGAAGAATACGGTGAGCGTCGTGAACGACACGCCCCACGCCGGGAAAGCCATGCAGTTGGAAGCCCGTCTGTACAACCTGGACAGCCGTCTCATGAAAACATGGAAGAAGACGGTGGATGTTCCGGCCGATGGGGCCCTCTGTGATATCCTCTCGCTGGAGTTCCCCGCATCGGCCTCTCCGGTCCACTTCATAGCCCTTACCCTGAAGGATGCGGGCGGAAAAATCGTCTCCGAGAATCTGTACTGGCGCTCCCGGGATGAGTATGAGGGTCCCGGAACGGTGAGCGGCCCCTGCACCGCCGGCTTCGAGCCCCTGCAGGACATGCCGAAAGCCCGGGTGAAGATGAGTCGGAACACTCTTGCCGACGGCCGGGTGGAGGTGACCCTGAAGAACAGTTCTTCCCGCATCGCTTTCTTCAACCGGCTCCAGTTGCGGGACCCGGATGGAAATCCCATTCACGGCACACTGTATTCAGACAATTTCTTTACCTTGCTGCCTTACCAGGCCAAGACAGTCTATCTGGTCCCGGGAGCATCGGCCCGGTCGTATGAGGTATTTCTGGAGGGTTGGAATTTGCAGTGATGCCGGTCTTTTTTCATATCTTTGCATCATGAACGATCAGAGCAAGAAACTTACCCCCATGAAATTCCTCCCGGACACGCAGCAGATGCCCTGGGGAACCGTGGAATACAAACTGGCCGACCTGGGCTTCGTGGATTCGATGGCCTGTGAAGGCTGGCTCAAAGGAAATACCCTCAGCGACATCATGCAGACCTATCTGGAGCGTGTGGTAGGAGAGACGGCCTTCGAGTGGTACGGGACGCAGTTCCCCGTGCTGGTGAAGCGCTTGACGGTGAAGGGCCGCAGTTCCCTTCATGTGAATCCCGACGACGAGACGGCCGAGCAGCGTTACGATGCCTTCGGCAAGACCGCCCTCTGGTATGTTGAGGACGCCGGTCCGAATGCTCGCCTGTATCTGGGCTTCAAGCGTCCCGTATCGGCCGAAGAGTTTTACAAGTCCTGCCTTGAAGGCAAGGTGGAGCGTCTTCTGCACAGTGTAACGCCCGTTCCGGGAGAGACTTATCTCATCAAGCCAGGCCTGGTGCATGCCGCCAAGGATGTCACCCTTCTGGAGGTGGCCGAGGCTTCTGAACTTTGGTTCCGCCTGCATGACTGGGGATCCACCGATCGCGAACTCCATCTGGAGGAGGCCTTCGACCTGATTGACCTTGGCGGGAAAATCCCGGCCCACAAGGGTGAGGTGGTGACCGACCAGTTCACTGTCCATCAGATCCCCCTCTCGGAAGCGCTCAAAAGCCACCGGGACGAGGATGATACCTTCCTCCTGTACATTTGCCTGAAGGGCGCCGCCGTCCTTCAGGCCGATGGGGAAAATTATCGGCTCCAGAAAGGGGAACTCATCCTGGTCCCCGCCGAGGTGAATGATTTCTTCCTCATTCCCGGAGAGCGGGACACCCTCCTCATGGAAGTGCGGATGGATCCCCGCGAGAGCAACGACATCGTTTCAGACCCCGTAGAGTGATGGCAGACGTCCGGATTGACAAATTCTTATGGGCCATCCGCGCCTTCAAAACCCGCACGGATGCGGCCGAAGCCTGCAAGGGCGGGAAAGTGAAAGTGGGCACAGTAAACGCCAAACCCTCCAGACTGGTGCAGCCGGGGGACATCCTGAACGTGCGCAAGGGGGCCGTCACCTTCGTGTACAAGGTGATTCAGCCCACCGAGCAGCGCATCGGCGCCAAACTGGTTCCCAATTTTGCCGAGAACCTGACTCCCGAGGCTGAACTGGAGAAACTCCGCGCCCCTGTGGAGACGTTCTTCGTTACCCGCGACCGCGGTGCAGGCCGTCCCACCAAGAAAGACCGCCGGGAGATAGAACAAATCTGGGATGCTTTGGAGGATCTCTAGCGGGCCTCCTCGTAGCCGAAGTAATAATCCTTCTTGGCCGTAGGAACGCCGTCGCGCATCCAGGCCGGTTCGGGTGCACCCTTCAGATAATGGTCGAAGAACTGCTGCAGGCGGATGGTGAGATCCTTCCGGTTGCGGCGTTCGCGGAGGTTGTGCGCCTCGTTGTTGTACTCCAGCAGCCAGGCGGGTTTCCCCAGACGGCGAAGCCCCATGAACATCTCCACGCCCTGATACCACGGAACGGCGCCGTCGGCGTCGTTGTGCATGATCAGGACCGGCGTCGTCACCTCCGGCAGGCGGAAGAGGGCCGAATTCTCGATGTACAGCTCGGTTCCGTTCCACAGGTCGCGGCCGATTCGGCTCTGTCCCTGCTCATACTGTCCCTGACGGCTGCTGCCGGACTCCCAGCGGATGCCGCCATAGGCCGATGTCATGTTGCTCACCGGCGCGCCGGCTCCGGCTGCCTTGAACATTCCCGTGCGGGTGATGAGGTAAGCCACCTGATAACCGCCCCAGCTCTGACCCTGGATGGCCATATTGTCGGCATCCACCCAGGGGAAGCGGGTGAGGGACTCGGCTCCGCTCACGATGCAGTTCACGGCGCTTTCGCCCGGCAGGCCGCGCATGTACACGATGTCCGGCACGAAGACCAGATAACCTCTTGATACGTAGAACGGTATGTTGATGATGGACCAGCTGGGCTGCACCGGATAGTGCGTGTAAAGGTTCTCGCTGTTCTTCTCGTAGAAGTAGATCATCATCGGGTATTTCTTCTCAGGGTCGAAGCCCTCCGGTTTGTACAGGAGGCCGTCCAGGGCTGTGCCGTCGTAGGCTGTCCAATGGTAGAGCTCCACGGTACCCCAGTTATAGTTGTCCTTCTGCGGGTTGATGGCGGTGAGTCGCTTCTCCTCCTTGCCGATGGCGCCGCTCAGGTAGAGGTCCATCGGGTCGTTGAAGTTCCCCTTGAGATAGGTATAGATAGGAGCGTCCTTGGCTTTCTTCAATCCGGACCAGGTGTAGCCGCCCCGGACCAGGGTGCGGAAGGTCTTGGCGGGCTTGTCCATCTGTACGCTGCAAAGGCCTCTTTCCTTGCTCACGTTGTCGAAAAGGCTCAGAAGGAGGGTCTCTCCGGTGCCGATATGGCGCTCTTCCTCCCGGTCCTTGAGGTTGAGGAAGCGGTAGGTGAGCCGGGAAGGACGTCCTTCGGTAAGACGAGCGGGCGTGCCGCCGTCGGTGGGAACCTTCCAGATGTCGTAGCGGTCATACAGAAGTACGGCGCTGTCGCCTTCAACCCAGCCGCCCATGCCGTAGGATTCCGGGCGGGTGGGGTGGTCGTCCTCCTGGTCCCAGAAGCACACGCCGGCATCGGCCCCGAGGGGACGGGTGTCACCCTTTGCGATGTCGTGGATGTACCAGCCGGAACGGGCGTAATCCCACCAGATTACGTATTTGGCCAGGGGAGAGAGTTGGATGTCGGAGAGGGCGCCGCGGGCAATCTCCCTGCTCCCGGCAGGGCCTTCCACACTCACGGAGACGGGATTCTGGTAGTCCCACTGGCTCCGGACAGGATCCAGGATGCGGACAGCGAGATTGTAGGAAGCGTCTCCGCGGTTTCCCTGGGAATAACGCGTCAACTTGCAGTCATTGAGGAGCTTCAGTTTGCCGGGTGCGAGGACCTGGGCCGGATAGGTGTGGGATGCGTCGCGTTTCAGGTTCACCTTCTCGTGGGGCGGGATTTCCGCAGCATTCCAGTTCCAGATATCCAGACCGGGCAGTTCGAAAGGTACCAGGGTGGTGTCCTTGGGCGGTACAATCTCCTGGAGGCCCACGAAGGCGCGCTCGCCGTTGTGGCTGTAGTTGTAGGTACTGTTTTCGGTGATGCCCCAGCCCTCGGGAATGCCCTCGCTGTCCGGCCCGGCCAGTTTCTCAAGTTTGCCGCCGGCAAGTGTGTATTCGTAGAGCGAAGCGTGCTTGCTGCCGCTGTCCAGCGTATCCGGTGCGCTCAGCAGCAGGCAGGCCGATCCGCTTTCGTTGAAGTGGGGGACGGCGTGCCAGGCGGCGGTGTCGGCCAGGAAGCGGGTCTCCCGGCTCAGCACATCGTACAGGCCCGTTTCCGTGAGGAATTTACCCTCCTTGCGGATGACGGCCAGGTGCTCTCCATCCTTGGAGAAAGCATATTCGCTGATATGCCGGAGCGTGTCCAGGCTACCGTCGGCGAAATGATATACGGCCAGGGGAGCGCCAATGTCCTTGTCCTTCCGCTCTTTCTTGGGGATGAAAGTGGTGTCGGCCATTTCGAAGGCAAAAGCCTTGAGACCGTGCTTACCGGTCTTGTATCCCTTCACGTCGGGGAATTTCTGCACCTGTCCCGTCTTCAAGTCGATGACGGCGAGGGAATCCTTGGGCAACTGGTCTCCTTTTTTCTTGGCAATTTTAGCTTTCCGGGTATCCTGGAAGGGGGCCTTGATGAGGCAGATGGCGTAGGATTCGTCATCCAGGAGGGTGACATGGTAGCCGCGGGGAATCTCGATGGAGCGCTCGCTCTTTTTTCCGTAGATGCGGAGGGTGAGCACGCCGTCGCCTTCCTGCGGGTTCACTTCGTAGGCTATGACATGGCCGGCCGGAGTGATGGACGTTGCGCCCACGCCCTGCCATGCGTCATAGACACTGTGGTCCAGCGGTTTCTTCTGCGCCTGAAGGCTCAAGACTGCCAGGATGAAGATCAAAGACAGGAGTTGTTTCATGGTATTAGGGAATAACGGATAAATCGACATAACCGGATACGCCGTACACGACGGCCTGGTCCGTGAACTGCCACCACTTCCAGTCCGCCGTACGGGGCGGGGTTTCGCTGTATCGGGCAATCCAAAGGGGGTAATGGGCAGTGATACCGGCATCCAGCCAGTCCTTTGCAAAGGAATCGCCGGTATAGACAATTGGTTTTCGCCCGTAGTGTTTCTCTACCGTCTGCAGCCACTGGAGGGCTTTTCGGTTGAGCTCTTTGCGCGTGCAGCCGCTGTGCACCGTCTCAATGTCCAGGATAGGCGGGAGATCGTTGTGGGTGAGGGTGACCTGGCCGATGTAGTTCGCAGCCTGTGCCGACGGGTCCCTGGAGGAGCGGAAGAAATGGTAGGCGCCGCGGGAAAGACCGGCGCTGCCGGCATCGGCCCACCATGCTTCGACATGCCGGTCCCGGTGGGAAACGCCTTCCGTGGCTTTCATCACCACGTGCGAGAGCGGGAGGATGGCTTTGGCACCTGCGAGGTCCCGGCAGGTGCGTCCCTGTGCGTCCACGACCACTTTCAGGGAGTCCCATTTCACTTCCCGGGGGTTGTTGTGCGAAAGGTCCAGCACAAAGTGGCGGTAGCCTCCCGGGACTGCTGCGCCCGTCTCGGGGTTGCCGTCACGCAGGAAATGGGGCACGAGCACAGCCGCAATGACAAGACAGAAGGCCCCCACCGCCCACCAGGGGCTGAGGACCTTCTTCTTGCTCATTTTCTTGCGTTTATGAACGGGATGGGAAGGCACTGAGAAACAGGTTTTCCAGGATGTAGAAAACAAAGATCACCAGCACGGCGAGACTCCAGTTGAGGCGGAACACCAGCACGCACACGATGGTGGCGACAATGGCGCATAGGAAAACGATGCGCTTGGCATCCAGGAGCTTGTGCCCCTTGGCCACCTTCATCCCGAACATGGGAATCTCGCTCACGAGGAGAAGTCCCAGCACGACGGCCACCACCGGCAGGAACCAGGGGGTTCCCACCAGCGAATCCAGCGCCGGGCTGTGGAGGGAAAAGTAACACAGGGAGCCGCAGATCATAGCTGCGGTAGGTGTAGCAACGCCGATGAAATCCGTGCTCTGGCGCTCGTCCACGTTGAACTTGGCCAGCCTCAGGGCACTCATCACGGCCAGGAAGACCGGAATTACTTCCGTCCAACAGTCCACGCCCTTAATCTGCATGGTGCCGATGAGCGTCACCGAAGGCAGCACCCCGAAACTCACCATGTCAGCCAGGGAATCCAGTTCTTTCCCCATGGGCGAGTAGGCTCCCAGCAGTCGGGCGGCCAGGCCGTCGCAGAAATCAAAGACCGAGGCGGCCAGCATGCAGATGAATGCATAGTCCGGTCGTCCCTGCAAAGCAAACACCACTCCTATGGTACCCGCGAGGGCATTCATGGAAGTGATGGTGTTGGGAATGTGTTTTCTGAGACCCATTACTACTTGAGACCCAGTTTCTTGAGGATTTCCTTGGGAACGGCCTTCTTGTTCACTACGATGTTGAGGGTCTTGCCTTTGACGAACTGTTCGGACATGTACCAGATGCCCTTGTACTCACCGGTTTCTCCCCAGGAGTTCTTGATGAGGTAGTACTTGACGCCGTTCTGGTCCTTGGCGATGCCATACAGGTGCATGCCGTGGTCATCGGTGGAGGTCTTTTCGTCGAACCACTGCTGGCGGTTCTCCTGGTTCACTTCGATTTCCTTGACGGCAAGCTTTTCGGCTGGCTTCTCATCGGCCTTGCCCACCCAGCGCTCCTGGTCGGAGCCGGAGGTAGCCTTCACTGCGGTGTCCACCAGGATGGCCAGACCGTTGCGCGTGAAGCCGGCCTCGGAGACGTCACCGCCCCAGGCTACGGTGTAACCGTTGTTCACTGCGTTGTCGATGATAGCCATGAACTCGTCCAGGGGAACATTCCAGGACGGGGTCCAGCGCCAGTTGTCCGTCACCTCGATGGCGAAGGAGCAGTAGAACGGATGGTGCGTGAAGGAAGTGAAGCCGATATAGTCGTCCATATTGAGGCCGAGGGATTCCACATAGGACAGCGGAGTGAAACTGGTGCCGTTCACCGTGAAGGTCTCGGGGACTTCGCCCATATAGGCGTCCAGGATGCCTTCCAGGCCCTTGGGCCATACGTTGGTGAGCTTTCTGTTGGGGTTCTTCACCACAGCGTCCACATAGCCGCGGAGCACTGCGTCCAGTTCTCCCTGGACGGGGAGGTCGTAACCGTACTGCAGGCCGGAATAAGCCTTTTGGTCGATGAGGCCGTAATTGCGGGCTACTTCGAACACATCACCGAAGTCCGAGCCGGCCGAGAAGCCCAGACTGCCGTCCAGACGGACGAACTTGCGGGCGCGGTCTGCATAGGCGCGGCGCACAACATACATCTCGGAAAAATCCGGATACAGGGCGGGATCCTTGATTCCCTTGGCCTTGATGGCTTCCGACTCCAGGAACGACAGGGCGCTGAAGCACCAGCAAGTGCCGCTGCGGTTCTGGTTCTTGATGGAGGTGATGGGATTCTCCTTTACGATGGTGAACTGATAGTCAGAAGGTTTGACGGGCGCTGCAGGGCGCGTCTGAGCCTGTACGCCCACCAGGGCGAGGACCAGGACAACAGCCGATGATAAGATCTTTTTCATGTCAAATGAAATATGTTTTTACAAATTTATACAGAATATTGTAAATTTGCAACCGATGAAAAAAATCCTATACATCCACGGCATGGGGGGCGGGGGAGACAGCCGCATTCCCAACCATCTGAAAACGCTTTTCGACCCTTCCGAGGTGCAGGTCATCATCCGTACTTACGACTTTGATCCAGACCTGGGCCGGGACCAGATTTCCTTCTGGGTGAGGGTCTCCCGTCCCGACTTGGTCATCGGGGAGTCCCTGGGCGCCATCCAGGCCCTTCGCATCCAGGGTGTCCCGCATCTTTTCGTTTCCCCTTCGTTGGGCGCTCCGGACGTCCTGTACCGTGCACGGCATATCGCCCTTTTCGCCCTGGGCCGATGGTATCTCCACCACAAGTTTCCCGTCAAAGAGGGGGACCGTCAGCCGCTGAAGTTCACATACCCGGTGCTCCGAAAGTACAAGGCGCACGGAGAAGCGGCCCTTTCGGCCATCGAGCCGGATGGATGCTATTACGCCTTTTTCGGCACGAAGGACCATTACAAGAAGTCCGGTGTCGTGCGCACGGATTTATGGGAACGCTATTTCGGCAAGTCTTATACCGAATACGATGGAACCCATTTCATGGAACCGGAGTACATCGAATCCCTGTTGGTCCCTAAGATTCGCGAACTCCTTTCGTTGGAAAAATAGCCGGAAATGTGTATTTTTGCATTTTACTACCGAACATGAAAACAATCCTCATAGGGGCCCTTGCTGTGCTGGCCGTTTTTTCCGCGTGCCAGCGCAGGACCGTCCAGCCCCGTCCCACCATCCCGCTGGTCCTCTCCGTATCGGCTGATACCGCCGGGACCGGCCATATCGCCGCCCGTGCGGGCCACATCGGCCCTGCCGGATCCGTGGCCATCATCGGAGAACCCGGGGATGCCATCACCCTGGCCCGCTATTTCCAAGTCTCGGACAGCCGTGACAATATCGACGGCCGGGAAAAACGAGATTCCCTTCCGGACTTTTCCGGAGAGACCTTCGAGGTTATCCTGGACAATTACAACGATCCCTATGAGCATTTCCTCAGCGAAGGACCGGACGCCGCGGAGCGGCTGGACAGCCTCCGCGAGGCTGCCGTCCGGGGCGCCCTCTTCGCCTGGGACAGCACTTGTGTGAAGACCCCGGCCAAACTGCTCATCTTCACCTCTTCGCTTCAGGCGGAGTTCGGCCTTTTCGACGTGGATACCCTCCAGCAACTCACCGGCGGCAGGAGCCTTCTGGTCTCCCCGGCCCGGGTGATGCTGGAAAGCGCCTATGCGCAGGGAGACCGCCATATAGTGGTGTGGACCACGCCCAGAATCCAGGCCTCCGGTGCCTGGCAGGCCGTTTTCCGGCGCGAAGGCTGGGAAGACGCCACCCTTTCCGTCATTGCTCCGGCATCGGCCCTGGACATCCGCACGGAGTTCCGTTCCCTGCTGCGCCAGTACCGTTCCGAAGGCCGCAAGATGGATGTCCTCCTTCTGGACACCTACTCGGCCAACCCTTCCTACCTTTCCTCGGAACTGGACATCATCCGCCAGGGCGGTACGGAGGAAGACGCCTTCTTTGACCGCATGATTCCCAGGACGTTCCATTTCATGGAGCCCAAATCGGCCCTGGTGAAGGCCACTTACGATCTCCTGCGAAGCGGGAACCTTTTCACCCACCGCATCGCTCGGCCGGCCATCCGTTATTATGAGACGGAGGAGTCGCCCCTGGGCCTGCCTGTCCTGGAAGAAGTGGATGCCTCTTATGTAGAGACCGCCTATGTTCAAGATTTCCGTTAGCCCCGAGGAAATAGGCGCCCTGGAACTGGCTTCCTTTCCCGGCGAAATCGTGGTAGTGGACAGCGAAGGAGATGCCTACTACCGGGCCCTGCGCTATCTGAAACGACAGAAGGTGCTGGGCTTCGACACGGAAACCCGCCCTACCTTCTCTCCGGACCAGCACTCCAGCGGAACCGCCCTCCTGCAACTCTCCGGCAGCGGAAAGGCTATCCTTTTCCGCCTCAAGACCCTCGGCCTTCCGCGTCCGCTGGCCTCCATCCTGGCCAACCCTTCCATCACCAAAGTGGGTGCCGCCACCCTGGACGATGTCCGGGGCCTCCAGAAACTCTGCCAGTTCGTGCCCAAAGGCTTTGTGGATCTGCAGAACATGGTCTGGGAGTATGGCATCCGCGACAAGAGCGTCAAGAAGATGACGGCCATCATCCTGGGCGTGAAAATATCCAAGGCCCAGCAGTTGAGCAACTGGGAGGCGGAGCATCTGTCCGAGTCCCAGCAGCGCTATGCCGCTACGGACGCATGGGTGTGCCGGGAGATGTACCTGAAACTCCTTCATTCCCGGAAGCATCCCCTCACGCCCGAAGAACTCCATCCCGAAAGATTTCAAGACAATGGATAAGGTAATCCTGAAGCCCCGCAGGGAAGAATCGCTCCTGCGCTATCACCCCTGGGTGTTTTCCGGCGCCATCGCGCAGATTGTCGGCCATCCGGCCGAAGGCGACCTCGTGAGCGTCTGTTCCTCCGACGGCCGGCTCCTCGCCTGCGGACACTACCAGATTGGCTCCATCGCCGTCCGCATCCTCAGTTTCGACGAGGACCCCACCCGGGCCGATTTCTGGGAGCGTATGCTCCGCCGGGCCTTGCAACTCCGCGAAGCCTGTGGACTGGCCTCCTCGGAAACCACCAATTGCTACCGTCTGGTTCACGGGGAAGGGGACGGCCTGCCAGGCCTCATCGTGGACTACTACAACGGCGTCTGCGTGATGCAGGCCCATTCGGTGGGCATGTTCCGCGCCAAAAGCGCCATCTGCGAAGCCTTGAAAGCCATTTACGGTGAGCACCTCAAGGCCGTTTATGACAAGAGCTCCGGCACCGCTCCCTTCAAGGCAGGCCTGGAACTTGTGGACGGTTATCTGTGGAAGGCCGATGGTTACGTGGCCAGTGAGGAGAGCGTCCTGGAGAACGGCCGCAAGTTCCTCGTGAACTGGCAGGAAGGCCAGAAGACCGGCTTCTTCCTGGATCAGCGGGAAAACCGTGCTGCCGTGGGCCGTCTGTCGCGGGGCCGCCGCGTCCTGAACCTCTTCTGCTATACGGGCGGATTCTCCATCTACGCCCTTGCCGGCGGTGCCGTCCATGTGGATTCCGTGGACAGTTCCCAGCGGGCCATGGACATGGTGGACCGCAACGTGGCTCTGAACGGCTTCACACCGGAGCAACACACGTCCCACTGCTGTGACGCCATCGACTACGTGAAGAACATTCCCGAAGGAGCCTATGATCTCATTATCGTGGATCCTCCGGCATTTGCCAAACACCGCGGTGCTCTCAAGAATGCCCTCCGGGCCTATCAGCGTCTCAATGCTGCGGCCATTTCCAAAGTGGCGCCCGGCGGCTTTGTTTTCACCTTCAGCTGCTCGCAGGTAGTGGACAAGGAAGCCTTCGCCCTCGCCGTTTTTTCTGCGGCGGCGGAGACCGGACGCAGCGTCCGTATCCTGGACCGGCTCAACCAGCCGGCCGACCATTCCGTCAACATCTACCACCCCGAAGGAGAGTATCTGAAAGGCTTGCTGCTGTACGTGGAGTAGGCCCGGCATTTTGTCAAGGCCGAACTGTTCACGCATTCGAAAAATGAGTTTCTTTAAACGATTGTATCAAAATGTCCCGGAATATGAAGAAGAAGTGGCCTACTTTACTCATTGCTATCCTTGCATTTAGCATACCGTTGCTGTCCATCGTGAACGGACAGCCCCTGACCGAGGTGCTCCGGGACCTGCGGTCCGAACTGAAAATGGACTATGCGCGGAAGTTGGAGGAACAGAGTCTCTTTGACAGGGATTATGCACTTCAGCACCAGCGGATGGTGGATGTCATCACGCAATCCAATGAACTGTCCATCCTGTTATTTACGCAGGAGCGGGAAATGACCTTCGACCTGGCCTACGCCTTGAACAAGGTATCGACCGCCTACCGGGATTTCAACAAGGAGAAAAGGCCGTACGATCGCATTGTCCACGAACTGACCATCGAAATTGACCGTTATGCCCGTCTGATCGAGGCCCTTCGCCGCCTTCCTCCTGTGATGAAGGAAATAGAGATTGAGATTCTGCCGGACAGTCTGATGTTCCACGGCGATTCCCTGAACTGGCAATACTCCGAAATGGCCTCCTCCCTGGAGCGGGAAGTGATTCGGATTGCCGTGAAGGACTCGCTTGCGTCTCCTTTTGTGCTGGATGAACAAGGGGAGATATACAGGGATTCGTGTATCAAGTATGCCTCCGATTTCCTGAAAATTCATGCCGCCAACCGTGCCACCTGGATAGCGGACAGCACGCACTACCAGGCCGCCTACTGGCGCATGAAGGAGGCGTACGATTATGCCCAGTCCCGCTATCGCGAACTGGAAAGATATGTCTTCGTGGATGGCCAGACCCCTTTCATGGACATTCTGGCCGATCCCCGGGGGAATTGGAAAAAAGTTAAGGTCGCGCTTCGCGATCAGTATGATTTCAAGGAGTTGGATCAGGAGACCTCCCAGCCCTCGGATTCCCTGGCCGTGGCGGCTGAAGACGAGGTGTCCGGTGAAGACGACGACGAGGACCTTTTCGACGGTCTTTCCAGCAAGGGCGCAAATTCCATGCTCGTTCTGGTTACGGCCATCCAACTTGTGGCTTTGGTGATTGTCTGGATACTTACCTTCCTCCTCCTTCTGCTCCTGAGCCGCATCCGAAAAATCAAGCGCATGCTCCCCCTTAACCAACTGCCCTTGTTCTCGGTTTTGGCGGGAACCGTCCTCTACTTCCTGCTGCTGGGTTTCAGTGTGAACGGGAACGAGTATATCGAACTGGGGGCCCGCCACATAAACACCTTCCTTTGGCTGCTTATTGCCATTACCGGTTCCCTGCTGCTGCGCGTAAAACGGGAGCAGATACACCCCAGTCTCCGGCTCTACATCCCCAGTTTCATCATCGCCATTTTCATCATCGTCTGCCGCATCACTTTCGTACCTGACAGGCTGATGAATTTCCTATTCCCACCCATCCTGGCCTTTGCCGTGCTGCGGCAACTGTTTTTCTGTATCCGGGAGAGCGGAAAGGCAACCGCCATCGACAGCATCCTGGGCTGGGCCTCGCTGGCCATCTATCTGGTTTCGTTTGTGTTTTCGTTCCTGGGCTACACCTTCGTGGCGCTGCTCATTCTGGTGTGGTGGTATTTCCAACTGGCCGTTTTGCTCACCATCGTCTGTGTGACAGACCTGCTGGGCCGATACAGGGAAGGATGGCTGGAAAAACGCGTGAAGGCCATGCGGGACCGCATCACCTATGTGGGCGGCGAGGACCGCGAGTCCCTTCTGTTCGGCGCTACCTGGTTCTACGATTTCATTCGGCAGGTGGTGGTCCCTGCCATGCTGCTGGTTTCCCTGCCGCTGTGCGTGCATATGTCGCTGAGCATCTTCGACTTCGACGACTTGTATGACAAGCTTTTCAACATCCCTTTTGTCCGGCTCCTGGACAAGAACGGTATTGAAACGCTCCGGATTTCGGGCAAGGCCATTATCGGCCTCATTATCCTGTTTTTCGTTCTTCGCTATGCCAGCCGGGCTGTTCATGCCCTCTGGCAATACATCCGTTATGCCACCTTTATGCGAAAGCACAAGCGCACCACCATCCGGGACAACGAAATCAACCTTTCCCTTGGAAACAGCATCATCAGCGTGCTCATCTGGATGACCTATGTGGTGGTAGTGGTGGTCGTTTTGCGTATTCCAACCGGATCCCTGAGCCTTGTGGCCGGCGGTCTGTCGGCCGGTATCGGTCTCGCCCTCAAGGACATCCTGAACAACTTCATCTATGGTATCCAACTCATGGGAGGCCGCCTGAGGGTGGGAGACTGGATTGAATGCGATGGCGTGCGAGGACGCGTGGTGGCCATCAACTACCAGTGCGTCGTGGTGGAAACCCTGGACGGGACGGAAATGTCCTTCCTCAATGCCTCCCTCTTCGGCAAGAACTTCAACAACCTCACCCGCAACAATTCCTACGAATTTACCAAGATATTGACGGGTGTAGCCTATGGGACTGACGTCAGGAAAGTACGCGAGGTGCTATTGGAAGCCATGAAGCAAATGCAGACCAAGGACCGTTACGGCCGGGATATCGTGGAACCCGGGTATGGCATTAAAGTGGTTGTGGCCGATATGGCCGACAGTTCGGTGAACATCGCCGTGAAGCAATATGTGCTGGTTCCCGAAAGAATCGGCTACATCGACCGTTCCAAGGAAGTGATTTACGAAGCCTTGAATGCCAGCGGCATCTCCATCCCGTTCCCGCAGTGTGATGTTCACCTGATTCGCGATGACAAGTAAAATCCTTGTTCGAAGAAAAGCCCAGAATCACGCAGGGCCTGCAAGAGCAAGCTGCATCTGGAAGGCCGCGGCGAGCCGCGACCGGATGGCTAATCCCGCGAGAAATCCCTCAGTTCTTCCCGATAGGCATTGAAAATCTTGGACTTGGAAAGGAAGCCCAGGTAGGTGCGGTTGGCATCTACTACGGGAAGGTTCCAGGCCCCCGTCTTTTCGAATTTCCGCATGACGGAATCCATGGGTTCATCCTCCCGGATGTACTCGGGGGCCGTGCGCATGTAATTGTACACGTGCCGGCTGTCGTAAAGGTCTGTGTGGAACATGTCCTTGCGGATATCGGCCAGGGAGACATAGCCCTGGAAACGTCCGTGGGAATCCAGCACCGGGAAGAGGCTGCGCTCGGAACTGGAGACGGCATCCACCAGTTCGCGCAGAGGGGCGTCGATGCGCACCGCCCGGAAGTCTTTCTCCAGCAGGGCATCGGTCTTCATGAGGGTGAGGACGGCCTGGTCTGAATCGTGCGTGAGGAGTTCTCCGCTGGCGGCAATCCGTTTGGTATAGATGGAGTATTTCTCGAAGATACGCGTTACGCCATAGGCAATGGCCGATGTGAGGATGAGCGGCACCAGCAACTCGTAACCGCCCGAAATTTCGGCAATCAGGAAGATGGCGGTGAGGGGTGCCTGCATGACGCCGGCCATAAGTCCGCCCATGCCCACCAACACGAAATTGGAGACCGGGACAGCGCCGGGCCGGACCAGATTCACGGAAGAAGCCAGCACGAAACCGGCGATGGCGCCGATGAACAGGGTAGGACCGAAAGTTCCGCCCACGCCGCCGCCGGCATTGGTGAAGGTCATGGAGAATACCTTCAGGAGCATCACCAGAAGGAAAAACAGGGGGACGGCCCATTCCCACCGGAGGAGGAACGAAAGGGGCGTCTGTCCGCCGAAGGTTGCCTCATCCCCATTGAGAAGAGGGGTCAGGAAATTGTAGCCTTCCCCGTGAAGGGGAGGGAACAGGAAGATGAGAACCCCCAGCGACAGGGCCGATATCCCCCAACGGAGATACGGGTTCTTCACTTTCCCCATCCGGTCTTCCATCTCCAGCGTGGTGCGGATGAAATACAGGGAAGTAAGACCGCAAAACACGCCCAGGAGTATGTAGAAAGGCACATTTCCCATACTGAAGGGCACCACCGTGGCTGCGAAGGGCGTTTCTGTCCCGAGCAGGAGATAACTCACGATGGTGGCCGATATGGAACTGAGCAGCAGCGGCAGGATGCCCGACATGGACAGGTTGAAAAGGAGGATTTCCAAGGTAAAGAGCACTCCAGCGAGCGGTGCGTTGAAGATGCCGGCCACGGCGCCGGCCGCCCCGCATCCGAGCAGCAGGGTCATTCCCCGGTAGGACATCCCGGAATAGCGCGCCAGGTTGGAGCCGATGGCCGCTCCGGTGTAAACGATGGGCGCTTCGGCACCCACCGAACCGCCGAAGCCGATGGTGAGGGCGCTCGTGACAAGCGAAGACCAGCAGTTGTGCTTCTTGATTTTGGATTCGTTCTTGGAAACGGCCTGCAGCACCTTGGTGACGCCGTGGCCGATATTGTCCCTTACGATGTACCGGACAATGAGAAGGCTCAGGAGCATCCCCACACCGGGAAATACCAGATAAAGCCAGCGGCTGCCGGGCATGAGCCCTTCCAGCCCGTGCTGGATCGCGTGGATGGTGGTTTTCAGGGCAACGGCCGCCAGGCCGCAGAGGATACCCGTGACGACGGAGAGGACCAGCAGGGCCGTTGTTTCCGGCATCTTACGCAAAAGGGTCCTTGAAGGACCCCATATCCATTTGATACTCCCACGGCTGGCCATGGGACTATTCGTCGTCCGCTCCAGTGGAATACTGGGCGATGTTGTCGTCCGGAAGAGTTTCGCCTGCCGCATCCGAAGCGTCGGCGCTGCCACCGGCCACGGCCTCGTTCTCGGCATCTTCTTCGCCTTCGAGCCAACGGGCGACGTCTTCCAGGTCGTCCGTCTTTACATTGATTTTTACCAGGTAGATAGCGTCGGTTGTCTCCACGGTCACCGCATAGAAAGAAGTACCGTCCGGCTTGGGATATTTTACCAGGTCGTTCAGGTAATCATTGAACCCTTTGGGGTATTTTTCTGCGAACGCGGCGGCGAGGTCGGGGTGTCCGGCCATCTTCTCAAAACTCACCACATGCCTTTTCTTGCTGTCTGCCATATGTTCTATTTATGCTTGGGTTTTCGAGTTGCAATATTAGGACTTTGTTTTGAACTCTGCAAGTGCTTTTCCCCTTTTTTCGAAGAATTTTTAAAGAAAAATGACTTTTGCCGCTGTTTTTTCTCGGGATCCCGTTCCGTGAATACGGGTTTCATATCGCGGGGATCCAGTCCGCTGTAGAACATGACGGAGGAAGTGGTCATGGGGGTGGGCGTGAAGTCCTGCACCTGGTCCATCCAGATGCCCTTCAAGGCGGGATGGGAGGCCAGGCGCTCCATGTCCTTCATGGTGCAGCCCGGGTGTGAGGAGATGAAATAGGGGACCAGTCCCACATGCGTACCGGCCTCGCGGTTCACTTTGTCGAACTCTTTCCTGAGTCGTTCGAAAAGACGGAAACTGGGCTTGCCCATCTTCTGCAGGACATGGTCCTCCGTGTGTTCCGGTGCCACCTTGAGCCGGCCGGAGGTATGGTCCAGCACCAGGGTCTGGAGGTACGGCTTGGAACTGTCGTCCACGAAACCCTCCTCGGTGAGGAAAAGGTCGTAGCGGATGCCGCTGCCGATATAACTGTGCCGGATGCCCTTGGTGGAGTCGATTTTCCGGTACAGCTCCATCAGGCGCGTGTGGTCGCATTCAAGGTTGGGACAGCGCTTGGGGAACAGGCAGCTGCGGCGGCGGCATTTATCGCACAGCTCCAGGTTCTTTCCATGCATCCCGTACATGTTGGCCGTGGGGGCGCCCACGTCGGAGATGTTGCCGGCGAAGTCGGGGAGGTTGTTCAATTCTTTCACTTCCTTCAGGATGGATTGTTCACTCCGGGATGAGATGAACTTGCCCTGATGGGCCGCAATGGTACAGAAATTACAGCCGCCGAAGCATCCGCGATGGGTGTTCACACTAAACTTGATCATGTCATATGCCGGGATGCGCTTTCCCTTGTAGCGGGGGTGCGGCAGCTTGGTGAACGGCAGGTCCCAGAAACTGTCCATCTCCTGGGTGGTGGCCGGCGGAAACGGTGGGTTAATCTGCACATACCCTTCGCCGACCGGCTCCAGAATGGTGTCCGGATGCATCATGTTGGCATGGGTCTCAATCCAGTGGAAATTCTCTGCGAACGCCCTTTTGTCCTTGCAGCATTCTTCAAAGGAGTGCAGCAGCAAGGTGCCGGATGAGGCCTCTTCCGGGACCTTCCCGTCCACGAAGAAAGCAATCTGGGGAATCTGCCGCATGCGGTGGCGGGACCAGCCTTTCTCAATGCCCCTGGTGAGTTCCAGCATGGGCCTTTCGCCCATGCCGTAGCAGAGGTAATCGGCCCCGGAAGTGTACAGAACGGAGGGCATGAGGCAGTCTTTCCAGTAGTCGTAATGGGTGAGACGCCGCAGGGAGGCTTCGATGCCGCCGATAATCACCGGGACGTCCGGAAACAGTTCCTTCAGAATTTTGGTATAGACCGTGACAGCGTAGTCCGGCCGGGCGCCGGCCTTTCCGTCGGGGGTGTAGGCGTCGTCGTGGCGGAGACGTTTGGAGGCCGTGTAGTGGTTCACCATGGAGTCCATGGCGCCGGCATTGAGGCCGAAGTACAGCCGGGGCGTTCCCAATTTGCGGAAATCGCGGAGATCGTCCCGCCAGTTGGGTTGGGGCACCACGGCCACGCGGTAGCCCCATTTCTGGAGCCACCGGGCAATCACCGCCGTCCCGAAGGAAGGATGGTCTATGAACGCATCGCCGCTGAACAGGATGATGTCAATGTAATCCCAGCCCAGCGCCTGCACCTCCTTCACGGAGGTCGGAAACATGTAAGCCTCGGCCATAATTATCGGCAAAAATACGAAAAAATTTCCTCGCAATTGGAAAAATGACTATATTTACGAATATGAAAGACCTGTATATCCGGCATATCGCCCATATCCTGCAGATTCAGCCCTGGCAGGTAGAGAATTGTGTGGAACTGTTCGGGGACGGATGCACCATCCCGTTCATCAGCCGATACCGCAAGGAGCGCACCGGCGGGCTCACGGATATCGAGGTTGCGGAGGTCAAGCACTGGGCCGATGTCTATACGGAGATGGAAAAGCGCAAGGCCTCCATCCTGGGCACCATCGAGGAACAGGGAAAACTTACCGAAGACCTTCGCCGGAAGATTGAGGACTGCCTTGTCTCCAGCGAACTGGAAGACTTGTACCTGCCTTACCGGCCCAAGCGGAAGACGCGTGCCACCGTCGCGGTGGCCAAGGGGCTGGAACCCCTGGCGGACCTCCTGTGGTCCGGTAAGTCGCGGGACCCGCAGGGAGACGCCCGCCGCTTCGTGAAAGGGGAGGTAAAAGATGTGGAGGACGCCCTGCAGGGCGCTCGCGATATCCTGGCCGAACGGGTCAGCGAGACGGCCGCTATCCGGGAGAGCCTTCGCGGCGTCTACCGTACCCGCCGCGTGGCTTCCAAGGTGACCAAGGCGGGGGAGACCTCGCCCGAAGCAGCCAAATACCGCAGTTATTTCAATTTTAACATCCCCTTGGCCCGGATTCCTTCGCACAACCTTCTGGCCATGCTCCGTGCCCAGGATGAAGGTTTCCTCCGCGTGAGCGTGGATGCCGACGGCGAGAAATGCGGCAACAAGATGTACTACGACTACTGCCAGGAGCACGGCTATCCCCAGCGGGAAAGCGGTCTCCAGGTGCGGGAGGCGGTGGATGACGCCTGGAAGCGTCTCTTGGACCCTTCCATCACCGGCGAAGTTTTGCGTGAAGCCAAGGAAAAGGCCGATGTGGAGTCCATCCAGGTGTTCGGGGAGAATCTCCGGCAGCTGCTGCTCGCGGCGCCTGTGGGCCAAAAACGGGTGATGGCCATCGACCCGGGGTTCCGCACCGGCTGCAAGGTGGTGTGCCTGGATGCCCAGGGCAATCTTCTGCATCACGACGTCATCTTCCCGCATCCGCCCGTGGCCAAGAAGATTCAGGCCATCACTACGGTGGCGGAATTGGTGGAAAAATATGATATTGAGGTGATTGCCATCGGAAACGGCACCGCCGGCCGCGAGACGGAAGACTTCGTCCGCCGGGTGGGGCTGCCGGAGAGCGTCCGCATCTTTTCCGTGAGCGAAGACGGCGCCTCGGTCTATTCGGCCTCCGAGGTGGGGCGCGAGGAGTTCCCGGAATATGATGTCACCGTCCGCGGGGCGGTTTCCATCGGCCGGCGTCTGATGGATCCGCTGGCAGAACTGGTAAAGATAGATCCCAAGTCGCTTGGCATCGGCCAGTACCAGCACGACGTGGACCAGGGACTTCTCAAGGAGAAACTGGACAATACCGTGGAAAGCTGCGTCAACAGCGTAGGCGTAGCCCTGAATACCGCCAGCCCGTACCTATTGCAGTACGTGTCCGGCATTGGTCCGGCTCTGTCGCGTGCCATCGTGGAGTACCGCAGCGCCAACGGGGATTTCACCAGCCGGGAGCAGCTCAAGAAGGTCCCGCGCCTTGGGGCCAAGGCCTTCCAGCAGTGCGCCGGCTTCCTTCGCATCCCCGGAGCGGCCAACCCGCTGGACAACTCGGCCGTCCACCCTGAGGCATACCATATCGTGGACAAAATGGCCAAAGACCTGAAAGTGAGCACCCGGGAACTGGTGGGAAATGCGGAACTCTGCAAGAAAATCAACCCCAGGGACTATGTGGAGGAGGACTTCGGCCTTCCTACCGTCAACGATATCCTGCTGGAGTTGCAGAAACCGGGACGCGACCCCCGCGAAGCCGCGCAGGAATTCTCTTTTGCCGAAGACATCCACGAAATCGACGACCTCAAGCCCGGCATGGAACTGCCTGGCATTGTGACCAATCTCGCCGCCTTTGGCGCCTTTGTGGACATCGGCCTGCATGAGAACGGGCTCATCCATGCCTCGCAGATGGGACAGAAGGGAATGGCCGTTCCTTCGAAGGTGCTCAAACTGCACCAGCATGTTATGGTCCAGGTCCTTTCTGTTGACCTGGAACGCAATCGCATCGGATTACGATTACTAAAACGATAACGCATGAAACGAATTCTGACTTTTGTCCTGGCACTGGTCGCCGCGGGCAGCCTGGCCATGGCCAAGGACTACACCGTTACTTCTCCGGATGGCCACCTCACCGTGAAGGTGGATGCCGGTAAAACGCTTACTTACAGCATAGTGCGCGACGGCGTCGTGCTCATTGAACCTTCCTGCCTTCAAATCGCCCTCGCAGACGGCAAGGTATGGGG
>ONTQ01000187.1 GCA_900320795.1 uncultured Bacteroidales bacterium
TATCCACAAGGCCGTCGGTGCCATTTCAGAGTCCGATGTCCTGCTGGCCGAAGCGTCCGATGCCGTCATCATCGGTTTCCAGGTCCGTCCGTCCACCGAAGCACGCAAGAGTGCCGAACGCGAGGGTATCGAAATCCGGCTCTATTCGGTTATCTACGATGCCATCAACGAGGTGAAGGACGGTCTGGAAGGCATGCTCGAACCCGAAAAGAAGGAGGAGGTTACCGCAACCGCCGAAGTGAAGCAGACCTTCAAGATTTCCAAGGTGGGTACCATCGCCGGCTGCCTGGTGCGCGACGGCAAGCTCACCAAGAGCAAGATTCGTCTGATCCGCGACGGCATCGTGGTCTATACCGGCGAGATGTCTTCACTCCAGCGGGGCAAAGACCAGGTAAAAGAAGTCCAGGCCGGCATGGAATGCGGTGTGGGCATCGAGAACTTCAACGACATCAAGATCGGCGATATCATCGAAGCCTTCCACATCGTGGAGATCAAGCAGACACTGTAGCGATCCCTAATAGCTGTCGATGGTCATCACGGAAATCCTGGAGTAGAGAACCGGAATCGTGATGGTTCCAACCGGTATGCTCTGGCTGGTCTGAACGGGAGACTCCGATATCAGGCTGTTGATGATCAACGCCGTGTTATAAGCCATATCCTTCAGGTTCTTGTCAATGGTCATGGTCTGTTTGCCGTTCTGGATATAAGTCTGCGACAAGGCGGCATTGTCCTGACCGGTGATGACCGGCATGGCTGTAATACCGGCTTCCTCCAGCGCCGCGATGGCGCCTTGAGCCGCATTGTCAGTTGCCGCAAGAACCATATCCGGGCACTCACCCGTTCCATAGCTGGTAAGACGGCTTTTCATTGCTTTCTTTTGAGCCTCGACACTCCAACTGTCACCCTTCACGTCCTTGTATTCCGTCTTGCCACTCTTGACGATAAGCTTTTTTTCGTCAATGTATTTCCTGAGGAGATCCATGGCACCCTCATAATAGCCCTTGGCATTGTAATCGGTTTGAGGGCCTTGCAGGATTTCAAGGGTCATGGAAGACTTTCCAGAAGAGTGGAAATGATTGAGCAGGAACATCGCCTGCGTACGCCCTACTTCCCTCGTATCAGCCGAAGAGATGTAGGCAATATAGGGGTTATCTATGATAATGCGGTCATGGCATACGACCTTGACGTCGGGATGCTGTTCCAGCAGGCCGGACTCGTTGATTGTCTTATAGTCAATGGATGTCACCACAATATATTTCACGCCCTCATTGATCGCTTTTCTAAGCTGCTCAACCTGTAATGCCGCGCCCTCAGAAGTCTCCGGCGCAACGTAGAAAGTGGTATTGAAACCGTACGCAGTCATGGCCTTTTCAAGGTTTGACTTGTCTATGCCCCAACGGGGAAGGATAGCAGCATCCGGAAGCAGCACCGCCACTTTCTGGTTCTTGGGATCCTTGTCATCCTTTTCTTTTGAACATGCAACAGCCAATAGGACCACTGCCGCCATCACCAAAGCAATACCAAACAAACTCTTTTTCATGTGATTAAATTTTAATGTTATAATAATGGATTGATTGTTATTCCGTTTACATCAAAAAAATCAGGCCAAAGGCGTAGAGCAGGAAGCCCTGGAAATTGAGATGGCCGTGCGAGGAGTATCCCAGCATGGCCTCTACGCTGTCTGCAGCGGCCAGGTCTTCCAACTTGTGGTCAGAAGGCAACCTGCGCAGCGGATATTTGGACACCAGCATGCCGTCATAGAAATAGGTAACGCCGCCGTTGGAACGGTTCAGGGACTGCAGTGTCCGACGGTCAGCGGAATAGGTACAGGCCGACAAGGCCAGCGACTGCACCATGTCCAGATGGTCGGGGAGGGCCTTCATCCCGCCGCTCACCAGTACCAGGGGCCGGAATCCGTGCGCAGAAGCCGACGTCACAAAACCACTGATCTTGGTCCAGTCCTTCGTATCCAGCTTACTCGGAGCGTACACGGAAATCACCATCACGCCCCCCACGGAAGCCAAATCATCCTGATAGGCGCCGTCGGCATCCGTAAAGGAAAGGTCCGGAGTGCCGTTTTCCGTTACCATCCCATCCCGCGAATAGGTCTCAGTACGGACAAAGGTCCAACTGGAATCCGGAACCTGGTCCAGCGTAAAGGAACCCTCAACGCCGTTTTTCTCATAGACATAGGTCGATAACAGTCCGCTGTCCACCCGGTCGGGACGATCCAGCGAAGCGAGCAATTCCGATCCGGGACGGAAAGGGGTATAGTCGATGGACGGGATGGACCGCCAGGAAAGCAAACCATAGATGATTGCCGAAAGGGATACCAGCACGAACACCCATTTTTTGATGCGACGGGATTCACCAAAGTCCCGCCAAGGCAGGAATGCCACGACCCACAGGACTGCCAGGACCAGGTTCTTCACCAGGGTCTGGCCGTGGGTCAGGTGCACCGCCTCCCCGAAACAGCCGCAATCGAATGACGGGTTGACAGCAAAGAGGATGACCGATATCAAGGTAAAGAAAGCCAGCAGCACACCGCTCACCTTGGCGGTAAGGGTCCGGGAAAAACCGGTCATCAGTGCCACTCCCGTCACGGTCTCGACGGCCGCGAGCAGGAATCCCAGCACCTTGGCAAAGCCTTCTCCCAGTCCCAGGTGGAAAAACTTTACATATTCTGTTACGATCAGCCCCGTCCCGACGGGATCAATGAGCTTGAACATGCCCGACAGGAACAGCACGGCTCCGATCAGGAAGGCGCAAATGCGCCGA
>ONTQ01000225.1 GCA_900320795.1 uncultured Bacteroidales bacterium
ACCGGCGGCGTAAGCCCAGGCGGAGAAGGAACGGAGCCAGGAAGAGGTCGTAGCATAACGGGCGGTCTTCGCCTCGTCCTTCGTCATGTCGTAACCCCAGATCCAGTTATGCTCACTGATATCCTGGAAGGACGGCTTGCTCACCTCTGCGATGGAAGCGGGCTCATAACCGGCAGCAGCCTTTTCAGCGTCAGCGGCTGCTTCAGCATACTTACCCATGGTCAGGTTGGCACGGGCACGGAGACCATAGGCAACATTCTTGTCGATGTACTTCTTGGTCGGGCGGTCATAGCCTTCCAGTAATTCCACGGCGGAATTGAGGTCATCCATGACGATCTTGTAAATCTCTTCCATCGAAGCCCGGGGATTGTGGGTCGGGTCCTCGACGTCCGGCGAACTGATCGGCACGGCGGGATCGGACTCGTGACCCACATAGCGGAACTGGAAGTCAGCGGAGAGCAGCATGTAAGCATAGGCGCGGAGGGCCTTGGCCTGGCCCATCATATGCAGGCTGGACTCATCGGTAACATCCTCGGAGAAGCCGGCCAGGAAGTCATTCACGTTGGCAATGATCATGTAGGGAGTACGGTAACGGATCATCGGATTGCGGTAAGAGGCCGTGCGGGAAGAATACTCACCGCAGACCGAGAACCAGTTGTAGTTGTTATCCGATGCCGTAGCGTCTGCACTTTCCAGGTCGTTGCAGAAAAGCATCATCAGCACGCCGAAATCATCCGGAGTACCATATCCGAGGTAGTTGGGGTTTCCAAGCGGCCGGAAAAGGCCGGTGAAAGAGGCAGTGGCGCGGGAAGGAACGGCAGCGATGGTTTCCTGCTTCTGGCTGGCCAGCATGGTGCCGCTCTGGGGTTTGATTTCATTCATGTCGGTGCAAGCCGCCAGAACGATTCCCGCAAATAAAACCGGAGTAAATCTAAAAAGTTTCATATTCACGAACGGTTTACATTAGAAGGTGATGGTGACACCGGCAGTGACATTCCGCATGGCGGAATAGTAACCGCTGTTCAGACCGGTACCGGATGTCATGGAACCAAGGCCCATGGAGAAACGCGGGTCAATACCCTTGCGGGCGGTCAGGACCGCCAGGTTGTCTCCGGCCACGTAGATACGGAAGTTGCTCAGGCCAATCTTCTTGACCCAGGCGGAAGGAAGCGTGTAACCGAGCGTTACGTTGTTGACACTGAGGTAGGATGCGCTGATGAGGAAGCGGTCGAGCGCGGACTGCGCCACCTGCACATCGCCGTCATTGCGGGGAACGTCGGTATTCTTGTTCTCAGGCGTCCAAGCCTTGAGAATATCCTTGTGCCAGGCGTTACCGGTCTGGTCCTGGGTCCACATGAGGGACTGGTAGGTACCATCATAGTATTTACCGCCGAGCTGGAAGGAGAACTGGGCGCTCAGGTCGAAACCATAGGCATTCAGGCTGGTGCCGAAACCGCCGAACAGGTCGGGAAGGACGGTACCGAGGTCATACTGGCTGGCCTGGGAGAACTTCTTGACCACCTTGGTTTCGAGCAGGTCGTCGTCGATCTGCTTCTGGGTAGGACGGGACACATAGGAGCCGTCTTCCTTCAGGAATTCACCGTAGAACTGGGCCTCACCGGTTTCCGGATCGACACCGGCATACTTGTACATATAGGCCTCGTAGATGGAACCACCCACCTTGATGATGCGGTTACCACTGCGGATACCGTCTTCGGAGACACTCTCATCCAGTTCAAGCACCTTGTTGATATAGTGGCTCAGGTTCAGGTTCCAGGTCCAGTTGATATTGCGGCGACGGAGGAAGGCGCCGTCCAGGGAGACCTCGATACCGCGGTTCAGGATGGAACCCACGTTCACCGGAATCGTTCCGACCGGGTTACCGGCACTCTGCGGAACGTTCTTGTTGTACAGGAGGTCTTCGGTCTTGCGGGAGAACCACTCAACCGAACCGTTCAGGTAGTTGTTGAAGGTTTCGAAGTCCACACCGATATTGAAGGACTTGGAAGTTTCCCAGGTCAGGTTCTCATTACCGACATAGGTCTTCTTGTCGCTATAACCATCGGTTTCAGTCCAGGAAGTGGAATACTGGTCGGAGTACGGATAGTAGCCACCGATATTGTCGTTACCCTGGACACCGTAGCTCACTTTCAGTTTGAGCATGTCCACAAACGGAACGTTGAACCAGGATTCCTTGCTCATC
>ONTQ01000026.1:0-7730 GCA_900320795.1 uncultured Bacteroidales bacterium
ACCAGCCTGATCCTGGAGATTTTTGCCCAGCGGGCCAAGACGTCCTATGCCAAGATGCAGGTGGAGTTGGCGCATTATAACTACATGCTCCCCCGGCTGGCCGGCATGTGGACGCACTTGGAGCGCCAGCGCGGCGGCATGGGTACGCGCGGCGGTATGGGTGAGACCCAGATCGAAATCGACCGCCGTATCGTGAAGCAGCGTATTTCCAAGTTGAAGGAAGATCTGAAGAAGGTCGATAAGCAGATGGCCACCCAAAGGGGCAACCGGGGCTCTCTCGTCCGTTTGGCCCTTGTGGGATATACCAACGTAGGGAAAAGCACGTTGATGAATCTTTTGGCCAAATCTGACGTGTTTGCGGAGAATAAACTCTTCGCGACGCTGGATACGACTGTCCGGAAAGTCGTCATCGAGAATGTTCCTTTTTTGCTGAGTGATACGGTTGGCTTTATCCGGAAGCTTCCCACCCAGCTGGTTGAAGCTTTCAAAAGCACCTTGGACGAGGTCCGCGAGGCCGATGTCCTGGTGCATGTGGTGGATATTTCCCATCCGGATTTTGAAGAGCAGATGCAGGTTGTGGAACAAACGCTACGGGATATCGGTGCTTCCAACAAGCCGGTTTATGTCGTGTTCAACAAAGTGGACGCTTATACTTACGAGCCGTATGACGAGTTCTCCCTTCAGCCCCGGCAACCGATTAACAGAACGTTGGAGGAATTGAAAAACAGCTGGATTGCCGATGAGAAAACGCCTTGTATCTTTATATCCGCGCGTGAGAAGATTGGCATTGAAAAATTGCGTAACGACCTCTATAAGATTGTTGCGGAGATTCATGCGGGACGTTATCCTTTTAACAATTTTTTGTGGTAAGGTGATATGGTTTAAGCTATGTATGATTGCCTTTTTTATCCCATTTTATCTTTCCAGGTTTTTCTTTGGCCAGGTTCTTGTTTTTAAATTTTTATAAATAGCTGTTGTTGGAGAAACTGAAATTTTTGATGGTTTTCTTCAATTTTTGGCCATTTTTCGTTTGTTTTTCGTCTTTGATGCCTGGTTAGATAATTTTTTTAATTTGTATTTTCCTGTCCGTTATTAATCTATTTTTTATTCGTTTTGCCGCTTTCGATTTTTCGACCTAAATTCCACTATCTGTATGGTTTCCTTTTTCACTGAAGACATCCGGTTCAATTTCAAGCAAAAGCGTTTTACGTCCAAGTGGCTCAGATTTGTCGCCGAGAGCGAGTCGCGTAAGCTTGGAGACATCTCTGTTATTTTTTGTTCGGACAATTACATTTTGGATGTCAATCTGAAATATCTTCAGCACGACTATTATACCGATATCATCACTTTCGATTATTGTGAAGGGAATGTTCTTTCCGGAGACTTGTTTATCAGTATTGACTCTGTCCGGGAGAATGCTTCCTTCTATGGGACCGAATTTGAAAATGAGTTGAACCGCGTTATCGTTCATGGCGTTCTGCATTTGATTGGTTATGACGATCACTCGGAGCAAGATGTTGCTGTTATGCGCTCCAAGGAAGACTATTACCTTTCGCAGCGGGCTAATATATGAATAATCAATTTGATATAATTGTTGTTGGTGGTGGTCATGCCGGCTGCGAAGCGGCCATGGCGGCAGCCAATATGGGTTCCTCTGTTCTTTTACTTTCGCCAGACTTGAACGGACTGGCCAAAATGAGTTGTAATCCTGCCGTTGGGGGAATTGCTAAAGGTCAGATAGTCAGAGAGATAGATGCTTTAGGTGGCTATACTGGACTCATTACGGATGCTGCCACTCTTCAGTTCCGCATGCTTAATCGTTCGAAAGGCCCTGCCATGTGGAGTCCTCGGGCTCAGTGTGATAAACAGCTCTTTTCTCTCAACTGGCTTAATACTCTCTTAAGTAACAGTAAATTAAGCATTTACGCGGATTTTGCGGCTAATTTTCTTTTTGAGAATGAGAAAATCACGGGCGTCTGTACGATTACCGGAGCAGTTTTTAAAGCTAAAGCCGTTATTTTGACGGCCGGGACCTTCCTGAATGGCAAAATGTATATCGGCCAGCATTCTTTTGAAGGGGGCCGTATTGGCGAGAAGGCCTCTTATGGGATATCGGACCAACTGTGTTCCTTTGGGATCCCGACGGCTCGAATGAAGACAGGCACTCCTCCCCGAATCGATTTCCGTTCGGTGGATATTTCCCGTTTACAAAAACAGCCTGGCGATTCCGCTCCTGACCGTTTTTCTTTTCTGGATATCCCTTCTGCTGTCCAGGGAGGTGCACCTCAGATGGATTGTTATCTGCTTCATACCAATGAAAAGGTTCACGAGATTCTTCGTTCCGGCTTTGACCGTTCCCCCCTTTTCACAGGTATGATTCATGGAAAAGGCCCTCGGTACTGCCCCAGCATAGAGGATAAACTGAGGACGTTTGCCGATAAAGATTCCCACCATCTTTTCCTAGAGCCGGAGGGCCGGTATTCTCCGGAGTATTACTTACAGGGATTCTCTTCTTCTCTTCCTTTGGAAGTACAGTTGGAGGCCTTACACGCTATTGAGGGGCTGGAAAATGCGATCGTTTTCAAGCCTGCTTATGCGGTTGAATACGATTATTTTGACCCTCAGCTGTTGCATTTCTCCCTTCGCTCTAAAGTGGTCCAAAACCTTTTTCTGGCGGGCCAGGTTAATGGAACGACCGGTTATGAGGAGGCGGCTGCGCAGGGTCTGATGGCGGGCATTAATGCCCATTTGTTTTTGTCAGGTAAGGATCCTTTTGTCCTTCGTAGAGACCAGGCATATATCGGCGTTTTGATTGATGATCTCATCAATAAGGGCGTTGATGAGCCTTATCGAATGTTTACTTCGCGAGCAGAATATCGCATTTTGCTTCGCCAGGACAACGCGGATTTTCGGCTTACTGAATTGTCTTATGGCTTAGGTCTTGCTTCTCAGGAGCGTTATGATGCCGTCATGCGCAAGCAAGAAGCCGTAGATGCTCTTTCTTCATTTTGTACAGTCGCTAAAATGAAACCGGACTCTGTTAATGATTACCTGGTTTCTGTTGACTCTACCCCGCTTTCTGAGTCTAAACACCTTTCCGATTTGGTCGCGCGTCCCGAGGTTTCCCTTGGGGAACTGCTTCGGTTTGTTCCACGTGGAACAAAATCACGCACTTTTTCTCCTGCTGTTGTCACTGCGGTCGAAATTGCCATTAAATATGCTGGCTATATTGAGCGGGAAAAGTTGCAAGCGCAGAAAAATGAGCGACTGGAATATATCAAAATACCTTCAGACTTCGATTTTGACTCCCTTAAGAGCCTTTCCATTGAGTGTCGGCAGAAATTGATAAGATACAAGCCTGAGACTATCGCCCAGGCTTCCCGCATCTCCGGCGTTTCTCCCGCCGATATTTCTGTTTTATTGGTGTATTTTGGCCGCTGATCCGTTCTACGTGGAACGGCTATAGCCGTTTCAGGGCCAGTTTGATGAGGTCCTCCACCCGGGCATTGGGCATTTCTTTCAAGATTGCCGGCATCACTTTGTTGATGTTTACTTTGGAGAATCCCAGCATGGTGAGCGCTGTCGTAGCTTCTTCCACCAGGGCCGAATTGTCTGTCTTGAAGAGCACGGTGTTCTCGGCTCCCTCTCCCTTTACAATCTTGTCTTTTAACTCCAAAACAAGCCTCTGGGCACTCTTGAGGCCGATTCCTTTCACACTTTTAATCCGGTTGATGTCTTCGGCCAGGATAGCCTGGCGGATCTCTTCGGAGGTGAGCGTGGACAGCATCATCCGGGCCGATGCCACCCCGATTCCGGACACTCCGATGAGCAGCCGGAAGAGCTCCCGCTCATCCTTGGTGGCAAATCCATAGAATAGTTCTTCGTCCTCCCGGATATAGTGATGGATGTACGCGACGACTTGGGTTTGCAACTGAAATGCCTCGTATGTCTGTAAAGAGATGAGGAGACTGTACCCTATTCCGTGGTTTTCCAGAATAAGTTCCGTCGGCGTTAATTCAATGATTTGTCCTTTAATGTAGTCTATCATGATAGAAAAGATTCTTCACTGCGTTCAGAATGACAATTATTGGACAAATTTATGTAAATTTGCAGACTTATCCAATGCTCATGACAGAAGACATCCGCAATCAGTTTCCAGCCCTCTCCGGTACTGTGTATGGGAGACCTTTGGTCTATTTGGACAATGCGGCCACCTCGCAGCGGCCTCGTTCTGTCATGGATTGCTGGACTTCGCTTGTGAACGGAGCGAATGCCAATATCCACCGTGCCGTTCACCATCTGGCCGGCCTGGCAACAGACGCCTACGAAGACACCCGCCGGGCCGTGCAGGCCTTTTTGAATGCCTCTTCTCCGGAGGAAATCGTCTTTACTTCGGGTGCGACGGCGGCCATTAATCTGGTGGCTTTTTCCTTTGGCGAAGCCTTTGTCAAGGAAGGAGACGAGGTTCTCGTAAGCGTTGCGGAACATCACTCTAACCTGGTCCCCTGGCAGCTTCTCTGCGAGCGCAAGAAAGCCCGCCTGAAGGTCCTTGACATTCGCGGAAACGGTGCCCTGGCAGTGGATACGTTGGAAAATCTCCTTTCTGAGCGCACCAAAATTGTTGCTATCTCGCACATTTCCAATGTGTTAGGCTTGATTAATCCAGTGCAGGAGCTCGTCGCGATTTGCCATAAAAAAGGCATTCCGGTGCTGGTGGACGGAGCCCAGGGCATCGTTCATGGGCAAGTGGACGTCCAGGCGCTGGATTGCGATTTTTATGTATTTTCCGGTCATAAACTCTATGCAGCGACCGGCACCGGTGTCCTGTATGGAAAGCGCAAATGGCTGGACGCTATGCCCCCTTATATGGGCGGCGGCGAAATGATCGGCCATGTCTCTTTTGAAAAGACCACCTTTGCGCCCCTTCCGGAAAAGTTCGAGGCCGGAACCCAGAACTTCAATTCCGTTCCTACCCTTTTGCCCGCAATGGCCTTTGCCAAGGCTTGCCGGGACAGTGTCTCCGTACAAGAGGAGCAACGTGCCATAGTAACGTATGTCTATGAGCAATTGACTCAAAATGAGTTGATTACATTATATGGAACGCCGCTGGAATCTAAAATTCCGCTTTTCTCCTTTGCTGTCAGGGGCGCTCATCATGAGGATCTGGCCCTGATTTTGGATAAGATGGGAATCGCCGTGCGTTCCGGGCAGATGTGTGCGGAACCCCTGATGGACCGGCTGGGCGTCACTGGGCTTCTCCGGGCCTCCTTTGCCCCGTACAACACCCTGGAAGAGGCAGAATACTTTATCAAGAGCCTGAATAAGGCCATTCATATGCTGATTTAGAGATGACACTGGAAGAAAGAAAACAGGAAATCATCGAAGCGTTTTCCCTGTACGACGAGTGGCTGGACAAGTACGAGTATCTGATTGAACTCGGCAAGAATCTGGCCCCTTTCCCGGAAGAGAAAAAGACCGAAGACCGCCTTATAAAAGGCTGTCAGTCACGCGTTTGGCTGGACAGCGAACTTCGCGACGGCCTCCTCTATTTCCAGGCCGACAGCGACGCCATCATCACCAAGGGCATCATCTCGCTCCTTGTCAGTGTCTATTCCGGCCGCCCGGCAGCGGAAATATCGGCCGATGACTTTGGGTTTGTGCGGGAAATCGGCCTCAAGGACAACCTTTCCCCTACCCGCGCCAACGGTCTGGTGTCCATGATTGACAGAATCAAGGAAATTGCCGCTCGGAGCCGCCGATGACGTAATGTCATTCTGGGCAAAGCGAAGAATCTATGGAAGAAAAGAAAGACATACTCACCGCAGAGGACGTAAAGGAGCTTCAGCCGCTTTATGCGGCCGTGATATCGGCCCTGAAAGAGGTGTACGACCCCGAAATCCCCGTGAATATCTATGACCTGGGCCTTATTTACGAACTCACCATCAACAAGGCGCGGGAAGTGTCCATCCTGATGACCTTCACGGCGCCCAACTGCCCGATGGCCGACCAGGTGATCATGGAAGTGCAGCAGGGTGTGGAAGCGGTCCCCGGTGTGACCAAATGCAGCATTGAGCTCACTTTCGAGCCGGAATGGGACCGCAGCATGCTCTCCGACGAAGCCCGGGTGGAACTGGGCCTGGATTACGACGAGGATACATATGGCAAACTGGATGACTGATGGAAAGGGTTAACGTATATCTGGGGCTGGGCTCCAATCTGGGCGACCGGGACGTGAACCTCCTGAAGGCCATGAACCTGCTGGACGAAGCCTTCGGCATGCATCCGGAGCGCATTTCCCGTATCGTGGAAACGCCCGCCTGGGGCTTTGAGGGGCCGGATTTCCTGAATTTGTGCGTCCTGTACAGGCTCCCCCGCCGGGGCACCCCCGTGGAGCATGCCACCGAAATCCTCCGTCAGGTGAAAGCCGTGGAAAAGGCCCTCGGACGGGAGCCGGAGCCGCTTTTCAATGACGCGGGAGATCGGGTGTACCACAACCGTATCATCGATGTCGATATCCTCTGCTATGGTGCAGAAACCATTCAGACAGAAGAGCTTACCATCCCACATCCCCTTATCGGCCAGCGTGATTTCGTAAAAAAGCCGCTCCTGGAAATCTCCAAACCGGAGATTCGCGAAGCGTTTCCCGATATTTTTGTGTAAATTTGTCATTCTGAGCATCGCGAAGAATCTAAATATCAATGTTATATGACACAAGAAGAACTTTTTAAGGTACTTGTAGCCCATTGCAAGGAGTATGGGTTCATCTTCCCCTCCTCTGAGATTTACGACGGTCTGGCCGCCGTATATGATTATGGTCAGATGGGCGTTCAGCTGAAAAACAACATCAAAAACTACTGGTGGGAAGCCATGACCCGCCTCAACGAGAACATCGTAGGCATCGACTCGGCCATCTTCATGCACCCCCGCATCTGGGAGGCTTCCGGCCACGTAGGCGCCTTCAACGACCCCCTCATCGACAACAAAGACTCCAAGAAACGATATCGTGCCGATGTCCTTATCGAGGATTACCTGGGTAAAATCGAAGAAAAAATCGAGAAAGAAGTGGCCAAGGGCCGCAAAAAGTTCGGTGAAGCCTTCAATGAAGAGCAGTTCCGCGCCACCAACCCCAACATCCTTCGCGAAAAAGCCAAGTATGACGAGGTACACAACCGTTTCGTAAAGGCCGAGCAGGCCTCCGACTTTGCCGAATACCGCCAGATTATCATCGACTGCGGTATCGTCTGCCCCATCAGCGGCACTTGCAACTGGACCGAAGTGCGTCAGTTCAACCTGATGTTCCAGACCTCCATGGGTTCCACGGCCGATGGCGCCAGCACCATTTATCTGCGTCCTGAGACCGCCCAGGGCATTTTTGTGAACTATCTCAACGTCCAGAAGACCGGACGCATGAAGATTCCTTTCGGCATCGCGCAGATTGGCAAAGCCTTCCGCAACGAGATCGTCGCCCGCCAGTTCATCTTCCGCATGCGCGAATTCGAGCAGATGGAAATGCAGTTCTTCATCAAGCCCGGCACAGAGTTGGAGTGGTTCAAGAAATGGAAGGAAACCCGCATGAAATGGCACGTAAACCTGGGAATGGGGGCCGAAAACTACCGTTTCCACGACCACGAAAAGCTGGCACACTATGCCAATGCTGCCACCGATATCGAGTTCAACTTCCCCTTCGGCTTCAAGGAGCTGGAAGGCATTCACAGCCGCACCAACTTCGA
>ONTQ01000026.1:7742-41647 GCA_900320795.1 uncultured Bacteroidales bacterium
TTCTCGGGCAAGAAAATCGAGTACTTCGACCCCGAGGAGAACACCTCCTACACCCCGTACGTCATCGAAACCTCCATCGGCGTTGACCGCATGTGCCTGGCCGTCCTGGCCCATTCCTACACCGTCGAAAAACTCGAAAATGGCGAAGAGCGCGTTGTCATGAAGATTCCCGCTCCGCTGGCCCCGATCAAGGTGGCAGTTATGCCGCTCGTGAAGAAAGACGGCCTGCCGGAACTGGCCCAGAAAGTGGTGGACTGCCTCAAGTACGACTTCTCCTACCAGTACGACGAAAAAGACTCCATCGGCAAGCGTTACCGCCGTCAGGATGCCATCGGCACGCCTTTCTGCGTGACCGTTGACCACGACAGCCTGAATGACGGCTGCGTCACCGTACGCGACCGCGACAACATGACCCAGGAGCGCGTCAAGATAGAAGACCTCCGCGCCCTGATCGAGAAGAAGGTTTCCCTTACCAATCTTCTCCGTAACCTGTAATAGATTGTAAGCCAAATGCTTACTCTGTTCATAACGGCCGTTCTGGCTACGCTGGTGCTCTATTTCTGGGCGCGCAAGGCCCTCCTGGAGAAACAACTCCTCCAGGAAAGGGAAGAAAACGAGCGCATCATGTCTGTTGCCGAAGACTTGCAGAAAAGACTGGGCAAGTTGCAGGAGCAGCGGAAAGAGAGCACCGGCGGGCTCGGAATGGACATGCTGGACCGGCTGTGCGAACAGTACTATGTCTATGAAGGCACCGACAACCTTCAGCCCAAAATCCTGAAGGAAGTGAAGAGCCTGGTGGAAGGTCTCCGCAGCGACCCCTCCGTCCAGCGCTCGTTGGAACAATCGCTGAACGAAAAAAATGACCAGGTCATGGTCCGTTTGCGGACGGCTTTCCCCAAGTGGAAAGAAGAAGATTTCCTCCTTTACATTTTTGCGGCGTCCGGCTTCTCCACCACCACTATTTCTGCACTTTTGGAGAAGGAAAAACCCTACGTTTACAACCGGATTTATCGGCTGAAGGAAAGAATCAAGAACGCTGGTACAACGGATAAAGACTTGTTCCTTAGTTGTTTAGAGCATTAAATACCAGAGTACGGGAAAAACGCAAAAATTTGATGGTAACCGTCAGGATACCCCCTATCTGCGAGAATTTTGCAAAGAGGTGTGTTTTTAACTAATTGATAATCAAATAATTAACACCTTCTTTCTGCGAGATTCTTTTTCTTTTTTTCTTTGGGGACTGAAAAAACGCGCATTATCTTTGCATCAGAGAAAATAACCACAAACAAATCATAAGATGGAAGTCAAAAAATCACCCAAAGCCAGCCTTGAGAACAAGAGATTGCTCTTTACGGAGATTGGTCTTGTCGTTGCTCTCGGCATCGTCTATGGGGCCTTCAACTGGTCCTCCAAAGACGCGCAGGTAGCCGTCCTCGAAGACACCACCCAGGTGGTTGTCGAAGAAGAGATGGTAGCTATCCAGAACGAGCTTCCCCCGCCCCCGCCGGAGGCTCCGTCCATTCCCGTTCTGTCCGACCAAATCGACATCGTGGACGATGACATCAAGTTGGACGACGACCTTTTCATGAACTTGGAAGATAACAACCAGGCCGTGGAAATCCAGGACTACAAAGAGGCTGTGGTGGAAGAAGAGGAAGTGGAAGAGGAAGCCATTCCGTTCCAGCTCGTGGAAACCAAGCCTTCCTTCAACGGTGGAGACGCCAACGAGTTCTCCAAATGGGTGAACTCCAAGCTCGTCTATCCTGAAATCGCCAAGGAAAACGGTGTGCAGGGTCGTGTCACCCTCCAGTTCACCGTAGAGGCCGACGGCCGCGTAACCAACGTGAAGGTTCTCCGTGGTGTTGACGAGTCCCTGGACAAGGAAGCTGTCCGCGTCGTTTCCAGCTCCCCCAAGTGGAAGCCCGGCAAGCAGCGTGACCGCGCCGTAAAGGTAACCTACACCTTCCCGGTAATCTTCCAGCTCCGCTAAAGGAACTCCCTGTTAAGAATAATGGCCTGCAGGTTTTCTGCCGGCCATTTTTTTCGTGCTTTATCGTGTCCCGGACAGGTACAAATCCCCATAAATGGGGATAGGGGCCGAGGGGAAAATGACCTAACTTTGCAGTCGTAAAAAAGCAAACGTATGCAAGAACCAGTCATTTCCTGCGAACATCTGACGCATTTCTACGGAAAGCGCAAGATTTACGAGGACCTGAATTTCACGGTGGAGCCGGGCCGCATCGTGGGCCTCCTGGGCAAAAACGGAACCGGCAAAACCACTACCATCAACATCCTGATGGGCTACCTGAAGCCCCAGAGCGGCCGATGCTCCCTCTTCGGAGAGGACGTCCAGCACATCAGCCCCGAAACCCGCCGGCGCATCGCCCTTCTGCTGGAAGGCCATGTGCAGTATTCCTACATGAGTATCGGCCAGATAGAAAAATTCTACAGCGCCTTTTACCCCAAATGGAACCGGGACGCCTACTACGGCCTCATGGAAAAACTGAAGGTGGCGCCCGGGCAGAAGATAGCCCGCATGTCCAACGGACAGCGTTCCCAGGTGGCCCTGGGGCTCATTCTGGCGCAGAATGCCGACCTCCTGGTCCTGGACGATTTCTCCCTGGGCCTGGACCCCGGTTACAGGCGCCTGTTCTGCGAGTACCTGAGGGATTACGCCAAGGCGGAGGGCAAGACCGTCTTCCTCACCTCCCACATCATCCAGGACCTGGAGAAACTGGTGGACGAGGTCATCATCATGGACTACGGCAGCATCCTGGTGCAGGAAAGCGCCGCTTCCCTGATGGGCCGATATCCCGGAATGACCCTGGAGGACATTTTCATCGAACTGACCGGAAAGTATTAGATTCTTCCACTTTGCTCAGAATGACATGCTTATGAATAAAATGATACTATACAAGGAGTGGCTCAAGACCCGGTGGATTCTTCTGGGAATCGCCTTGGTGACGGCTGCCCTTACCGCTTACTGCTTCCTGAACCTCACCAAAGTGGTGCAGATCCGGGGGGCGGAACTCCTCTGGGAAACCCTCGTGAACAAAGAAACCGTTCTCACCGAGATTCTCCGTTATGTTCCCGCCATTGCCGGCGCCATCCTGGCCCTTTCGCAGTGGATTCCCGAAATCCAGCGGAAACGCCTCAAACTCACCCTTCATCTGCCCTATAGCCAGAACGGAATGCTGGCCGTTATTACAGCCTATGGCTTGGTGGTCCTTACCGTGCTGTTTGTCCTTCAGGCCATCGCAAGCGCCTGGGCATTAAGCGCTTGGGTTCCGGCGGAACTGGTCGTCCGCGTTCTCAGGACCATGGCCGTATGGTACTTGGCCGGCTGGGCTGCGTACCTGTTCACATCGGCCCTGTGCCTGGAACCTACCTGGCGCATGCGGGTGGCAGTGCTGCTGGTGGCGGCCGGGGTTCTGCGCCTGATGTTCCTTTCCGGCGTTCCGGAGGCCTACAACGGCTTTTTCCCCTGGCTCCTCGTGTATGTACTGCTCTCCGGCGGTCTTCTTTTCTCCGGAGTCGCCCGTTTCAAAGAAGGACTTCAAGACTGATCGGCCATGAAAAACTACGGAAAGATATTTCTCATCGCCTCCTGCGCCATCCTGCTTCTGTGGATAGTGCCCTGGCTGTATAACCTGATAACCCTCAAATCCTACTCCACGCCCTTCACGCTGTACAGCTGCACCCTGCACGACTTCGCGTCCCTGGATCGCGGCGAGGGCAAAAGTTTCCAATTCATCGATACCAGGGGAAACGTCCACGGCGACGAAGCCCAGCCCATGTTCTATGCTTCCGTGCTGGCTTCCCGCGGCGCCCTGCCCGACACCGTCGAAGGCCGCCACGTAACCCTGGAAGAAATTGAGTATAACTCGGTTATCGCCACCTCCGACCCCAAGGAAATCAACCGCACCCTTCCGCCGGTTTATCTTTTGATGGAAAGCGTACCGGAGCGCCTGGAACTCAAGGATCCCGAAGACGCCCTCGTGAGCCGCGCCCGGAGCATCGATATCGTGGAAATGGCCACCAACAAGGTCCGGGAGCAGAAAACGGCCCTGTTCAATGATGCGCTCAGGAAGCAGGGCTTCGTGTATCCCGCCCGGCTTTTTAACGGCAAACCCAGTCACCGCAAGGAGTACGACGAAGGCTACCTGGTCACCGACGCCGAGAACAAACTCTACCAGGTGAAACAGGTGAACGACACCGTCACCGTGCGTCACTTCCCCGAGGCCGATGCCCTGAACCTGAAATTTGTGATGATCACGGAGTTCGGGAACCACGCCACCCTGGGCTATCTGGTGAGCGCCGACAACCGCCTTCACATGCTTCTTCCGGACGGCCGCGTGATTCCCACCGAAGTGTCCTTCACCCCTGAAAAAGAAGACCTTCTGGTCGTCGGAGACATGTTTTACTACACCATCAAGACCTCTACCGGCAAAGGAGAGCGTTTCTGGGCGCTCCGCAGCAGCGATTTCTCCCTGGCCGATACCCTCAGCCGCGAATACCCCCGCGAGCGGTCCTTCCCCGGTTTGCGCTTCACCTCTTCTAACGACGGATGGGTTAAACCCCGGCTGTAAAATACCTAAAAATGGGGATTGGCGTGCATGCGCGCGCGTATTACCTTTGCAGTCCACATTGACAGAAGGTGACTGTAAAGCAAATTCATACTGTAGTGCTGACTTTCCTGCTTTGCTGCTTGCATGCGGCGGGGCAGGAAGTTTTTTCCGGCATTGTGAAAGATGCGTCCACCGGGGAGCCCGTTCCAGGCGCCGCCATCACCCAGGGAAAAAACTGGGCCCTGACGGATTCCACGGGCGTTTTTCGGTTGAAAACCCGCGAAACCGGGGCCATCACCATTACGTCCATGGGCTATAAGACACTCCGGACCGCCCTTGTGAACGGGGGTACCTACCGCCTCAAGCAGGACATATTATCCCTGCAGGAGGTCATCATTACCGCCCAGGAAAACCACGGCCTCACCTCCTCTTCCAAAATCGGGGCCGATGCCATCGCCCACATCCAGCCCTCCAGCATAGCCGACATCCTGGAGCTCCTGCCGGGCGGAACGTCCGGAAATCCGGCCCTGGGTTCCCCGCAAATCGTTAACCTGCGCTCTGCCGGTTCCCTTTCGTCAGACTATGCCACATCGGCCCTGGGAACGCAGTTCTCCATCGACGGAAAGCCCCTGGGCAACAACGCCAACCTGCAATATACCCCTGCCTTCAGCAACCTGGGTTCCAATTATGTGAACCTGGGAACGGATATGCGCACCATCGGCACGGAAGATATTGAAACCGTGGATGTGGTGCGCGGCATCGCCTCCGTGGAGCACGGAGACCTCACCAGCGGCCTCATCCAGATCAAGCGCATCAAGGGCGGAAACAACCTCCGGGCCCGTTTCAAGAGCGATATGACCTCCAAACTGGTCTATGCGGGAAAGGGTTTCGAGTGGGGCGGAAAAGAGCGCCGCACCATAAACGCCAGCGTCAATTACCTCGATTCCCGCTCCGATCCCCGGAACGTCCGCCAGAACTACAAACGCCTCACCGGCAGCCTCCGCGGCGGCCGCACATGGGCAGGCCGGGAGCACTTTATCCATATCTTCAACGCCAGCCTGGACTACACCGGCTCCTTCGACGACCGCAAAAGCGACCAGGACATCGACGAAGTGGACGGACTTCCGGCCGAAACTTACCGTTCCGCCTACAACCGCTTCCAACTGGGGGCCGACTACACCCTCCAGGCCAAGGAAAACGACGCCTTCTTCCGCTCCCTCAGCGTAAACACTTCCTTCAGTTACGAGCGAGACCTCATCGACCGCTGGAAAAACGTCATCCTGTCTTCGGAAACACCCATTTCCGTTTCGCGCGATCCCGGTGAATTCGACGCTGTCATCGTCCCCATGCGCTACGAAGCCACCCTCCAGGTGGACGGAAGGCCGTTTTACGCCTTCGTCAGCGCCGTGGCCCGCTTCCGGAAAGGCATCCACCACATCAAGGCCGGGGCCGAATGGAACTTCGACAAAAACTTCGGCCGGGGCACCATTTTCGACGTCATGCGCCCCTTTACCACCTCCATGAACTCCCGTCCGCGCGCCTATTATGACATCCCCGCCGACAGCCAACTGGCCTTCTTCGCAGAGGAAAACCTCCGCTTCCCGCTGGGCCCCTTCACCGTGGAAGGCATGGTGGGCCTGAGAATGTCCATGCTCCTGGGGGCCGACAAATCCTACGCCATCCAGGCCAAACCCTACCTGGACCCGCGCGCCAACCTTCGCCTGGAGATGCCCCAGGCCCTCCTTTGGGGGTACAAGTTGGAAAGCGGTCTCTACGGCGGCGTGGGCCTTCACAGCAAGTTCCCGACCATGGAGATGCTCTACCCGGAAACCATCTATTCCGACAAACTCCAGATGAACTACTGGCCCAATGAAAGGGAACTCCGCCGCATCAACATGCTGGTATTCACCATCAATCCGGTGAACCGGGAACTGGGCGCCGCCCGCAACGTGAAATGGGAAATCGGGGCCGATGCTTCCTGGAACGGCTGGACGGCCTCCGTGGACTATTTCGTGGAGGACATGACCTCCGGCTTCCGTGGCGGCAGCGAGTATATGCAGCTCATTTCCAAGGACTATGACGAGCAGGCCATCGACAAGGGCGCCCTCACGGGCCCGCCTTCCCTGGAAACCACGCCCTACGTGATGGACACCACTCTGGTGTCTTTCGGCCTGTCCACCAACGGCAGCCGCACCCTTAAAAGAGGCATCGAATACACCCTGGCCACAGGCCGCATCCCCGTCATTAACACCCGCCTTACGGTGAACGGAGCCTGGTTCCTCACCCGGTACATGAACAGCCAGCCGGAGTACCAGCGCCCTTCCTCTGTCATCAACGGCAAGCCCTACCCCTATATCGGCATTTACGAAAAGAACGACAGCTACCTCTACGAGTCGTTCAACACGAATTTCATGTTCGATACGCAGGTGCCCCGTCTCGGGCTCATCTTCTCCACTTCGTTTCAGTGCACCTGGTTCACCGGGCAGCAGACGATGGCCGATGATTCCCGCCCCGTCGCCTATCTGGACAAAAACCTGCAGCGGCACCCCTACACCGACGCTTCCGATGCCGACGGCATCCTGCACCAGATGGTACGGGAGTTCTCCGGCGCCCTGCTGGACTACCGCCGCGTCCCTTTCTATATGAATGTTAACCTCAAGGCCACCAAGAAACTGTTCCGCGACAGAGCCACGGTGTCCGTTTTCGTAAACCGGTTCTTCACCGTTGCGCCCGACTACGAGGTGAACGGCGTGGTGAAGCGCCGCTCCGCAACGCCGTACTTCGGCATGGAACTGATGCTCAACCTATGAGACGTAAACTCCTTATATTGAGCCTGTTGGCGCTCGTGATAGGCGGCTGTACCAAGCCCGCCATCGGGAACCTCTACTGCCAGTTGAGCCTGCAGGCCACCCTGCCGGACGGACGCCAGGCCGTATCCATCACCGTGGATCCTGCCCTCCCCGGCAACCAGCTGCGCAACCTTAATACCGGGATATCCTATCCCTTCCCTACGTTCGTGAACAACCTGGGGCAGGTACAGGTGCAAAAAGGGGTCTATGTCATTTCCTTCGACGGAGACGCCCTCTTTGCCGACGGCAGCCATGCCACCGTGCGTTTTTCGGCATATGGGACGCCCGCCACGGCCGTCAACCTGATGGGGGACACGGAGGTTCTGGATCTTAAACTCACCATTCTCAGATGATTGCCGGCCTTGTCATATCGCTTTTCCTCCTGCTGCCCCTTACGGACAGCCTTTCGGCCGTGCAGCGCAGTTATGCCCGCGGAGAAAAGGTGCGCGTGAGCGAGGGAGCAAGCGCCGCGGCCTATCTCTTCGGCCCGGATGCCACCTACACCGGAGCGGCAGCCTCCTGGAACTACGCCAAGGATCCCGCACCCCTTGTGCGGGAAGAAGGCCGGGGCCTCAGCGAAGGACAGCTCAATATCGGCACCCTGGTGCGCCTGGACTCGCTTTCAGCCGTGCGCGGCAAGGTCCGTTATGTCAACGGCGTCAAGCGCGATGTGCTGTGGAACAGTTCTTCGGATTGTTCTACGGTTTATCCCTATGTCATGGCCGATACGGTGGGAGGTGACCTCCGGAAGGAAGAATATGCCTTCTCCGGCGGCTACACGGCCCGCCGGGGCCGCTTCCATTGGGGCGTAGAGGGCGCCTACCGGGCCCTGCACGAGTACCGCCAGGCAGACCCCCGCCCCCGCAACATCGTGTCTGACCTCAGCGTTACCGGGTCGGCCGGCTGGCGTCCTGTGCCGGGCTATGTACTGGATGCCACCCTGGGCTACCGCCGCTACAGCCAGACCCAGACGATGTCCTTCCTCAACGCCCGGGGCAAGAACACGTCTATCCTCCATCTCACAGGCCTGGGAAGCCAGTTTAGCCGCTTCAGCGGCGCCACGGACGCCAACATGAACACCCGCTATGCCGGAAACGGCGTCACGGTGGCGGCCGCCTGGATTCCGCTCCGGAAAAACGGCTGGAACGCCACCGCGTCCTACAGCCTGCTGAACATGATCCACTACCTTCCCAACCAGAACGAAGTCCCTTATACAGAGTTATATACAAGAGAGGCCGACATCCGCCTTCAGTATCTTTCCCGCAGCGGAAACCTGGCCTGGAGGGCCGGTGCATTTACCCGTTATCAGTGGCGCATCGGCCAGGAGAGCATCCTGGACAACGGGTCGGCCGGTTATATCAAGGAACTCGCCAGGGCCAATATGTTCCACAGCGGCCGCCTGGCCGCCGGCGCAGACGCTCTCCTTCAGTGGCGGCAGCGCTGGAGCCTGGAGGCCCGTGCCGTCTATACCCGCAGCGAAGAGAATTATGCCTACCCCGTGCGGCTCCTGGCCCATTCCGGGCTCCGGGCCGGCCTGGATGCCGGTTATCGCCGCCAAAGCGGGCTCTGGCACTGGAAAGCGGCCCTCGGCGGCGGCCTGTATCGGCCCCTGGCGGGAGCGCTCCGCATTCCGGAAGAATACACCGATGCGCACATAACCGCCTACTGGCAAGAGCATTACGTCCGTCTGGGGGCCGGCTCACTGGACGCCCGTCTCTCCCTTTACGCCGAGCGGCAACTCTCCGCCCGCCTTTCCCTCTTCGCCCAGGCCTCCGGACGGGCCGTGTTCCCGGAAGGTTTCGCCCCCGCCTTTTATACCACCCTCAGCATAGGAATAAATTTTTAATGCTCAATAAATTATGAAAAAACAACTCATCCTTGCATCCCTCATGCTCCTTGCGGTCGTGGCCTGCCAAAAGACAGTAGTCCCCGAACTCACCGTCTCCACCACCACCATCAACCTGGGCCCGCAGGGCGGAAACCAGATGGTTACCGTCACCTCCAACCAGGATTGGACCGTCTCCACCAGCGACAGTTGGATTAGCGTAGGCTCCACCAGCGGTTCCGGCACCCTTTCCTTCGCCGTGAGCGTCGGTGCGTTCACCGAGGCATCGGCCCGCAGCGGCCAGGTTGTGGTGAAATCCGCCACCCTTTCCCAGACCATCGCAGTGGTGCAGAGCGCTCCGGTGGCCCCGGCCGAAACTTCCCAGAACAGTTTCAAGGCCCTGGCTCTTGGTGGAACATTTGAAATGACTGTTCCACAGGGCTATGCCTACACCGTGAACAATACGGCGGACTGGATTGCCGCCGAGCCGGCCGCCGGCGGCCTTAAACTCACCGTGGCCCCCAACGCCAACGCCACCGAAAGCCGCACCGGCAAGGTGGAGGTGCTCTTCGGCACCAGCGTGCTGGCCCAGGCCACCATCGAGCAGAGCTTCCGCAACGTGGAACCCGGCGAGCTGCTCATCGAGGAGGTCTATTTCACCGGCAGCCCCATCGAAGGCTCCACCAGCCCTTCCATGGACCAGTACATCAAACTTACCAACAATTCCGACCATGTGGTCTATGCCGACGGCGTGCTGTTTGTGACCAACTACATGACCGGTACCATCACCAGCGTGGGCGCCTACTATGAGTATCCCGAACTGACGGACGGCCTGGCCGTCAACAACATGTACGCCATCCCCGGCAAGGGCGACGAGCACCCGGTCGCTCCCGGCGAATCCCTCGTCCTGGCCCTTGCCGCCATCGACTACACCGCTTCCTACCAGGACGGTGACGACCTCATCGAAGGCAACGCCAACGCCATCGACCTCTCCAAGGCCGATTTCGAATTCTACGACGAGAACGATTTCTATCCCGACACCGACAACCCCGACGTGGAGAACCTCGACATCTGGTTCAAGACATCCCGGACCATCACTTCCCTGCACAACCGCGGCTTCGAGAGTTATGCCATCGTGATTCCTCCCTACAACGAGACGGCCGAGACCATCATGACCAACCACCACTGGAGCGGCACCTACTTCTTCCACTTCATGGAATGGAACTTCGACTATGACCTGGCCGATGATGACGTGTGGGTGATTCCCGGCGAATGGGTCCTGGATGCCGTGAACTGCTGCACGGAAGACTCCTTCTACCAGAACCCCTGGCCGGCCGCCTTCGATGCCGGCTGGACGCATGCGGGAGACTATGACCGCGACCCCGCCCGCTTCGGCAAGAGCGTACGGCGCAGCGTCAGGGACGGCAGGCTCGTGGATACCAACAACTCCACCAACGACTTCGTTCCCAACAGTGCACCTTCCCTTAAGAAATAATTGTTATCTTTGCAGAAGTTAAGCGCTTCTACAAAGTATGGCAGAATCATTCTCCGACATAGGAAAAGTAGAGGCGATAGACCAGCTCTATCGCCTCTCTGCATATTCTCCCGTCTCCGGGCTCACATATACCTCCGCCAAGGGGGGGAAGGTGACCACCGCCGCCCGCCTGTACCTGGAAGGAATCGACTTCAACCTGGTTTATTTCCCTCTTAAACACTTGGGATACAAGTGTGTAGTGGGCGTAGTCGGGGAACTTTACGCCGCCCTGGCGCATCCCAAGTTGCTCAATGTGGTGCTGGGCATATCGGCCAAGTTGGACTTCCCGCAGGTGAAAGACCTGTGGATGGGCATTACGGTGGCGGCCAAGGAACATGGCTTCGAAGCCGTGAACCTGGATCTCCAGCCGTCGAACAACGGCCTGTTCGTGTCCCTCGCGGCCACGGGGGAATGCTCGCTCCTGACGGACAAACGCCGCATGGCCGCCTCGTCCAAGGACCTCATCTGCGTTTCCGGTGCCCTGGGAGCGGCCTATCTGGGCCTGCAGGTGCTGGAGCGCGGTGCCCGGAGTTTCGAGAAAGACGGCGTCCAGCCCGACATGAGCCAGTACAAGATGCTGGTGGGAGACTATCTCAGGCCCGAATTGGACGCTTCCGTGGTCTCCAGGCTGGAAGATGTAGAAATCTATCCCTCATACGGTTACTTTGTCTCTCACGGCCTTTCTGATGCCCTTAAACGCCTTTCACGGGACAGCGGCCTCGGCGCCAAGGTCTATGCCGACAAGATTCCCTTCGAGGGCAACAGTTTCGCCCTGGGCAGGGAACTGGACATGGATCCGGTCTCGGCCGCGATGAACGGCGGGGACGATAACCGCCTCCTTTTCGTGATTCCCATCCTGCATCTGGAGAAGTTCCGCCGCGATTTCCAGACCTTTGACATCATCGGCCACCTGGCCCAGAGGGATGTTGGCACGGTTTTGGTTACACCGGAAGGCGTCGAATTTCCGGTCAAGGCCCAGGGCTGGCCGGAACCTGAAGAAAACTAATAAATTATCATACAATGAAAAAACTTGTTTCTGTCGTAGCCCTCGCAGTGGCCATCAGTGTTTCCGCTTCTGCCCAGAGCGGTCTTGGAAACCTCAATCTCAAGAACATCGGCAATGTGCTCACCAATATGGCGGGCGCTATCTACTCCGGCCCGGTAACCCTGGACGGCACCTATGCCTATAACGGCGTTGCCGTATCGGCCACCTCCAGCGAAGGCGGCATCCTCACCAACCTGGCGGGCAGCGCCGTCACCTCCGGCATCGAAACCAAGGCCGACGAATACCTGGCCAAGATCGGCGTCAAGCCCGGCGCCCTCACCTGGACCTTCAACAAGGCCGACAACACCTTCACCCTGAACGTGGGCTCCCTCAGCATCCCAGGCACCTACAAAGTGGGCGACGGAGAGCGCACGGTCACCCTCACCTTTGGCAAGTCCCTGCAGTTCTTCAACATGACGGGGACCCTCGAGTCCACCTCCGGCGGCGCCCGCATGCTCTTCCCGGCCGACAAGGCCATGGCTTTCATCAAGAAACTGGCCTCCAAACTGGGCCAGGCCTCTTCCCAGGTTTCCTCCATCGCCAAGTTGGCCGACGGCTACGACAACTACCGCATCGGCTTCAAACTGAGCAAGTAATTCCTGCACAGGATTTCCATTTTTGTGCATGAGCAATCAAAACCCTTTTTCGGCCCAAAACCGGGAGCAGCAGCTTTCCTCGCCCGACCAGATCGGCAGCACCCTCAGGATAACGGCCCTGCCCGCCTATCTGCTGGCCCTCACCGTTGTCCTTCTTCTGGGCGCTTTCTTTGTGTGGGGGTTCCTGGGTACGGTATCAGACAAGGTCTATTACAGCGGAGTCGTTTTTCCTTCCGGCGGAACGGCAGACGTGTCCCTTCCCAACCGGGGCATGGTGCGCACCATGTTCGTACACAGTGGAGACAACGTCACCCGCGGTCAGTCTGTGGCCCTCATTTCCATGGACGACAGTTACAGCATCCTCACCAGCACGGTGGAGGGGACGGTTATAGACACCAAGGCCGACAATGAACCCTTCGAGGCCTTCGAGCCCATCCTTAGCGTGGTCAGTGACGACGAACGTCCGTCCCGGCGGGCCATGCTCATCGCCTACATCGACAATGCCGGCCAGCGGGACTTGCGCGAAGGAATGAGCGCCCAGGTCTGGCCCGAGGACGAAAAAAGGGATGAGATCGGTTATGTCCGGGGAAAGGTTGTGAGGATAGACCGCTACCCCGTAGCGGCAGACCAGGTGAAGCAGTTTCTGAAAAGCGAGGACCTGGCCAAACGCCTGCTGGAATCGGGGAATATGATGTATCAGGTCAATATTGAACTGCTTCCTTCCAAAGACAACCCCGACCAGTACGACTGGTCCTTCGGCCAGCCCGAAGATGTGAATATGAATGTGGGAACCTACTGCTCGGTTCTTACGGAAACCAGGCGTCGCAGTATGTTCCAGTATCTGTTTGAGGAGGCCCGCACCCGCTTCCGCGCCGTCAAACTCCGTACCGAATAATGAAAGAGGGAAGACACGACAGGGACTCCGCGTCCACGCTGAAACTTATGAGCCGCTATATGAAGGGCAGCACGGGTTTCTTCGTGGTCTCGTTCCTGCTCCTGATCATCGATCTGGCTTCCTATATCCTGCCGCCCTTCTTCCAGCAGGTTTACACGGACAACGTCATTACGCGCAAGAACGCCGAATGGTTCGGCCCCCTGATGTTCTTCTACATAGCGCTGTTTCTCTTGGAACTGGTGACCTGGCTGGTGGTGAGTCCCTTGCGTAAAAGGCACTTCTCCAAGCTGAACATCCTGGCCAATTCCCGCTTTGTCATCAGCCTCCTGCGGCTTCCCATGAGCCGGGTAGAGCAATTCACCTCCGGGGAACTGGTGGCCCGCTATACCAGCATCCGTACGGTGTCCCGCACCATGGACAAGTTCTCATCGGCCGTGGTCTTCAGCCTCCGCCCCCTCATCTGTTCCTGGCTGCTGCTCACCTACAGCTGGAAACTGGGTCTGGTCGTGGTGATATCGATGCTGGCGCTGGTGCTGGTGATGCGGGCTACAGCCAACATGCTCAAGCAGAAGGCCCGGGGATCCGAGGTGACGGACGCCCGGCTGCAGGGACTTACCACCACCGGCATCAAGAATATAGAGACCATCAAGTCCATGGGCGGGGAGCGCAACTTCTTCAGCCAGTGGGAGAGCGCTTTTGTGGAGGCGCTCAACGCCCGGGTCAAAACGAACTCCAGCATGATGAGGGTGGGGGCCATCCCCCTTCTGGTCTTGCATTTGAGCAACGCCCTCATCCTGTGCCTGGGCGCCTGGTATATCCTCAAGGGAGAACTTACCCCCGGTATGCTCCTGGCTTCCCAGGCCCTGGCTACCAGTATCATCTTCCCTGTCAACTTCGGCATTACCACCGCCCAGTTCATGTTCCGTTCCCACGCAGCCATGGAGCGCTTGGAAGAGGTGGAGGATGCCAGCCTGGAGGGAAACAGCCTGACGCTTCCGGAGATAGACCGGCTTCCCGCCCGGTCCAAACTGAGCGGAGAGGTGGAACTGCGCAATGTCACGTTCGGCTATGACCGGAGCCAGCCTCCGGTACTCAAGAACTTCTCGCTCAAGATTACTCCCGGCCAGCGGGTGGCCTTCGTGGGCTTTTCCGGCTGCGGAAAAAGCACCATCGCCAAACTCATCTCCGGCCTGTACGAGCCATGGGAAGGAGAGGTCCTGCTGGACGGCATTCCCGTGCAGAAGGTCAACCGTGCAGTAAAGAACAACTCCCTCTCGGTTGTCAACCAGGAAATTACCCTTTTTGAGGGCACCATCGCCGACAATATCAAAATGTGGGACGAGTCCATCGAAGACTTCTCCATGGTGATGGCCGCCCACGACGCCCAGATTCACCAGGACATTGCCGCGCGCCCCGGCGCCTACCATACGCTGCTGGCCGATAACGGGAAAAATTTCAGCGGCGGACAGCGCCAGCGCATCGAGATTGCCACCGCCCTGGCCAAAGACCCCACCATCCTCATTATGGACGAGGGAACATCGGCCCTGGATCCCAAGACGGAAGAGCAGGTGATGCAGCATATCAACAACCTGGGCATCACCCTCATCCTCATAGCCCACCGCCTCAGCACCATCCGGGACTGCGACTGCATCTACGTGATGGAACGCGGTCAACTGCTGCAGCAGGGCACCCATCAGGAACTTATGCAGCAGGAAGGACTTTACCGTGAACTGATGAAATATGCCTGAGCCATGAACGATCTCTTCTTTGACCAGCTGGTCCAGCGCATAGAGGGCGACAAAAAGGCCATGAATGCCGTCGCCGACATCTTCCGGGGAATGATTGACCGCAAGATGTGGGAGAAACTCACCCATCAGCGGGAAATCCCGGCCGACATCAAGCAGATTGAGGAGCAGTTCTATCAGCAGCAGATCTTTTTCCGCCAGGTGACGCTGGAGGGCAAGTGGTGGCGCTGCTGCTCGGGTAAACTTCTGGCCTTCACGGCCGATGCCGACGTTCCCGTCATTCTCACCCCCCATTTCGCCGACTATTCCTTCGTGCATCCCGAAAGCGGACAGCGCTGCCGGGCCGGCAAGGACCACACCCTCCTCAAGCCGGAGGCCTTCTCCCTTTGTTATCCCTTGCCTCCCCAGAAACTCACGATAGGTTCCTTTATGGGGTATGCCCTTCGGCAACTGAGTGTTTACGACGGCATCTTTGCCCTGCTGGCCTGTCTGGCCGTGGTGCTGCTCACCATGTTTACCCCGTACGTGTGCAAGGTCTTGTTCAACGAGGTCATTCCCTCCGGAGACACGGCCCAGCTCGTCCCCATCGCCACGCTGCTGTTCAGCGCAGCCGTGGGTCTGGTGACGGTGCAACTCATCCGCAACCTGCTGGTGGTGCGGATGAAGGACAAGACCGAATACGCCCTGCAGGCGCCCCTGATGACGCGCCTCCTGATGCTCCCCACCACCTTCTTCAAGCGATATGCGCCCGGAGACCTCTCCAACCGAGTGCTGTCGGTGGTGCGGCTGTTCACCCAGCTCTCGCAGGATATGATTTCCACCGTGCTGTCCATGATCTTTACGGTGGTCATGTTTGTCCAGTTCTTCACCTATGGCGGCCCGCTGCTGTGGACCGGGATCCTGGTCATAGCCGTGTACGCCTTCACCGTTTTCATCCAGTACCATTACAAAGCCATGGTGCAGGAGCGTGCCAACGCCAGCGCATCCAAACTCACGGGGCTCATCTTCAACCTGGTATCGGGTGCGCAGAAGATCCGTACCAACGGGGCCGAAATCCGGGCCTTCCGCCACTGGGCGGTGGCCTACGAACCCTCCGACGCCTTCAGCAGCCGCTATCCGGCCATGTTCACCATCAGCAACGCGTTCAGTTACAACACCCGCCTGCTGCCCATCATTGTGACCATGCTGGCCGCCTGGCACTACGGTCTGGGCCTGTCGGACTACATCGCGTACTGCAGCGTCCTCACCATCGCCGTGGGGGCCGTGGAGCAGTTTGAGCAGATTACCAAGGACGTGGCGCTGCTGGCCCCGGAAATCAGCCTTTGCCGCCCCATCCTGGAAGCCGAATCCGAAATCCAGAGCGGCACCGAAATGCTCAGGCAGGTAAGCGGCTCCATAGACATCACCGGCCTCAAGTTCCGCTACGCCGACGATATGCCCTATATCTTTGACGGGCTCGACCTGCATATCGATCCCGGAGACTACGTGGCCCTGGTGGGGCCTTCCGGCTGCGGAAAGAGCACGCTGATGCGCCTGCTGCTGGGCTTTGAGAAGCCCGAAAGCGGATCCATCTTCTATGATGAGCACAACCTGGAAGACGTGAACCTGCCCAGCCTGCGCCGCTACTGCGTGAGCATCTGCCTGCAGGACGGCCAACTGGTGGAAGGGACCATTCGTGACAACATCCTGTTCGGCAATGGCTGGTTTCCGGATGAACAGGTTCGGGAGGCCGTCTGCATGGCCGCCCTGGACAAGGACATCCAGGACATGCCGAAGGGGCTTGATACCCGGATATCGGCTGACGGACAGGGGGTTTCCGGCGGTCAGCGCCAGAGAATCCTTATGGCCCGCGCCCTGATCCGCAAGCCCAGGATCATTTTCCTGGACGAGGCCACGTCGGCCCTGGACAATATCAGCCAGTACAGAATTGCCCAGAACCTGGCCCGGATGAAATGTACCCGCATCACCATTGCGCACCGGATGAGCACCATCCGGGAGTGCAACCGCATCATTGTGCTTGCCGGAGGCCGGGTGGCCGAAGACGGCAGTTACGACGACCTTGTGGCAAAGGGCGGCCTGTTCAGTGAAATCATTAAACGGCAGACCGTATGAGAAAGTGGATTTTTGCAATCGTCCTCCTGTGCTGCTTGCCGCTGACAGGCAGGGCCCAGAGCCTGGATGAAGTGATCCGGCTGGCCCAGGACAGTACCATCATGGCTTTCCAGAGCCGCTACCAGTTCGAGTACAACTCCCTGCGCTACGCCCGCTTCGAAGCGCTCCGCAAGCCGCAGTTGGAATTCCGCTTCTCGCCCGCCTACCAGCGCATCATCGCCGATCCGGACCGTCCATACGTGTACCTGCGCAACTTCGACCGCTTCTCATCGTCCGCAAAACTGAGGCTGAGCCAGAAACTGCTGGGCTTGGGCGGCGATGCCTTCGTGGAGAGCCAGGCCCTGTGGAGCGAATATTTCGGGCGGGATGTGAACAACCGCCCCCGGGACATCGTGGCCGTTCCTTTCAGCGTTGGCTATCAGCAGTCCCTTATCGGCTACAATCCCTATCGGTGGGAGAAAATTGTGGAGGGCAAGCGGCTGGAGACGGCCCGGAAAGAACTGAACTACCAGTTGTACCGCATCGCCGAGGAAGCCACCGTCCGTTTCTTCCGCCTGGCCTGTGCCCAGGGCAAACTGGACATGTGCCTGCGCAACAAGGAGACGGCCGATACCCTGTATGCCATCGCCCGGGAGAAAGCCGGCATCGCCATGATCACGCTGGCCGAACTCCGGTCGCTGGAGTTGCAGCGGCTCAATGCCGCCAATGCGCTCCTGAGCGCCAGGGGAGAGGAGCAGTTGGCGCGGGAATCCCTGCTGTCCTATCTCCGTACGGACGCCATCCCGTCGGGCGCCCGGCTCACCGTCCCCACCGGCATCAAGCCGGTTCCGCTCAGCGACGACGATGTCCTGGAACTCGCCCGCAGCAACAGTCCGGCCCTCCAGCAAAAGCAGATGGAAATCTCCGAGGCGCTCCAGCAGCAGCACAAAGTCCGCCGGGAGCATGGCGTGAAAGTGGGCGTGGACCTCAGCGTGGGCATACAGCAGATCAGCAACACCTTCCCGGGCGCCTACCGCAATCCGCAGTTCTTTATGTTGGGAGGCGTCACCCTGAGCGTCCCGCTGATGGACCACGGTGCCGCGAGGAAGGGGGTGGCCGCCGCATCGGCCTGGAAAGCCCGCGAGGAACAGGCCCTCCGGGAGGAGGAACGCGCCCTGGCCGAAGACGTCACAACCACACTGGACAAACTCCGTTCCCACGAGCAACTGCTCACCCATACCGCCGAAGCCGTGGCCCTGGCCGATGAAGTTTTTTCCCTTACGGCCGAAAACTACGCCAACGGCCTCTGCGACATCAACACCTACTCCCTGGCCCAAAACCGGCGGGACAACGCCTATAACCAGCATTTGGCGGCATTGGCCGGCTACTGGACCACGTATTACCACTTGTTAACCCTTACGCAGTATGAATAGGTATCTCGTACTCATCGGCCTGCTCGGCGTTTTCACCGCCTGTTTTTCCCGCCAGCCGGCTTCCCTTCCGCCGGTCCAGGCAGAGCCGGAGACCGTTCCGGCGGACCCCGTCGGGGTGCAGAACCGGAATCTCCAGCGTTCGATAGAGGCCGAAGGCTTTTCCAGCAAGGGAACCATCCAGGCCGTCACCGAAGTGCCTGTCTATAGCCGTATCGGCGAGCAAATCGTGGAGTTCAACCTGGTGCTGGGCCAGCGCGTCCGCAAAGGGCAGGTGGTGGTCCGGCTCAATCAGTCGGTCCTTCAGGACAAGATTGCCCGGGGACAGGCCGAACTGGAAAAGGCCGAATTCCAGTACCAGTCCATCCTGATGGGGCAGGGCTACAAGCGGGGGGAACTGGAGGAAGCCCCCGAAGAAATCCGGCACCTGGCCCGCGTGAACAGCGGATACAATACGGCCAAGGCCGCCCTGCAGCAACTGGAGCACGAACTCACCTACTGCACCGTCACCGCTCCTGTCTCGGGCGCCGTAAGCCGCATCGACGCCACGTTGTACGGCGCGGCCACGCCCGGTGTCCCGCTCTTTTATATCGTTGATACCGAGCATCTGAAAGTATGCTTCGACGTCCTGGAGAACGAACTCCGGAAATTCCAGAAAGGAGCCCGGATTCAAGTTATCTCCATCGCCTATCCCACCGAGGTCCACCAGGCCGAGGTGTCGGCCATCAGTCCCGTGGTGGAAAAAAGCGGGATGGTGCATCTGGAGGCTGTGCTGCAGCCCCATCCGCACCTGATGCCCGGCATGACCGCCATCGTCACCCTGCAGTGAAAAACGTTTTCCCAGGTCTCTTCCATCGCCAAACTTCACCAAATAACGGGTCCCTTTCCCGGATAAAAACCGCGACCTTGCAAGGGCCGCGGTTTTTTCTTATCTTTACGCCGGAAATATTTGTATTCTGGATCAGCTGTCGAAAATCTGCAAAATCTAAACATGACCGGATACAGGATACCGTGCCTTCGGGTGCGGTCGTCTGTCATGTTTAGGTCATGGGCTTTGCAGAGCCTTCGACAGCAACCTGGCCCCGGCCGCGCCCTTTTGCGAGCCGGCTCCAGCAAGACATTTCGCTGCCGGATCAATGGATTATTGCACCTTTTTCCCGAAACTTCATGGTTCTGGGCCGGCAGCTTTTTGCCTACCGGCGCGTAACCTCATACCGGTCAATGCCGATCTGGCGGAGATCCCGGATGAAATCGGAGGTGACGGCCACCTGGAACTTCTTGGAATAGAATTGGATGTGGTAGCGGGTGACGGGATCGTAAAGATATAGGTTCAGGGGAATCTTGCCCTTGTGCTTCTTGATGACTTTCACCAGGTCCTGCCGGAACTGCTGGGTGAGCATGGGCGTAGTGATGTCCAGGCAGAAACCGGTGAGAATGTCGTCGCTGATATTTCCCAGCAGGGTGACTTTCTTCAGTTTAAAGGCCCAGGGAGCCGTTTTCCCCTGCGCCCGCTCTTCCGGCTTGAGGAAGAACTTCTCCTCCACGCTGCCTTCCAGGAACAGCGTGGCATGCGGCTGCATGTATTGCATGAATGCCTCGTGGTCTTTTCCGAAGAGGGGAAGCTCGTAGGAGCCGCTGTAGTCTTCCAGCATCGTGCGTGAGTAGGGCTTGCCCGTCTTGGTCGTGAGCTGCTTAAAATCCGTCACGATACCGGCCACATACACCTTGGCGGTCTTTTTCTGGCTTTCACATTCGGACACGTAGTTGGACAGGTCGGCCAGCTTGCAATTGGTAAAGTTGTGAATTTCGAACTGGTAGCGGTCCAGGGGATGGGAACTCAGGTACATGCCCACGAGGTCCTTTTCCCGCTGCAGGAGTTCCATGATGTCCATGTCCCCTTCGTTGTCCGGCAGGGGCGGGCGCTCCGGCTTCATCTCCTCCATGTCTCCGAAGAGCGAGGACGCGCTGGAGACCGCATCGTTCTTGTACAGTTCCCCGTAGCGGGTAATCAGGTCAATGAACATTTCTCCGCCACGGCCTGTCTGGAAGTACATGCTGCGCTTGTGGCCGAAACTGTCCAGGGCGCCGGAATTCACCAGCGACTCGAAACTCTTTCGGTTCACGCTGCCCGCCATGCGTTCCACAAAGTCGTAAATATCTGTAAACAAGCCGTTTTCCTCCCTCTCCTTGATGATGGCCTCCACCACGTTGGCGCCGAACCCTTTGATGGAGCCCAGGGCAAAGCGAACGTCCCCGTTCTTGTTCACGGTGAAGTGGTCGGAACTCTCGTTGATGTCCGGATTCAGCACCTTGATTTCATGGCCTTTGCAGTCGTCCATGATCTTGGTGATTTCGTCCATGCTCTTGGCGCAGTCCAGGCAACTGGCGAAGAACTCCGAAGGATAGTGGCACTTGAGCCAGCCCGTTTGGTAACTCACCCAGGCGTAGCAGGTGGCGTGGGACTTGTTGAAGGCATATTGGGCGAACTTTTCCCAGTCTTTCCAGATTTTGTCCAGCACCTTCTCCGGATGGCCGTTGGCCGTTCCGCCCGTCATGAACTTGTCCTTCAGGGAGTTCAGGATGTCTATCTGCTTCTTTCCCATGGCCTTGCGGAGTTTGTCGGCCTCGCCCTTGGTGAAGCCTGCCAATTTCTGGGACAGCAGCATCACCTGCTCCTGGTACACCGTTACGCCGTAGGTGTCCTGCAAGTATTCCTCCATTTCAGGAAGGTCGTATTCGATGGCCTGTTCGCCCAGTTTGCGGGCCACGAAATCCGGGATGTAATCCATCGGCCCGGGCCGATAGAGGGCGTTCATGGCGATGAGGTCCTCGAAACGGGACGGGCGCAGTTTCTGCAGCCAGGTTTTCATGCCCTCGGATTCGAACTGGAACACGGCGGTGGTGTCTCCGCGGCCGTACAGTTCGTAAGTAGGGGCGTCGTCGATGGGGATGGCCTCGATGTCGATGTCTTCCCCGTGGTGCTCCTTGATGAGGTTCAGGCAATTGTGGATGATGGAGAGCGTAATGAGGCCCAGGAAGTCCATCTTGAGCATGCCCACCTCTTCGATGTAGTGGCCGTCATACTGCGACGTATGCACGTCCAGGCCCGTTTCCTTATCCTTGGACAGGCAGATAGGGAGGTAGTTGGTAAGGTCTCCCGGGCCGATGATGGTGGCGCAGGCGTGCATGCCCACCTGCCGCACCGTTCCCTCCAGCGCCGCCGCATATCTGAGCACCTCCCGGTTGATTTCGGGACCGTTCTCCAACTCGTTTTTCATCTCCGGCACATACTTGAGGCAGTTCTTGAGGTTGATTTTCACATCCTCGCCCTTCTCGTTCTGCAGGCGGTCCGGAACCATTTTTGTGAGGCGGTTGCTCTCGTCGATGGAAACGTGGCTGATGCGCGCCACGTCCTTGATGGCACTCTTGGCCGCCATGGTGCCGAAGGTAATCACGCGGGAGACGTGGTCGGCCCCGTACTTCTTCTCCACATAGTCGTGCGCCTTGGTGAGGTCTTCGAAGTCCACGTCGATATCCGGCATGGAAATACGGTCCGGGTTCAGGAAACGCTCGAACAGGAGCTGGTACTTTATGGGGTCCAAATTAGTGATTTTCAGGCAATAAGCCACTACGGAACCGGCGGCGCTGCCTCGGCCGGGGCCCACCATGGAGCCGGCGGCACGGGAGGCCGCGATATAGTCCTGGACGATGAGGAAATAGTCCGGGAAGCCCATGCGGCAGATGGTCTTGAGTTCAAAGTCGATGCGCTCCTCCTGCTCCGGTGTCAGCGTTTCCCCATAGCGCTGGTGTGCGCCCAGATATGTCAGGTGGCACAGATAAGCCACCGAATGGCAGAACCCGTCCCCGCGGTAGGTCCCGTGCTTGTCGCATCGGCCCGCATCGATGATGTCCTTGTATTTTTCCAGATACGTGCCGATATCGGCCATGAACGCAGGGTCAATTTCATAGACGGGCAGCACGGGCTCCCGGTCGATGGAATAAGACTCTACTTTGGCGGCCACTTCCAGCGTGTTTTCCAGGGCTTCCGGATGGTCCGGGAACAGGGACAGCATCTCCTCTTCCGACTTGATATATTCCTGCTGGGTGTAGCGCAGGCGGCCGGGGTCGTCGATATAGGAATTGGTGGTGAGGCAGATAAGGCGGTCGTGTACGGGGCCGTCTTCCTTTCGTACGAAGTGGGCGTCGTTGGTGGCGATGACCTTGATGTCGTATTTCTGCGCCAGGCGGAAGATTTCCTCGTCGTAATAGCACTGGTTTTTGTACAGTTCATTGTCCAGGCCGGGCACCTCCGTCTTGTGCTTCATCACCTCCAGGTAATAGTCCTCCCCGAACACCCGCTTGTGCCACAGGATGGCCTTTTCCACCGCTTTTTCGTCATGTGCGAGGATGGCGCGCGGCACCTCCCCCGCCATACAGGCCGATGAGCAGATGAGCCCCTCGTGGTACTTTTCAATCACCTCATGGCTTACCCTGGGCCTGTAGTACATGCCGTTCACATGCCCTTCCGACACGATTTTCACCAGGTTCAGGTAACCCGTATAGTTTTTGGCCAGCAGAATCAAGTGGTAGTATCCCTTCTCCCGCAGCCTGTGGTCACCTTTGGAGACATAAACCTCACAGCCTATGATGGGCTTCACGTTGGGGTGTTTCTTGGCGTATTTGAAAAACTCCTTCACCCCGTACATGTTTCCGTGGTCGGTGATGGCCAGGGCCGGCATGCCCAGTTCATCGGCCCGGTTGAAAAGCTGCTCTATGGAAGAAAGTCCGTCCAGGATGGAGTACTGGGTGTGGACATGAAGGTGCACAAAACTCATAGGTAACAAAGTTAACCATTTTCCCTTGTCCACCCAAATCAAGTTATCAACAATCGTTGCCTCCTCTTTGCCCGAAGGTCCATCGCCTGGACCTTGGCGGAAGGAATCGGCCCGAAAAGTTGCTTGACGGTCCACTGGCTGGACCTTGGCGGAAGGAATCGGCCCGAAAAGTTCCCCGAAGGTCCACTGCCTGGACCTTGGCGGAAGGAATCAGCCGGAAAAGTTGCTTGAAGGTCCACTGGCTGGACCTTGACGCATACTGCGGGCGTGCAAACAAAAGAACCGGCCCCCTGCGTGGGAGCCGGTTTTTAAGGACGATTGTGCGAAGGATTACTTCTGCTCTTTCTTCTTGGCAGCGGCTACCGTGGCGTCGTACATGATGGGAGTACCAATCATGATGGAAGCGTAGGTACCGATGATGACACCCAGGCACAGGGCCACGGCCAGACCGCGGATGCTTTCGCCGCCGAAGATGGCGATGGTGAGCATCGGGAGGAGGGTGGACACCGAAGTGTTGAGGGTACGGGTGAGGGTGGCGTTCAGAGCGGTGTTCACCGTGGTGCGGAAGTCTTCCTTCGGGTGCAGGCCCCTCTGCTCACGGATACGGTCGAAGATAACCACGTTATCGTTGATGGCGTAACCGATGATGGTCAGGATAGCTGCGATGAAGGTTTGGTCAACGTCCAGGTTGAACGGCAGGATACCGTTGAACAGGGAGAAGAAGCCAATCACGATGAGGGCTGTGTGGGCCAGGGAGACCACGCCGCCGAGACCCCAGGTCCAACCCTTGAACCGGAAGGCGATGTAGGCGAAGATGGCCAGCAGAGCCAGGAACACGGCGATGAAAGCGCTGCGGGTGATGTCGCGGGCGATGGTCTCATCTGGGCGTCACCACCGAACTGTTTCACTTCCACGGAATACTGGTCGATACCGGCAGCCTGGGCGGCCTCTTCGAAGGTGGCTTCTACGGAAGCGCGGACCTCTTCAGCGGTAACGCTCTTGTCGAAGCGAACCACATAGGTACGGCCACCGGTGAAGTCAACACCGTAGCTGAAGCCCTTGAAAGCGATGGAAGCGATGGAGATGACGATAAGGGCACCGGAGATGATGTAAGACCATTTCTTCAGGCCGATGAAATCCACCTTCGTGTTCTTGAGGATATTGGCGGTGAGTTTGTTGCTCATGGCCACCGTCTTACCGCGCTGGATGCGGTCATCGAAGATGATGCGGGTGATGAAGATAGAGGTGAGCACCGAAGTGATGATACCGATGATCAGCGTGGTAGCAAAGCCCTGCACAGGACCGGAACCGAAGATATAGAGGATGATACCGGTAATGAGGGTGGTGAGCTGACCGTCGATGATGGCGCTGTAAGCATTCTTGTAACCGTCGTGTACGGCGAGCGAGAAGCCCTTGCCGGCGGCCAGTTCTTCCTTGATACGCTCATAGATGATCACGTTGGCATCCACGGCCATACCCAGCGTCAGGACCAGACCGGCGATACCGGGCAGGGTGAGGACGGCGCCGAAGGAAACCAGCACACCGAACAGCAGCAGCACGTTGCACAGCAGGGCGATGTCTGCGATGATACCGGCACCCTGGTAGAAGAACACCATGTAGATGAGTACCAGGCAGAAGGCGATGAGGAAGGAAATGAGACCGGCCTTGATGGATGCGGAACCCAGGGAAGGACCTACGACCTGCTCCTGAATGATGGTGGCAGGGGCGGGGAGCTTACCGGATTTGAGCACATTGGCCAAGTCTTCGGCTTCCTGCACGTCGAAGTTACCGGTGATTTCAGAGGAACCGCCTGTAATTTCGGTGTTTACGGTAGGATAGGAATATACCAGACCATCGAGGACGATGGCGACCTGCTTGCCGATGTTGTCCTTGGTGAGACGGGCCCAGATGGAGGCTCCCTCGGCATTCATGGTCATGGAGACGGAAGGGGCTCCGTTGCCGCCCTGCTGTGCACCGTTGAAGTTCACGCGGGCGTCGGTCACGACACCGCCGTCGAGCGGAGCCTTGCCGTCACGGGAGTTCACTTTGATGGCAACCAGTTCATACAGGTTGGTTCCCTGGACGAATTCGGTGGGCTTTACGGACCACAGACCGCGGAAACCGGCCGGCAGGACGTCGGCGGCCATGGCCAGGTACTGGTTCACTTTCACGGTATCCACACCCTGGGCGAAGCCGATGCAGGCGTTGTTCCAACCGGAGGGAGAGAGCACCTCGAAGAGCGGATTGGCCACGGTGGTGGTATCGCCGAGGTTGCGCAGGATTTCGCTCACGCGGGCGTCCACGGCATAGAGGTCAACCTCATTGCCCTGATAGGTGGGCCAGAATTCGAGGGAAGCGGTACCCTGCAGGAGTTTGCGCACACGTTCGGGGTCCTTCACGCCCGGCAGTTCGATGAGGATCTTGCCGGAGTTGCCCACCTGCTGGATGTTGGGCTGGGTAACGCCGAAGCGGTCAATACGGTTGCGGAGTACGTTGAAGGAATTGTCAACGGCGCTCTTGGCCTCGCTGCGGATGACGTTCACAACCTCTGCGTTGGTGGCGTCGTTGGACACTTTGTCACGCAGTTCGTAGGTGGCGAAAATCTCGGCCAGACGGCGCTGGGGAGCCACCTGGTTCCAAGCCTCTGCGAACAGGCCGATGAAATCCTGGCTGGAGTTCACGTTGTTGGCCTTGGCCTGTGCGAGGGCAGCCACGAAATCCGGGTCTGTGCTGTTGCCGGACAGGGCTTTCACGAGGTCCTCGAGCTGAACCTGCAGCATGACGTTCATACCGCCCTTGAGGTCCAGACCCAGGTTGATTTCCTTTTCCTTTACGCTCTTGAAGGTGTATCCGAGGAACACTTTCTCTGCACTGACGGAGTCAATATAGGCTCTGTTTCTGATGTTGGCCACGGAGTCCTGAACATATTCACGGACATCGGCGGGCACATTGTTTGATTCTACGAACTGCAGGGCCTGCTGTTCAGCGTATTTGGCGGCCTTTTTCTCCTGCAGGCGGGTTACCACCGTGAAGGAAAGCTGCCAAATGCTGGCAATGGCGAGCAGAATCGCTACGAATCGAATCCAACCTTTGCTTTGCATTTTGTTTATGTTTTATAAATATATTTTGTCAAAATTTGAGGCAGCGTCAATAGACACTACCGCAAAATAGGCTGCAAATTTACTAATTTTTTCTGATTTAAGAAATTTTTGGCCTTTTTCCCGGCTTTGTCGGAACAAATTCTTAATTTTGCAGGCTATTAACAAATGAAGCGCATCCTATCGGGCATACTTTTCCTGTTGTCGGCGGGGCTTTCCTCCCTGCAGGCCCAAAATATCATGGACGCCCCGGTGCCCATCACCATGCCCGTTGCACCCGCCCGGCTTTCCCCCGACGAGATTCTTGCCCGGGCCGACAGCCTCCACCGGGCCTACCGCTTCGAAGACGCCATCGGCCTGTATCTCTCCCTCGGAGAGGAAGGGAAGGCGGCCGCATCGCAGCATGCGCTCAACATGACCGATTTCTGTGCCAATCCCCAGGTGGTGGCCCGCCAGCGCTTTTCCCGCAAGGATTTCTTCCTGTATTACCCGCTGGAGCCCCATGCCTGGCACGCCTCGCCCAACCCGCTGGACTCCCTGCAGGGCTATCCGCTCTACTATCCCAAGGGGGCCGATGTCATCTACTTCTCCGCCCCGGACCGTTCCGGCAGCCGCAGCCTCTTCGTAACGGAAGACCTGGACAGCCTCTGGCGCGCTCCCCGGCATATCGGCGAAGGGCTCCTCTCGACCGGCAGCGAGATTTTTCCCATGCTTTCTCCGGACGGGAAAACGCTCTACTTCGCCTCGGACGGCCTTTTCGGCATGGGAGGCTACGACCTCTACTCCTCCTCCTGGGACGAGGAAAGCGCCTCTTGGGGCGATCCGGTGAACATGGGCTTCCCCTTCAGTTCTCCGGCCGATGATTTCCTCCTCGTGGACACGGCCGACGGCAAATACACCCTGTTCGCCTCCAACCGGGAATGCTCCCGGGATAGCGTATATATATATGTACTGGATTACGGCTCTTCCCGGCAGAGAAAACCCGTCCACAGCCCCGAAGAACTGCAGCGCATCGCTTCCCTCCGCCCTTCGGCCGATCCTTCCCGCATCGACAACGGCTCCGCCGTGCAGTCGGCCACGGTGGGGAATGCCAATACGCGTCTGTATATCCGCAAGATGGAAGAGGCCCGCGTCCTGCTGGACTCCATTTCCGTTGCCCGAACGCCCGCCAAACTGGATTCGCTCCGCGCATTGCTGGAAGAGGTGAACCTGGAACTCCGCCTGGTGGAACAGACCTTCCTGCAGAGCGGAGTGGTCACCACGGCCGAGGACCGTGAGGTGGTAGGGGCCGATCTGGGCTACACCTTCGCCAAAAACGCCATGGGCGGCCGTCTGAAGATGAAAGTCGGCCGGCATCCGTCCCACGCCTCCTTCCGGGTTGCACCTGTGGGCCGATTCGCCCAGGACCGCACCCTGCCGCCGGGCATCGTGTACCAGATCGAACTGTTCACGTCGCCCCGGCACGCCTCGCTGGAAGACATTCACGGCCTGACGCCGGTGTATGAGCGTCTGTCCTCCCAGCTCCGGTACACCTATTCCGTGGGTACTTATCCCACCTACGTCAGCGCCCTGCTGGATCTGAACGTAATCCGCAGCCTCGGCTTCCCGGAGGCGCGCATCATGGCCTACCGCGACGGCCGTCCCATCCCCGTCTCCCTTGCCCGCAACGAAGAATAGGCTTTACCCCCCAATTAGTTAGTCGTCACCCTTTTCCAGGCGCACGGCACCCCAGGCCAGGAGGCACTGTGCCGCCACATAGGTGACCATCACCAGGAACTCCAGGAAAACCGTTCCACCGTTAAAGGTCTGAATGGCAATGAGACTGTCAGAGAAGGCAAAAAGAACGCCGCCCAAAGTAATGATCCACCACGTCGAGGGCCTCTTCAACCCACGGAGCACGCCGGAAAATCCGCTGAAAATCAGCATCATCAGCATGAAGCCATAAATGGCGAAAGGCACCAGGAACGTTCCTTTCACGCCGATTCCAACGAGCAGCCCCGCCACAGCCGCCGCCATCACCGCCACAGCAATGGCCCATCGGCCTGCGGACAAGCCTTTCCAGGACTTTCCGCCAAAGAGGATGCAGTAGAAAACATGCCCGGCCAAGAAACAGCCAAGACCACAGGCGAAAGGAATGAAATTACTGGAAATGAGGAAGATATCTCCAGCGCAGCCCAACAGTTGCGCCATTACCAGCAGACGGATGGCCTTGGATTCCATCCCGCCGGCGGCCGCCACGCTGGTAAGTGCTACAAGGGGCAGGAGGGCCGGTTTGACCATCGCCGCCATTTCTGAATTGCCCATGAACCGGGCCGCGAAATTAACGAGAGAGGCTGCGAGCAAAAAACACGCAGGAAGAATCCAGGACTTTTTCATAGGAGCATAATTTTCCCATAAAAGTACAAATAATTCTTCAAAAACTTGCGCTTTGTTAAAAAATCCGTATCTTTGCAGTCCCGTCTTTTCATGACGGCCCGGGCAACTGCCCCGGAAAGTTTCAAATCGCTTTAAGCCCGGAGGGGTGGGTGAGTGGCTGAAACCAGCAGTTTGCTAAACTGCCGTACGGGTTATTCTGTACCACGAGTTCGAATCTCGTCCCCTATCCGCCGCCTGCCGGCCTTCGGCCTGGAAATGCTTCGTTGGTGCACGAGAGGGTAGTTTGCAGCAAGTCGTGCACGAAAAGAGGTTGTTTGGTGCACGAGGGGCCGAAAAGCGAGGTGTCGTGCACGAAAAGGGGTTGTTTGGTGCACGGGGGGCCGAAAAGCGAGGTGTCGTGCACGAAAAGAGGTTGTTTGGTGCACGGGCGGGTAGTTTGCGGCATGTCGTGCACGAAAAGAGGTTGTTTGGTGCACGGGCGGGTAGTTTGCAGCAAGTATGCCAGTTTCAAGGAACTCTTTGTGGTGACGGACCGCTTTATCAATACCATGGAGTATGTCTATGACCCGTATTACGAAGGGGCCCGGTCCGTAACCAGTGCCGACGGCTGCTTTACCGTAAAACGCATGGGTTCGCTCATTGTGGTCAGCATAAACGCCACCAAAACAGCCGTCACCTATCGGGAAATGGCCGATGCCCTTTCGGCCCGCTATGTCCGGAACAAAAAAGTAGTCAGATGCTTCGTCAATGCTAGCGGCACCGTCTCCATCAAATGTGCCGTCATAGATTCCCGCCTGCTGTAAAGATTTCTTACAACCCGTCCGGAAGCCTTTACACTTTTACACAGGGCCGATAATAATCAAACGCCTGAAACACAGCCACATGTCGTTATCGGCATGGGGCTTGTACTTGCGAGGGAGAGAGAAAATGTGTAAATTCGCTTAGTTTTATGGCTACAAAGAAAGGAAAGATACTGATTGTGGATGACAACGCCGGCATCCGCCAGGCGCTGAAAATTCTTTTGCCGCTGTCCTTCGAGGCGGTGGAGGCCATCCCGTCGCCGGCCACCCTGGTGGCGACGCTTGAACGCTTCCGTCCGGACGTCGTGCTGTTGGACATGAACTTCAACACCAGCATCAACACCGGCAACGAAGGCCTCTACTGGGCCACTGAAATCAAGAAGATGGTTCCGGATGTTGAGGTCGTCCTCTTTACCGCCTATGCCGATATCCAGTTGGCCGTGGAGGGAATGAAGCGCGGTGCCTTCGACTTCATCGTAAAGCCCTGGGACAACGAAAAACTCATCGGCACCCTCACATCGGCCCGGGACAAGGCGAGGAAGGCGATGGGGAGAGATGCCCGATCGGGGTCGGGCATGACGGGAAATGGGCCGGGCATGACGGGAAATGGGTCGGGCATGACGGGAAATGGGCCGGGCATGACGGGAGACGTCATTGCCGGCTCGACCGGCAATCTGATGTACTGGGGCACCTCGCAGCCCATGGACGCCATCCGGAATACGCTCCGGAAAATCGCTCCAACCGACGCCACCGTACTCATCACCGGCGAAAACGGCACCGGCAAGGACGTCCTGGCCCGCGAAATCCACGCAGCCAGCCTCCGCAGCGACAGGCCGATGGTGGCCGTCGATGCCGGCGCCATCACCGAAACCCTCTTCGAGAGCGAACTCTTCGGCCATGTCAAAGGCGCCTTCACGGACGCCCACACCGACCATGCCGGCAAATTCGAACAGGCCGACGGCGGCACCCTCTTCCTGGACGAAATCGGCAACATTCCGCTGCATTTGCAAGCCAAACTCCTGCGGGCCATCCAGAGCCGGAGCATCGTCCGTGTGGGCGGCACGCAACCCATCCCGGTGAACATCCGCCTCATCTGTGCCACCAACATGAACTTGGAGGCCCTGGTGCGCGAAGGCCGGTTCCGCGAAGACCTTTACTACCGCATCAACACCGTCCATATCGCCCTTCCGCCCCTCAGGGAGCGCAAAGAAGACATCGTCCCCCTGGCCGAGCGGTTCATGAAACAGTTTGCGGATCGATACCATCGGCCCCTCACGGAAATGGACGATAGTGCCAAAAAGGTCCTGGAAGCCGCCCGCTGGAACGGCAACATCCGCGAACTCCAGAACGTGATGGAAAAAGCCGTCATCCTGAGCGAAGGCAAAAGCCTCAGCGCCAAAGATTTGGACCTTCGGCCGGAGCCTGTCGCGGCCGATGGCTGGGAGTCGCTCGTCATGAACGAGGAGCAGCTGGTAAAAGAGGCCCTGCAGCGCTATGGAGGCAACATTTCCGCTGCGGCCAAAGCCCTCGGCATCAGCCGCCCCACCTTGTACGCGAAACTGAAGAAATACGGGCTGTAATGTCCACCTGGCAAATCATACTCCTCTGCGTAGCCGTCGCAATCGTTGCGGCGCTGATTGCCTCGCTCAGGACCCGTCAGAAAGACATTAAGAAAGTGGCCTACATGATGGATGCACTGGAGGACGGCGAGCTCAACTTCCGCTTTCGGGACAGCAACAGATTCAACCGCACGCTCAACCGCATCCGCACCATTTTCGAAAAGCAGCGCCAGGCGCACGAGCAGGACTCCTGGACCAAACTCATCCGGGTGCTCACCCACGAAATCATGAATACCGTGTCGCCCATCTCCTCCCTCAGCGACGCCCTGGCTGCTTCGGTGGACGAAAACGGCCACAGCCCGCTGGACATCAAGGCCGGGCTGGGGACCATCTCCGAATCCTCCCGGAACCTCATCAAATTCGTGGAAACCTACCGCGAACTTTCCGGCGTGGCCCGTCCGGTGAAAAAAGCCATCGAACTGCAAGAGTTGATGGACAAGGTCATCGGCCTGGAAAGCGAGGCCCTGGCAGCGCGCGGGGTGAGTTGCCGCTATCGGCCCGAAGAGCCCGACCTCATGATTTTTGCCGATGAGGGCCAAATCTCGCAAATCTTCATCAACCTCATCAAAAACGCCCTCCAGGCCGATGCAAGGCATATTTCCATCACCGCCGCGCTCAACAAGGACGACGAAACGGTCATTCGCATCGCCAACGACGGCGACCCTATTCCGCCTGCTGCCCAGGAACAAATCTTCATCCCTTTCTACACCACCAAGAAGGAAGGCTCCGGTATCGGCCTGTCCCTGTCCCGCCAAATCATGCGCAACCATAACGGCAGCATCGAACTGATTCGCAGCGACACCTCCCAGACCCTCTTCGAACTCCGTTTCCGCTAAGCCGCCCACTGCGTTCGCTGCCCTGCCAGTCCGCTCGCCTCGTCTCGCTGCTTCGCTATCTTGCCTGCAAAAGGTCTGTTTTTTAGCCGCATACCTTTTGCACCATTTCTGTGTCCTACCGCCGTCCACGCCATTTTCCCCGCAAAAGGTCCCCCACCCAAAAGCACACCTTTTGCGCCACGGTCCCGCACCTGGTCCTGAGTCTATCTAAATCCGGATAAGACCCGTTGGCAGCCTCATCGGCCGGAAATGACTGTAAAGAAAGTGTAAAGTGTATTGTAAAACTTTACACTTTTTTGGGTGTGCGACAAAAACACAACACTCGTATAATCAGGTATTTAACAAGTTTGGCACGGGGCGTGCTGGGGAAGAAGGCGAATTAAACATAAATATTCATGAAAAACCTTTTCATTATTAGTGTAGTTACAGCCCTGGCGCTTGCCGAGACGGTCAGCGCCAGCGGCCAAACTGCTTGTCATTCTGGAGCCTGCCCTGAGCTTGTCGAAGAACGCAGCGAAGAATCCATATTAAACCTGAAAGAATGCATGGCCTACGCCATCTCCCATTCCACCAAGGTGCGTATCCAGCAAGCCGCCATCGGTGATGCGCAGATTGCCCGGCGCGACGCGGCGCTCACCCTGTTCACCCCGTCCATTACCGCCCAGACCTATGCCTATTACAATTTTGGCCGAAGCATCGACCCGCAGACCAACACCTATTTCAATACCACGTCGTTCCACAACAACTACGGTGTATCGGCCGGTTATGAACTCTTTGACGGCTTCAAGGCGGTAAACAATTACAAGATTTCCAAGACCGGCCTGCTCATGGCCGATTCCCAGGAAAAGCAGGTGGAGGCCGATATCTGTCTCGCCGTCATGGAAGCCTATTATAACGTAGTGTATTACAAGCGTTTGGCCGATGTCTATGAGGAGCAGGTCTCCACGGCCGAACAAGCACTCATCAAAGCCCGTCGGCAGGAAGAACTGGGCCAAAAGGGACATGCCGACGTCATCCAGATGGAGGCCGACCTTGCCGACCGCCGGTATGATCTGACAAACACCTACAATACGTATTGCGACCAGAAAATGACCCTTGCGGACCTGATGTTCTGGCCGATGGATGAGGAGCTGAACATCGACACTTCGATGCCGGTGTGGCAGGTGGAGCCGGTGGCCACGGAATCCGTGGTGGACTTCGCCCTGGAACATAATCCTGGTATCCAGATTGCCAGCTGGCAGGAGCTCAATGCGAAGCGCGAGCTGAGTACGGCCAAATGGTCGTTGCTCCCTACCGTGGGCCTGTATGCCGGCTGGAGCACCAGCTACTATACCTATCAGGGTTCCCAGACGGCCACGTTCCGTGACCAGTTCAAGAACAATGGCGGTGAGTATGTGGAGCTTTCATTGTCGATTCCTATCTGGAACCGCCTGAGCAAGCACTCTACGATTTCCCGGAAGCGGCACGCCTTGGAAAAGGCCACAGCCGAGCTGGACCAGAAGCGCCGGGATGTTGAAAGCGAGGTGCGCCGCGCCATCCAGGACCGCGACGGTGCCGCGACCGCTTACCAGCAGGCGCAGCGAAAGGCCGAAGTCCAGGCCGAGGCCTACATGCTGAACCTCAAGAAGTTGGAGCAGGGCCTCATCTCCCCGCTGGAGTTCCAAACGGCCAACAACAACTACCTCAAGGCCCAGGCCGATGAGATGAACAGCCTGTTCAAGTACCTCATCAAGCAGGCGGTGGTCCGCTACTACAATGGTGTT
>ONTQ01000100.1 GCA_900320795.1 uncultured Bacteroidales bacterium
GTGGTCCCCGCAGGACGTCCCAAAACGTCATAAGTATATAGGGTAGTTGCACCCGAGACCGTTTCTCCTCCTTCTGCCAATGTTACGCTCCGCGAGGTGACACGACCTCGCAAATCATACTCTGATTGTTCCGTGAAGGTATCTGTAACATTGTCGTGGGTGTAAGAGATAACACGTGACGTAACCTCTCCCGGGAAATTATAGCCATACTCTTCTTTGAGGACATTGCCGCTGGCATCTATGGAAACCTGCTTTGACAGACGCGCCTTGTCGTCGTACAAATACACGGAGGTCACATAGCCCTCTGCCACTCCCTCTCCTCCTATCTGGCACAGACGGCTCCAGGTCCGTAACCCTTTCACCGGGCCGTTCCAGTTTCCTCCCGGGACAGCTACCGCCAAAAGGCTTGCCGCCGATGCCGGATATGCATCGTATACATCCTCTTCCAGCACATCCCACTGACCATCAGCCTGGTAACGTCGCACTTCTAATACGCGCCCAAAGTCATCATAAGTATTACGGATGTCATACTCGCCCCGCCGGGTACGGATTACGCGGTCTTCCTCATCGTAGGTATAGTACTCACGAATGGCACCGGGGATGCCCTTTGAGGTCAAGCGCCCTTGCGTATCGTATCCATAACGCCACATATTCAACGTATCGGTATACTCTATTCCACTGCCTATCACAGCGCTCAACTGGTCATACTTGTCGTAAACATAATATGTGGGGAGTGGATCTCCGTGGACTTCCGGACCGTTATCGCCAATTAAAACAAATGTCGAGTTATGCTCTGCCCCACCTTTCGCGATGGCCAGTGTTCGGCCCATGCGGTCTTTCGTGACGGACACTCGCTTACTGTCTGCATCAATGACATTTTCCTCAACCAGCTCACTCCGCGACCACAGACCTTTCCTTACTACACGCCCATCCTCCCAGACTAATTCCGGCAACCCCATTACCTGACCCCGGTAACCATCCTCTGTGATTGTTGTCTCATGCTCCCCCTGATATCCTGGAAGAGCCGTAGCCTCCATTCTCCCTGAGGGAGACACCTCATACTTTTTGTAATTATATGCTCGTGTATTGGAATGATAAGAGGCCGCTTGTGCGGCTGCTCCCGTCTGATACTGACCCTGCGTTCCGCTCACAGGATAAGGCAGCCAGCTACGCACATCATCATGCAAGGCGTAATCTCCTTCGTATGCGGCCACCAGGTCGAGTCCCTGGCCACTTGCCCCAATGGAAATATCCTCCAATTTCATTCCGAGCGTATTCCACCAGATTACGTCATCGGCACTCACGGCACCTGTCTCTGTCCGGAACTGTTTGTGACGTACACTCATGCGGTTTGTCCCTTGATTCAGCAGATTATAGATATAGGAGTCCATGGTGCAGCCATCGGCGTCCTTTATTGATGCCAGACGGCCGCCGCTGTCGTATTCATAACTGGTTCTGACTCCGGAAGGGTCTGTTACCGACGTCAGTCCCGCACCAGGGTCATAGGTCATCGTTGTAACGTGAGCGGACGGCAGGGCCCTCAGGTTCTCCAATCGGGTTATCTGGTACGCAGTCAAGATGGACGCACGCGTCAGGCTGTCAAGGGCGGTTTGTCCGCCATAAGCCTGGATCACATCACTTATCGTTGCATTCTCTACTATTGCAACCGGGTATTTCCCATTATAACTCCATAGTACGACGGTTTGAGGGCGGCCACGCTCCTTGAAAGAAGAAACATTTCCCAAACAGTCATAGGACAAATATTCCTCCCGCCATGACTCAACATCATCTGCAACAGTGGTCTCCACCCTGTTTAAAGGGAGAAGGCGGGACGTTCCTCCAATTGTTACACTACCATAGGATGTGCACAAGCGTTTCCAACGGTCAAAATGGCCAACTTGCATTCCTTGATCCTCATATGGACGGAAGTATAAATACTGTTTTACAAGGGGTTCACTTAATGCGTGCTGCTCTTGGAGCGTTTGTTTCCAGGAAGGGCCGCCCATCCACGTGTCGGCATATATATAACCAAGGTCACGGCTAACACCCCCGGCCGTCGTTGATTCTTGGGAAAGACGATTGGGCTTTGTAAAGGATGAGCGCGGAAGGTACCCACGATCAATGATTGTTGTGTCGTTACCGTGCTCATGATATCCGACACGAACAACCCTGCTATGGGACAGGTCGGGCTGGGTATAAGACCATACCGGATAGTGGTACAAGTCGTCCGGATGAACATCCCCTCCGGCAGAATTTACCCTGTGCATGACCTGGTGAACCATGTATTCGGTCAGGACGGAGGAACTTAATGGAAATTCATACGTCCAGTCTTCCGACTCTGAAAGTTCGTATCCTAAACCTGTCCAGCGCCACTCCTCGCGGCGTTTGAGAAGCCCCATTTTCCGTTCACATTCCTCACCGTAGCCCGCAGGAACAGACGACATGGGATTTATCGTGAGCCCAACGGAATTATATAGGGAACTCCATGTTGAGGGGAAACGGTCGGACGTATTGGTCCAGCTCATGACTCCGGATGTCTCGTATTCATACACCGTGCGAACGCTTCCTTCCGTAAGGTCCGGACCCGTTACGTCTTCCACCACACGACCATACAGGACACGGGATGAGGGAAGACTCGGACCTGCTATCACCGGACTGTCATGCATTGTGAACATCCAGTTGTAGTGAACCCCGATAGGTATTCCAATCGCATGATGCGTATCATACTCCTGTTGTACACTTACAGTACTATACAAGGAACGGTTGGGGAAACAACCCGCTGTAGCTTGTGGCTCAGAGTAGGTAAACCGACGTATTCGACGAATCTGTGTCCCATCCTTTACAGTTATTTTCTTTACCCGGACCCCTATGCTGGACTGATTGTTCCCGCTGAATACAGTATTGCCCTCGTACTCAAATTCTGTCACAGCACCATTGTGGTTAGCCTTGGTAAGCATCATGAATGCAGCCTCGCTTGCATTTGGGTATCCATACATAAGTGTTGGGATGTAAGAGCTGGCCGCAAAGCCATACGGAAGCAGATTGAAACGATTTGTCTCTCCATTGCAGTATCCAAACCAGTCTTGGGAATAGCGGTTGGTACCCCCACCGTTAGTTTTATAATTAAATGACCACCAGTCATCCAGCACACCATTGCGTTTAATTTGCAATCCATTGAGTACGACACGATTACTCGCTCCGCGTGCTGTTTGCACCGTCACGTTCAACAGCTCAGGATGTTCCGGACAAGACACGGTAATCCCTGTCAGGCGATAAGGATAATTCCAGGCCGTTACGTACCCAGGTACCGCGTAGGAACTCTGGCTATTTTCGGAAGCATAGGTGAACTGGACCATGCTGCCCCCCAAGGAAATGGACGCCAGCGCTTTCACGCTATGTTCACTCTCCGTCTGACTGGCCACGGGCCCTCCGTGGCTCCCATTATTCACATAACCCTCTCCCCCGCTCGCACTCCAGGTTTGCGTATGGCTCTCTGTATCCTGCACCCATGTCACTGCCGGCTTATAGCTCATGGTGGCATATTCAAGGCCATCTCGGCTGTCTATACGTGTCAGATACCATGCTGTCGGAGCGGTCCAATTCACGCTTACCCCTGTAAACGGAGTAGGGTTGACGGGCGTGTTCTTACGAGAGCCCATCTCCCGCTCCGACAGCGTATAGACTGTACCGTCAGGACCAACGAGAGTGAAAGACAAAATTGCACCTGAAGAATCGCGTGTGCATGAGACCCCTACCCCATCGCCACTTAAATGCTTGATTTCTCCTTCAGGGGTAAAGATAAAAGTTCCCTTATATCCAGCCAGGCTGTAACGATATCGGTCCGAGCCGCAATCCACCTGATTCCAAAGAATGCTTTTCAAATAATCACGGGTCTCGTTGGTGGCCGTCTGATTAATCAGGTCGGTTAAAAGCTGGCCGCTTGGCTGAGCATAGAAAGACCGGCCTTGATACTGGTATTCGTCCGGGAGGTATACCACATCACGGGTTACACATCCTCCGGCCGACAAAGTCCAACCCAGACCGGCAACGCCACCTACTTCATCCACCTTTATGCCGCCACTGCGATAATCCAGCGATATAGGAATGGTCAACTCCCTGCCTTCAAGTACATAAATGGGAACCGATAACTCCGCCATCCCAGTGCTGTGGGTAAACGGAATGTCGGCATACTTTGTTTGAGATGAAGACTCCGGAGACGGCGGCAGGACAATCTCCGACAAACTTTTGTTACGATGATATTCGACCGGTGCCTGGCATTCCGCCTGAACCGGATGCACCATCATGGCGACATGGCACATGATGACTGCAGCAAAAATTTTTTTCATGATACAGAAATGTTTTGTGTGAAACTTTTTGGGGCAACCCTTTGTTTTCTCATTTCTGCAACGTACTTTTGCATAATGAGAGTTAATACCTTACACTTGTCCTTCCCGGGGCCTTTGTGCATGAGTATTTTCTTTCTGCGGAGATGTGGTTGCCACTGCATCTCCTTTTTTTTCTATTACTATCTCATAGGCAATACTGTTTTTATATGGTTTTTTGTTTTCAATCCTTGTCTGAGTACAAAAATGAGAACAATTTTTCTCAAAAACAACCCTTTTGACACTTTTTTTAAAAAAATTTAAACCAATCTAAAAATTCTCAATTTTTGAGAACTTTAATTTGCTTTTTTCATTTCTATGCCCTAACTTTGCGGGCTATGAAAAGGACATCTTCAGATTCTATTGCTGCTTCTTTGCATACACGCCCTGCAGACATCTGCCTCACGGTCGCGAGAGACTTTAAAGAGCAGGGGATAACACAGGCCGGGGCCGCGTCAAGGCTCGGCATAGGAGTCAAAGCCGTAGCCAATCAAATTTCCGGGAAAAGGCCCTTCAGCAAAAAAACGGCACGCCTATATGCCGATACCTTTGGCTACAGCGAGACTTACCTGCTTCACGGTGAAGGTCCTCTATATGTAACTCAGCCATCTGCAATAAATCTTTCTGATAAAAAAGCACAAACTGTTGCACTGAAAGCAGCCTTGGAAAGAGCTCTGCAACAAAATCAAGATCTGGAGCAACGCGTGCTCGTCTTGGAAAAACAAATTGCACGCATGTCCGGGAAAATGCGCAGGTTCTCCATTATCCCGCATACGCTGTCACAAGGCACAAATAGAAAGCGGAAGGACCTTGGACAAACTGCATATTCTATCCTTCTCCCGGAGGATATTTGAACGACCACTTTGCCTAATTTTGAGAATGCGGCCCCTGGGAGGAGATGCCCGGTCAGGGCCGGGCATGACAACATGAGGCCTCGTCCTCAGAAAAGGCCGTTTTTAAGGACGAGAAGGGCAAAATGACGGTTTCGTACTTAAAACAGGCCGATTTTAAGGACGAGCCCCTTGAAGGGGTTTGGAAAAAGCCTAGCGGAAAAACTGGTCGATCCAGGCGGCGTTCACCTCCGCGAAGCCGGGGGCGGGACGGACGGCGGGGTTGCGCAGGAGGATGCCGCGGGCGTCTTCGTACACGTTGAAGCCCACGTTCACTACCTGCATCTGTCCGTCCAGGGGAAAGGCCATAACCAGTTCATTATCGGCCCCTTCCATGCGGAGGAATTTGAGGGCTGCGGTGGCGGCGGCGGGATTTTTGGCGGCCAGTTCCCGGCGGGTGACCCACTTGCACATTTCCAGGACGGTGTCTTCCAGGCCGGCGTCGTGGATATTCACCTTTTCGATGAGTTCACCCACGTCTTTTACGCGGCGGAGCGTGTAGCCTTCCAGCTCCTTCACGGCCTCTTCAACAGCCTGCGGCGGCTGCTCTTCCCCGGGTAACAGCCACACCATGAGCTTGGCGTCCGGGTCGTGGTAGAGCGTCTGGTATTTGGCCAGATTGCGCGCGCCGCAGTAGGGGCACTCCCACAGGAACAAAGAGCCGTCCTTGACCCGGGCTTTGAGTTCCGGATCAAGGGCGACATTGATACTCTGACGGACGTCTATCTCCGTCTGTTTGTGGCACTTACTGCAGCTTGCGGGCACCATCGCTAATCA
>ONTQ01000010.1 GCA_900320795.1 uncultured Bacteroidales bacterium
ACAGTGCACGGGATATTCTTCCCGTCGGCACCGAAGACGGAAATCATTCCGACTTTCTTTCCAATTAAACCAGGCATTGGTGTTTGTTAATTAATTGTTTATTAATGCTTTAACCGTAAAAAATTACGGCCCGCACACATTTGCGGACCGCAAAGATACGGATAAATATTTGAATTTCCAAAAGTTATCAACACACTTCTTCACAAGGAAAAAGGGTTGCAGGCGGACTAGATCCGGTCGATATCGGCCCAGCCGAAGCGCGCGGGGTAAAGCCAGGCGCGGGAAGTGCGTTCCATGACGCCGTAGTCCAGGGAAACCTTGGGGCACTCGGCGTAAGCCTTCTCCAGCCACACGGGATCCGTGATGTGCTCCTGCCAACCGCGGAAGAGTTCCGTCACCTCCGGAATGTAACGTTCCATCTCGGCGGCGATGGTGGACGCCTTCCAGACGAAAATACCGCTGTTCCAGAAAAACTCGCCGGTACGGACAAACACTTCGGCCAGTTCCAGCGGCGGCTTCTCGGTAAAGGTTTTCACCTGCAGCGGGCCGGCCATCAGGTGGGCGTTGCGGCCTTCCTTCACCTGGATGTAGCCGAAATTCACATCCGGATTTTTGGGGACGATACCGAGGGTCATCAGGACGTCATTCTCCTCCACATAGCCGAAGGCCTCTTCCACCGTGTGGGCAAACAGGCTTTCGTCGCGGATGACAAGGTCCCACGGCGTGGCCACGAGCACAGCCTCGGGATCCCGGGACAACAGCGTGTAAGCCGCATAAGCCATGCAGGGGGCCGTCTTGCGGGCAAAGGGTTCCAGCAGGAGATTCTTTTCCGGGAGCATGGGAAGCACCCGGCGGGCCTCCTCGCCGAAACGGTCCAGGGTAACCACCAGGATATGGTCTTCGGGAACCACCTCCCGGAAACGGTCGTACGTAACCTGCAGCTGTTTGGGTGAGCCGGTGCCGTCGGCCATAATGACACAATAGCGGTGAGATGTGCTCATAGACTAAACATACATAGGAATCCATGCCTGCGGGAAGTAACGGACCACCGTTTCCTTTCCGTCGAACAGGACTGTGACGATGTCAAAATAGACCTCCCTCCCGTCCAGATGATTTTTATTAAGGTATTGAAGGGCGGCGGCCGATATCCTTTTCTGCTTGACAATGTTCACCTGGTCTGTCACCGAGGTGGTGACCGGCGCCGTACGGGCCTTTACCTCCACGAAGTGAAGGCCGTCCGGCCCTTCGGACACGATATCCAGCTCCAGATGGCCAGATCGCCAATTCCGGTCCAGAATCTGATGCCCCCGCGAGAGCAGGAAGTCACAGGCCATCTGTTCGCCTGCCTCCCCTATCTTACTGGTTCTTTGAACGTTCATATTCGGTTATTCGGTTTTAGTCAAATTTCACAACGGTAACTCCGGAGCCACCAAACTGGATGTGCTCGTCGGCCACCGATTGTACGCCGGGTACCGTGCGGACATACTTCTGGATTTCTTCCCGCAGGGCACCTGTTCCCTTACCATGCAAAATCCGCACCGAAGGCACACCCAACATGATGGCATCGTCAATATAACGCATCACAATCTCCAGGGCGTCGTTCACCCGCTCGCCCCGCACGTCCAGTTCCAGTTTGAAGTTGGACTTGCGTTCGCTCAGGGCAGAGTCAAACACCTGGCGGGGACGGGCGGCCGGGGCCTTCACCACCGCCTTGTATTCATTGGCAGTAATGCGTTCCACGCGGTCCAGGGGCAGTTTTGTGGTAATATTGCCCACAATCACCGATACGGCCTTGGTGCTCACGGTGGACACCTCGCCCACCATGCCGTTGTCCTTGATGCGTACTTTCTCGCCCACCTTGAGCGGGGCCGAGCGGAAAGCCGCCATCTTGCGTTCCTGTGCCTCTTCCTGCTCTATCTGCTGGAGCGTCTCTCCGGACGCCCGGCGGCGCTTGCGGGCCTTCTCCCGCTCCTTGCGTTCCCTGACGGTCTGCAGCTTTTTGTCGATATAGGCGTCCCGCTGGGCCCGGCTGTCGGCCAGGGCGCCCAGAAAGCCCTGCAGTTCGGCGCGGGCCTCCTGTGTCTCCTCCTTCCGCGCCTGCGATTCCTTGATGGTGCGGATGGTGTTCTCCACCTGCCTGTTGGCCCCGTGGATAATCTTTTCCGCCTCGGCCCGGGCTTCGTCCAGGATGCGGCGACGCATCTCTTTGATGTCTTCCAGTTCTTTCTCGTAGCGGTCGGTCAGGCCTTCCAGAGTCCTGTCCGTCGCGCGAATCTTGGTCAGTTTCTCGTCCAGGGCCCGGCGGCTGCGGGCAATCTTGCGAAGGTTGCGCTCGATGCCCACGAACTGCTCCCCGGCGCGCTCCTCGGCGTCGTGCACAATCTTCTCGGGCATCCCCATCTTCCGCGCCAGTTCGAAGGCAAACGACGAGCCGGGAAGGCCGATTTCCAATTGGAACAGCGGCGCCACGGTGGCCGCATCAAACTGCATGGCCCCGTTGACGACGCCCGTATCGGCCGATGAGGCGTACAGCTTCAGATTGGTATAGTGCGTGGTGATGACCCCATAGGCCCCGCGGCTGTCCAGCTCGTGCAGGATGGCCTCTGCAATGGCCCCGCCGGCCGCCGGTTCCGTTCCGGAGCCGAATTCGTCGATGAGCACCAGTGTCCGGGCATCGGCCACGGAGAGCATGGCCTTCATGTCGGAAAGGAAACTGCTGTAGGTGGAAAGGTCGTTTTCCAGGGACTGGTCGTCTCCGATAGAAACCATAATCCGGTCAAAAACAGGCAGTTCCGAGGTTTCAGAAGTAGGGATGAGCATACCCCACTGGAACATGTACTGCAACAGGCCCACCGTCTTCAGGCACACCGACTTGCCGCCCGCATTGGGACCGGAAATCAGGAGGATGCGCTTTTCCGGGGTGAGCGTAACCGTCAGTGGGACAATACTTTTCTTCTCCTTCCGGAGGCTCTTTTCCAGCAGCGGATGCCGCGCCTTCCTCAGGCTCAGCGAACCGTCCTCCGACAGCACCGGCATGCCGGCGATATAATCCAGCGACACCTGGGCCTTGGCCATATTGAAATCCAGTTCCCCCACAAAGGCGGCGCCGTCGATGAGTTCCGGCACGAAGGGACGCAGGAACTCGGCAAACTCGTACAGGATTTTGGAAATCTCGCGCGTCTCGGCAAAATGCAGTTCGGAAATCTCGTTCTGGAGGGCCACAATCTCGGCCGGCTCCATGAAAGTGGTTTTTCCCGTGGCACTTTCATCATATACGAAGCCCTGGAAAGCCCGCTTTTTGGCCGATGTCACCGGGATGAGCATCTTCCCGTCCCGGATGGCCACCGAAGCGTCGCTGTCCGCAAGCCCCTCCTGCTGCGCCTGCCGAAGGATGGCGTTCATGCGCTTGGAAACATTGATTTCCTTTTCCTTGATGCTCCGGCGGATTTTATACAGCTCGTCCGAAGCGGTATCCTTGATTTCCCCATGGCGGTCCAGGATGGCGTCGATGCGCCGGATCACCTCGGCCGGGGCCGATATGCCTGAAGCCAGGTGCTGGAGGTTGGGATAAATCCCCTCCTTCACCGTATGGAAGAAGTGCAGGGCTTTGCGGAGCGTATCCAGCAGCGTGCGCAACTTCCCGAGGGACAGGAGGTCGATGGAAGCGTTCTTGCCGATGGGTTCCAGGAAGCCGATGGCGTCGATATAACCGGCCGTCGGGAAATTTTCCTCAAACATGAGGATGAGGCGCATCTCGTCCGTAAGGAGGAGCCGGCGGTGAATCTCTCCGCCTTCCGTGCAGAATTCCTCCCCGGCCACCCGCTGGGCGGCATATTCGGTGGAACAGCGGCCTTCGACGGCCGCACGCACCTTGTCAAATCCCAATTTCGCTTCCAGCCTTCCGTCCATCTATCCTTTTTCCTCCTTTTGCATCACGGAATTCAGGATTTTCCTGAGTTCCGGCATATCTTGAACGGTATGGATTTCTCCGCCCCGGACAAAACTCACGTTGCCCGTCTCTTCGGACACCACCAGGATGTCGGCGTCGGTGTCTTCACTGAGGCCGATGGCGGCACGGTGCCGCATCCCGTAGTGGGCCGGGATATCCGTGCGGTTGGTCATGGGGAGTTGGCAACGGGCGGCGGCGATATGGTCTCCCACGATAATCATGGCGCCGTCGTGCAGGGGGGAGTTCTTGAAGAAGATGTTCATGATGAGCCGGCGGTTGATATCGGCCTCGAAACGGTCTCCCGTGGCGATGTACTCGTCCATGGAATTCTTGTGCTGCAGCACGATGAGGGCGCCGGTCTTTTCGGCCGACATGGCGCGGACGGCTTCTCCGAGTTCTTCCACGCTCTGGCTGCCCATCTTCTCTTCCTTAATGCCCAGCAGGCGGTTGAAAATCTGTCCGCTCCGGCGCGAAATGCCCGACTGGACGGCCAGGCGGTTCAGCAGATGGCGGATTTCCGGCTGGAACAGGATGATGATGGCCAGGACGCCCACGTCCAGGAGGGTGTTCAGCAGCACCGTCATCATGCGCATGTTCAGGGCGCTCACCACGGCCTGGAGAATGAGGATGAACACCAGGACCAGGACAATGTTCAGGACCGTGCTGTCTCCCCGGATGCCCCGGATGAGGAAAAAGATGAGCGCGGCCACCATGAGGATGTCCAGCAGGTCTGCCCAGCCGAAACTCAAAAAACCGAATATGCCCGTTGTCTCCAGTAGCATAGTCTGCAAATATAAGAATTATTCTTGTACTTAAAAAAATGTTATCTTTGTAGGGTAAAGGTTTTGCCTATGGTCAGCGTACTTAAATTCGGAGGTTCTTCGGTGGCATCGGCCACCAATATGTCACGCGTGCTGGATATTGTGGAGAAGGAGGCGGCAAAGGGAAAGGTGGTGCTGGTGAGCAGTGCCATCAGCGGATGCACGGACGCCCTCCTGAAGGGGGATGAAGAGGCCCTGGCCGATATGGAAACCCGCCACCGGGACATCGTGACACGCCTTTTCACGGGCGTGGAACGGAAACAGGTGCAGGAGAAGGCGGATGCCCTCTTCTCAGACCTGCGGAAGGCCCCGCGGGAAGAGCAGGTGACCTACGGCGAAATCCTTTCCACCACCATCCTGTGCGCCAAACTCCAGGCCGAGGGCATCCGCGCCGCCTGGCTGGATTCCCGCGAACTGGTGGTGAAAGGAGACGAAGCGGAAACCTTCAAAAGAATCAAACTGGCCCTTGAAGGCATTGAGGCCCATGTTTATGTGGCACCCGGCTTTATCTGCCGGAACCGGGAAGGGAAAGTCGATACCCTGGGCAGGGGCGGGTCGGACTACACCGCAGCGCTGTACGCCGCCGCCTTGGGGGCCGGAAGCCTCCAGATCTGGACCGACGTGCCCGGCATCATGACGGCCAACCCCAGGCAGGTGAGTGCCGCCCGCACCATTCCCCGGATGTCCTACGGGGCCGCCCTGGACATGGCTTCACACGGCGCCAAGGTGCTGTATGCCCCTACGGTGGCACCGGCCATGGCCGCCGGCATCGACATCGAAATCCGCAACACCTTCGCCCCGGAAGGCAAATACACGGTCATCGGGGCCGATAAAGACCCCGCCCGCTGGATTGGCGTAGCCTCCGAAGGCGGGCATATCCGCATCGTCGGGGCCCAGTCGGCCGGAGAGGCCGAGCCTGGCAACGGCCGGGCATCGGCCCTGAAAGCCCTGACGGAAGCGGGGATTGCCGCACTGGACATCCGGGCCGATGGGGCCAGCCTGGACGTAGAAGTGCGCGAAGCCGTGCTGGAACAGGCCCTGCGCGCCCTTCACCGGGCCTTTTTCCAGGAACTCCCCGTAGAGGAAATCAACCTTTTCATCGCCGGTGACGGCGCCGTGGCCGGGGCCCTCCTGGGCATGCTGCGGCAGACGGCCGGCACGGTGAAGGAACGCACGGGAAAACTGCTCCGCGTGGTGGGAAGGGCCAACAGCCGGAAGTGGGGCATCGACCTCGGAGGCCGGCCGCAACTTTCAGAGAGCGGAGACTACATTGCCGCCATCCTGAAATCGGCCCCGAAAGGCTCTCTCTTTGTGGATGTCACCGACAGTGAAACGCTATATAAACGGTATGTGGAACTGCTGGAAGCGGGAATCGGCATCGTTTCCAGCAACCGCCGCTCCATTGCCGTTCCCTATCCGGAATATGCGGCCATGCAGGCCGCCGCGCGCGAAAACGGCGTTCCGCTTCGTTACGAAACCACCGTGGGCGCCGCCCTGCCCATGCTGGAATCCATTGCCAGAGGTGCCAACAGTTGCAACGAAATCCTGTCCATCGAGGCCGTGGTGTCCTGCACGCTGAACCAGATTCTGGGCGATTATCGGCCCGGCGGAGAAAGTTTTGCCTCGCTGGTGAGGAAAGCCCAGGCGGCCGGCCTCACCGAGCCGGATCCCCGGCTGGACCTGAGCGGCCGGGACGCCCTGCGCAAACTTCTCATCCTGGCCCGGGAAGCCGGAGTGCAGCTGGAAGAGGGCGACGTGGAGATCACGCCGGTCGTTCCGCTCGCCGATGGCTCCGTGGAAGATTTCTATACGGCGCTGGAAGCACAGGAGGAAGCTCTTTCCCGCGCGGCCCGCGACGCCGAACTTCAAGGTTTCCGCCGTCGCTTCGTGGCATCGCTGGAAAAGACCCCCGGCGGATACAAGGCCGGCATCGGCATCCGCAACGTGCCGCCGGGACATCCCGCCTACCACCTCCGGGGCACGGAAAACGCCATCATCGTCCGCAGTGCCTTCCACCCTTATCCCCTGGTGATTCAGGGCCCCGGCGAAGGCGCCCGCGAAGCCGCTTCCAGCATCCTTAACGACCTTTTGCGCTAACCCCATAATATGAAAAGACTCCTCCTTTCCACGCTGGGCATCCTGACCGCTTTTGGTCTGCAGGCCCAAACCGCTCATATCCAGGCCGATAAAGCCGTGCTGGACGCCCCCTTCGGCCCACAGGACGAGCAAAATTTCGCCGCACCGCCCAAAGATTTCTGGCCGGAAACCTGGTTCCACTTCATCGGCGACAATGTGTCCCGCGAAGGCATGGACGCCGACCTGGAAGCCATCGCCGCCGCCAAAATCGCCGGCATCCAGTGGTTCCACGGCGCTTTCGGGGGCCGGTGGCCGCAGGTGGAGGAGCCCATCATCCCGCTCTCCGAAGACTGGGACCGGATGGTGGCCTACCTGGGAGAGAAGGCCCGCAGCCTGAACCTGAGGCTCACCATCCAGACCTGCCCCGGCTGGGCCATGGCCGGCGGTCCCTGGGTACAGCCCCAAGATGCCATGCGGGACCTCATCTGGAGCCGCACGGACGTGAAGGGCGGCGCCACGGACATCGTCCTTCCCAAGGGCCGGCCTTCGGAGGAAGACTGGCGGGACTACCGCGACATCTGCGTGCTGGCCTTCCCCACGCCGGAGGGCGACACGGGCGCACCCCTGCAACTGAAAGAAATCAAGGCCGATGCCGCCTGGACCGCCCTCCTGAAAGGAGAGAAGGGCGTTTCGGAGCCGGCACCCGGCACCCATATCGTCTCCTTCCGGGCCGACGCCCCGCTCCGCTCCCTGGAAATGCCCGCCGTACAGGAACTCAGCCACGCGTTCTGCAATACTCCGGGCGTCACCATCGACCTCCAGGCCTTCTGCAAGGACGGCGTGCAGCGGGAAGCGGCCCACGTGGAACTTCCCATGTCCAGTTGGCAGGACAATGAGCCCTTCGTCCTCGCGCTCACGGAGATTCCCGATGCCCTGGAGTACCGGCTTACGCTCAGCAACGAGCACCCCATGAACCTGTCCTGGCTCCGCTTCTATTCGGCCTCCCGCCACAACGACTGGCGCGCCGCCGCCGGCCGCACCCTGCGGGGCCGCGAGAAATACCAGGAAACGGCCCTCCAGGCTCCTGAGAGTTATGTGGACACAGGCCGCATCCTGGACCTCACCCACCTCATGGACCCGGACGGGAGGCTGCGCTGGACCGCCCCGGAAGGCCAGTGGACCATCCTTCGCTACGGCCACGTGAACATCGGCTACAAGAACGGCCCCGCCCCGGCCAATGCCACGGGCTGGGAGTGCAACAAACTGGATCCGAGGGGCGCCCGGGTTCAATTCACCAACTATGTAGGCCGCCTCGCCGACGGTCCGCTCCAAGGAAAGGCCGACGGCATGCTCATGGACAGCTGGGAGTGCCGCAACCAGAACTGGACCGGCGAAATGGAGGCCGAATTCCGGTCCCGCGCGGGCTACGGCCTCCGGCAGTGGCTTCCCGCCCTCTCCGGCTATGTGCTGGACAGCCCGTCGGCCACGGCGCAGTTCCTCGGAGACTGGCGCCGGGTGAAAACCGCTCTCTACAACCAAAACTTCTTCGGCGAGATGGTGCGCCTGGCGCACGGGAAAGGCCTGGACGTACAGTATGAAACCGCCGGCGGAGACATCGTGGCCATGGACTACATGGAATATTACAAGTATACCGATGTCCCCATGACCGAATTCTGGCATCCCCTCTCCGAGGGGTATGTAGGGGACCTTAACTTCAAGCCCGTCAAGCCCACGGCATCGGCCGCCCACCTTTACGGCAAGCGCCGGGTGGCGGCGGAGAGTTTCACTTCCTTCGACCTTTCCTGGGACGAACACTGGGAGATGCTCAAGGAAGTGGCCAACCTGAACATGACTGAAGGCGTGACACACAATGTGTTCCACACCTACACGCACAATCCGCAGGTGGGATTCCTGCCGCCGGGAACCAGTTTCGGAAGCAGAATCGGCACGCCTTTCCTCCGGGGACAGACCTGGTGGAAATACATGCCGCATTTCACGCAGTACCTTTCCCGCACCTCGTATCTCCTGGAGCGCGGCCTCCCCGTGGTGGATGTGCTTTGGTACACGGGCGACGAGGTGGGTTACCAGAAGCCCGACCAGCGGTTCCCCTTCCCGAAGGGCTACAAATACGACTACTGCAATCCCGACGCCCTGTTTGGCCACCTCCGCGTGAAAGACGGGAAACTCACCACGGAAGACGGCATCTCCTACGGGCTGCTCTGGATTCCGGAAAATGAACGCCTGCGTCCGGAAACCGTAGAAAAAGTGCACGAATTCATCGCTGCGGGCGTCAAAGTGCTGATGGGTCCCACCGTCACTACGGGCAGCCTGAAGGCTTTCGGCCTGGAGCCCAACCTCCTCTGTGAGGAAGACATTCTCTGGGCCCACCGCAAGGCCGACGGGGCCGAATGGTACTACATCACCGCCCCTACGGGCAAGGATTTCCACGGCACGGTGAAACTGCGCGCAAAAGGGAAAGCCGAAATCTGGGATGCCGTAAGCGGTACGGTGGCCGGGCTGGAGAGCACGCAGGAAGGTGATTATCAACTTGTTCACCTGGACCTGGAGCGCGCCGGGAACTGCTTTGTGGTGTTCCGGCCGGAAAGCACAAAGGCTCCCGTACAGGCCCTCCCCACCACGAAGGAGAAGCCGCTGAACACCTGGACCCTTACCTTCCCTGAAGGCTGGGGCGCACCTGAAAAACCATTGAAAATCAAGGCCCTGAAGCCCTGGAAAGACCTTCCGCTCGGGGAAGAAGGCAAGGCCTTCTCCGGCACTGCGGTCTATGAAACCACCTTCACCCTTCCCAGGGCCGGGGAGTTCATCCTGGACCTGGGCCGGGTAGATATGATTGCCGATATCTCCCTGAACGGCACTCCTCAGGGCGTGCTGTGGGCCAGTCCCTACAAACTCACCCTCCGGGGAAAAGCCGGCCGAAACACCCTCCGCATCGCCGTCACGGGCACCTGGTTCAACCGTCTGGCCTACGATGCCTCCCTGCCGGAAGCCCGGCGCAAGACCTGGACCATCGAAGGCCCCAAGGCCGGCAGTCCGCTGCGCGAATCCGGTCTCATCGGCCCGGTGAGAATTCTATTTTGAACAATTATATTTTATTCTTATCTTTGTTTTCTACCGAATCACAAAACTCAACAACAATATGAAAGATCTGAAAGGCACCAAGACCGAAAAGAACCTCCAGGAGGCTTTTGCCGGTGAATCCCAGGCCCGTAACAAGTACACCTACTTTGCTTCCAAGGCCAAGAAAGAAGGCTACGTCCAAATCTCCAAGATTTTCGAGGAGACGGCAGCCAATGAAAAAGAGCACGCCGAGATTTGGTTCAAGTACCTCTGCGGCGGCGCCATCCCCACCACGGCCGAAAACCTGGCCGCAGCCGCCGAAGGCGAAAACTTCGAATGGACCGACATGTACGACCGCATGGCCAAGGAGGCCGATGAGGAAGGCTTCAAGGAGATTGCCGCCAAGTTCCGCATGGTGGGCGCCATCGAAAAAGAGCACGAGGCCCGCTACCGCAAACTTCTGGAGAACGTGCAGAAGGAAATCGTCTTCTCCCGCGAGGGAGACTGCATCTGGGAATGCTCCAACTGCGGCCACATCGTCGTAGGCAAGAAAGCCCCGGCCATGTGCCCCGTCTGCGCCCATCCCCAGAGTTACTTCCAGCTCAAGGCCACCAACTATTAGCCGGCCCTTCCTATCTGTCGAAGGGATTGCCGGCGGGGTCGCATGAGACAATCCACCGCAAAGCGTTCACAAAGAGCAGTTTTTCGGTGGCATCCTCGAACTGCTCGTCTCCATGCCCCATGTTGATGTACAGCATGCGGTAGTTCCTGTTGGTCCACACCACCGGGAAATCTCCGCCGTAGATGATGTCCTTGAGGCCGATGGGATAGTTCCTCGCCGACAAAGTGAGCAGCACTTCCACATCCGGGTTTTCCCGCGGCTCTTTCTGCCACTGGTAGAACTCGCTGGCGGGAGACACAAAGGAAGCCGGCAGATTCCGCGTCACGGGATGGTCCGTGCGGTCCAACTCCAGCAGGGCAGGCTGGGGCGGCCAGTTGTTGGCCTTGAAGAAGCCGGCCCCCAGGAATTGGTTGAACCAAGGCCAGCCGGTGCCCTTGTCATTGTATCCGGCCGCATGAAAGCCAATCCAGCCACCTCCGCTTTCCATGTACTCCTCGAACAGCGGCCGGGCCGCCCGGGACGGAGCTGCATTGAGGGCGATGAGCGCCGTGTATTCCTGCAACTGCTCCAGGGTGTATCCGTCCAGCGTCTGGGTAGAATCCACCACAAACCCCTCGCCCACCGTCAGTTTGTTGAAAAAGCCGATAGCCTGATGCGCAAATTGCACATGCGCCGGTTCCGCGCTGTCATCGAACAGCAACAGAATCTTGAAACGGGGGCCGCCATGGGCATAATTGGCCTCCCGGTACGGCGCCTGATGGCGGGCCCGCGGCTGGCCGCAACCCGCAACCAAAAGGAGCAGAAACAGGTACAGGGCCTTTCTCATAGCAAGTCTCCGAATTCGTGAACGCCCTGCAAGCCTTCGGTGAGAAGGGCGGCCACCACAGCACCTTTCGCGAAGCCTTCCCTCGAGAAGGCTTCGTGTTTTAGGGTGATTTTGTCACAGGCCGAGGTGTAGGTAACCGTATGGATCCCAGGAACTTCCCCTTCACGGATGGCGGTAATTTCGGGCTTTTCGCCCAGGCCTTCCTCCACGAGCGCACCCAGACTTTTGGCCGTGCCGGAGGGCGCATCCAGTTTGTGGATATGGTGGATTTCTTCAATCCCGGGCGTGTAGCCGGCGCCCTTCAGCATCTCGGACACCTTGGCCACGGCCTTGAACAGCGCATTCACCCCCAGGGAGAAATTGGAGGCGTAAATCATGGGGGTGCCGGCGTCCAGAAAACAGTCGCACACCTGCGCACGGATATCGTTCCAGCCCGTTGTGCCGATAACCGCCGCCTTGAAGTTCCGGGCGATGAAAGGATAATTGGCCCGGAAGGCCTCCGGCGTAGTGAAATCGATGCACACGCACTCCCTGGCCACGGCAGGGTCGGTTCCGGTGATGTTCTCGCTGGCTTCCACCAGTTCAATGCCCCGGCACTGCAATTCCTTCTCAATCATGTGGCCCATCTTCCCGTAGCCACTCAGGATTACCTTGATCATTTCGTAAGCTCCTTATACATAAGAATATACTGCTCTACGGCTTTTTCCAGGTCGGCCACAAGGATGTGCTCGTCGGGCCGATGGGCCACGCGGATGGTTCCGGGGCCGCAGATGATTTTATGGCCGAATCCCGTCAGGTGCGGCGCATCGCTGCCAAAAGCCGCCGGTGCGCTCTCGAAGCCCGGCAGCGTCACATACCGTGCCGGCGCATCGCCGCCCCGCGCCACAACGGAGACCGCCTGCTTTCCGGAGACCGGGAGTGCCGCCATCCAATCCTGCACCGCCTGGTCGGAGACGAAGGTGGTGCGGAAGTACAGGCGGCAGGTGAGTTCCGGGGAAAGGATGTTCTGTGGATTGTCACTGTGCAGGAGCCCCACGTTCCAAGTGGTCTCACCCAGCAGCGGATCCACGCCAAAATCTTTGGCCTTCAATTGGTTATAGAACTCATTAAACAAATCCACGGCACTGACTCCATACTGCGGATAACCCGAATGGAACGCCTCGCCGCGGAAAGTGAGGTCGTACGACTTGGTTCCCTTGGAGGCGCTTACCATCTTGTTTTCCGTGGGCTCTCCCACGATGAGGAACGGCGCCCGGAAACCCGTCCTGGAAAAAGCCTTGGCCCCCCAGGAGCCCGTTTCCTCTCCGGCGAGCAGTAGCAGGCCGAAGTCCGTGAATCCATTGGCCTCCAGTTCTTTGCATGTCGTGTACATCGCAAAGATTTGTCCCTTGGCATCGCAACTTCCCCGTCCGGTGATTGCAGATTCTTCGCTGCGCTCAGAATGACAGATTCCCGTATTGTCATTCTGGGCCGTATTGTCATTCTGAGGCACCTGGGTGCCGAAGAATCTCATTTCAGGAGGAATATACGGCGGGACCGTGTCCATGTGGGTGCAGAAGACCACCTTTGGGGTGCCCCACTTCAGGAAAAGGTTCAACGTGCCGTCTCCCACCTCCTGCGCCTCGACGGACGGGGCTTCCAGGGTACGGAGCAGCCAATCGGCCACTTCCCGCTCCTTGCCGGAAGTGGAATCGATGCTTAACAGTTCCTTAAAGAATGACCAGTTCATAAGATTCTTCGCTTTGCTCAGAATGACACGAGGATGCTCAGAATGACACGAGGATGCTCAGAATGACACGAGGATGCTCAGAATGACATCGTCAGCCAAGCCAGCCTTTAGCCAGGAGGACCTGGGCAATCTGTACGGCATTGGTGGCGGCGCCTTTCCGGATGTTGTCGGAGACGCACCAGAGGTTCAGGCCGTTTTCCACGGACGGGTCACGGCGGATACGGCCCACGAACACATCGTCCTTGCCCCAGGCATACAGCGGCATGGGGTACACGTTGTTGGCAGGGTCGTCCTGGATGACAACGCCGGGCATATCGGCCATGAGTTGCCGCGCTTCAGCGAGGTCGTAAGGCCGTGAAAATTCAATGTTTATGCTCTCAGAGTGGCCGCCTTCCACGGGTACGCGAACCGTGGTGGCGCTGACGGCGATGGACGGGTCCCGCAGAATCTTGCGGGTCTCGTTCACCATCTTCATCTCTTCCTTGGTGTAGCCGTCGGGGAGGAAAGAGTCGATGTGAGGCAGTACATTCATGTCGATACGGTGCGGGAACTTGGTCCCGCTGCCGCCGGCACGCTCCGCCTCCAGCTGTTCGATTCCCCGCTGTCCGGCGCCGGTTACACTCTGGTAAGTGCTTACCACAATGCGTTTTATTCCATATTTCTTGTGCAGGGGGGCCAGGGGCAGCACCATCTGGATGGTAGAGCAGTTGGGATTGGCGATAATATGGTCATCGGCCTTCAGGACATCGGCATTGATTTCCGGCACCACCAGCGGAACCGAAGGGTCCATCCGCCAGTAAGAGGAATTGTCCACTACGTAGCAGCCATTTTCCGCAAAGCGGGGGGCCAGTTCGGCCGATACAGCCCCACCTGCGCTGAAAATCGCCAATACAGGCCCCTGGGCAATGGCTTCATCGGCACTGATCACCGTCCATGGCTTACCATGAAACAAAACTGTTTTTCCCCATGAACGGCAAGACGCAACAGGTAACAATTCTGTTACGGGGAAATTTCTTTCCTGCAAAACTTCCAACATCTTGGAGCCCACCAGGCCTGTGGCTCCCACAACGGCAACTTTCATCTTTCGCTTCGCTTTAGTAACACACGTACTTCGTATTAATCTCCTTCCTGAACGCAAAACCAGCAGCCTCCCAGCGCGGCATTTCCACCTTCTTGACAATGGAATAGAAGCGGTCGAAATCCGCGGCAAAAGCCTCGTCGGTGGGCCAGTCCGGACGGGAATTCCAAGCCCTTTCCCAGATTCCCAGGGCTTTGGGAAGCATCTGGAAGGTAGTATGCTGGAAATTCCGGAGATTCTCCGACCACAGCAGGGCTTCGGCACCCACTATCATTTCCGGTTTCAGCAACTGAGGGCGGCCCTGGGCGGCATGCTCCCAGTCCACGGGAGTGTCCACCCCCTCCCAGCGCACCGATTCGTAGATTTTCCACGGCTGCAGGGCAAAGGACTTGCGCTCGTCCACATACCCGCCCCAGTGAAGGCCAATCACTTCCGGATCATCCGAATAGGCCAGGTCCACATAGGCGTTCTGCACATTGGAAAGCAGCACGGGAACGCCCTCGTTGGCCAGCCTGTAGGTGAGTTCAATATCGTCACCCCGGGTGCTCCAGGCATTCACGAAGAGCAGTTGTTTTTTGAGCGCTTCCAGGGTTTCCGCCTCAATGCCCTGCACCATTTCCTGCCAGCCGGCCAGTTTGATGCCGCGTTCCTGCGCCAGGGCAAGGATTCCCCGGGTGAACTTGTCCTTCATTTCCTTGCGGTCCCTTCCGGCCCAGGTGCCATCCGGAACTTCGTCTCCTCCGATATGGATGCCCGGGAGCGGTACCCCAGCCTCTTTGTGCATCCGGATCACCTCGTCGAAGACCACGCCATAGAACTTGTACACACCCGGATAATCCGGATCCAACACATTGTCCGTGAAGTCCTGGGCGCTCCAGTAGCGGGAAGTGTCGGCCGGGTCCTGCAGGCGGAAACTGCTGTCTCCGGTGCGGCGCTCATAGGCCGACATGGCCTTGATGGAAGAGCGCGAATGGCCCGGTGCGTCAAATTCCGGAACCACGGAAATGCCTCGTTCCCAGGCATATTGCAGAATTTCCTTGTACTCAGCCTCGGTGTAGAAGGTGGTATTGCCGATGCGACCGTTCGCCGTCGGCTTCAGCGCTACCGTCTCTTGCAGGTCCCAGTCCGGGAGGGCGTGATGGCCGCTGAAAGCGGTCAGGTCCGGCAGGCGGGGAATCTCCAGGCACCAGGCCTCGTCGTCCCCAAGGTGGAAATGCAACATGTTCACCTTATAGGAAGCCATGATATCCAGCACTTTAAGCACTTCTTCCTTGCTGCGGAAATCCCGCACCACGTCCAGCATGAAGCCGCGAAGGCCCAGGTCCGGCCAGTCTTCGATGACCATGTCCGGGCACTGTTCCGGAAGTTTGTCCAGGGTTTGCCGTGCATACAGTTCCCCATCCCGGTCGGCGCATTCCACGGCGGTTTTCCCGTCGCTGACAGTAATGCGGTACCAGCCTGCGGGGCGGGGCTCCGTGACCTGAGCGGCATCGGCCCCCCGGATGATACGCTTGGGCCGGGGAATCAGGTCTCCGGGCTGCACCTCGTAGCGGGCGGCATACCAATCGGCACTCACCGGAGTGCTTTCGTGGTCCAGGAAGTGATACGTCACCTCCAGCGGCTGGTCTTCGTGACCTTTCCGCTGCATGACGAAGCCTTCCGGAGCCCAGGAGCGGCGCGGAAGCGCACGTTCCAAATACTTGATGGTGAGGGTTTTTGGAGCATCGGCCGGAATGTCTATATAACAGGAAGTACCCTGATAATGCTGCATTGCCAGGCCTTCCGGAGAAACCACTTCCAGTTTGTCGTAGAGTTCCTGGAACCAGATGCGCGCGCCGCCCGGCACGTTCCGGAGCACCATCGTTTGCTGCGCGCGGCCATCGGCCTGCTTTTCACCCTCGGTCCATTCCACCGTTACCGGTCCGCTGCACGCCACCAGGGCCAGAACGGCCAGAATTCCTAATTTCGCGTGATTCATATCCTATTGATTATCAATCGTTTTTACATATTTCTCGTTCAAAAATCGAACGAGAAAAATCCTGCAAGTTACTCAGAATCAAAAACTTATTTGCCACGGACTTTAGCGAAGCATGTCTTCCAGGTGGACGCTGCCGGCGGTTTTTTCGTCCCGGTACTTCACAATTACAGGGCAATAGAGGTGTACACCGCTGTCCAGGGGCTTTCCGTCGCGGATGATGGGCTTGGATCCGCTCACGACCACGGCGCCACGGGGCACCACGATGCGGCCGTCGGCATTGCGCTTGATGAATTCGCCGGTGGTGGTGTCGAAAATGGCGGTGGAGGAGGTGATGACCACGCCTGAAGCGATGACGGCACATTCCTCCACGATAGTGCCTTCATAGATGCCGCAGTTGCCGCCCACGAAAGCGCCGTCTTCGATGATGGTGGGCAGGGCGCCGGCCGGTTCCAGCACGCCGCCGATCTGCGTGGAGGCCGATATGTGGATGTTCCGTCCCACCTGGGCGCAGGAGCCGATGGTCACATGGCTGTCCACCATGGTGCCTTCGCCCACATAGGCGCCCACGTTCACATAGGCCGGAGGCATCACGATGCTGCCGGGAGCGAGGTACGCGCCGCGGCGGATGCTGGACCCGCCGGGGACGATGCGAACCCCGTCATCGGCCACGAATTTCCGCACCGGGAAAGTGGCTTTGTCAAAGAAGGAGAACTGTCCTTCGCTCATATCCGTGATGGCGCCCAGTCTGAAGCCGGCCAGGATGACTTCTTTCACGTGCCGATTCACCACCCATTCGCCGTCCACTTTCTGGGCAACGCGGAGTTCGCCCTTTTCCAGGGCGGCCATAACTTCGTTGAACTCTTGCAGGGTAACTTCCATTAGAACAATTCTTTAAGGGTTTGTTTCAGCAGTTCTTCCGTGGCGGCTGTGGCCGGAACCAGCGGCAGGCGCAGGCTGTTTTCCATGAGGCCCAACTGGGCCATGGCCGCCTTGGCGGGGATGGGATTGGGCTCTACGAAAAGGGCCTTGAACAGGGGATTGAGCCGATGGTCCATCCTGGCGGCTTCCTCCCACTTTCCCGACTGTGCCGCATGCACAAAATCCGCCATGGCCGACGGGAACACGTTGGAGGCCACGGAGACAACGCCATCGGCCCCCTTCTGAATGAGGGCGAGGGTGTCTTCGTCGTTGCCGCTGAGGACCGAAAAGCCCTCCGGACGGCCTTCCAGGATGGCCTGAATCTGGTCCATCTTGCCGGAGGCCTCCTTGATACCTACGATGTTGGGGACATCGCGGGCCAGGGCCAGGGTGGTATCGGCCTCGATGTTGCAGCCGGTGCGCCCGGGCACGTTGTACAGGATAACGGGCTTTGGAGTGCTTTCCGCTATAGCCTTAAAGTATTGATAAATACCTCTTTGCGGCGGCTTGTTATAGAAAGGAACCACCACCAGGAAGGCGTCGGCATCCTGCAGGAGGCGCATATTGGAGAGGGTGGCGTCCACGCTGTTAGAGCCCACGCCGGCCACCACGGGCAGCCCGGCGGCATGCTGCAAGGCCACTTCCAGCACCTGCAATTTCTCCGATTCGGAGAGGGTGGGCGTTTCGCCGGTGGTTCCCAGCGGCACCAGGAAGTCCACGCCGGTTTCCACCTGCCAGTCCACGGTGGAGGCAAAAGCCTCATAATCAACCTCTCCCTTTTTGAACGGAGTCAAGAGCGCCGTTCCGCAACCTTTAAACTGTATTGTCTTCATACCAGTGTACATTTTTACAAATGTACGAAGAATTTCCGGAAAATTTACAGTGGCCGCTAATTATGTGATTTACAAGTCGTTATACAGAAATTTCCGGCTTTTTTTGCGACGAGGATTATACGTAAATAATTGTGCTACAGCGGATTAACGGCCACCAGTTCGGCAGGACCGGTGAGGTAAACCTCGGTGAAGCGGTCATCGGGGCCCGGGCGGAAGCATACCTGGAGCCAGTCGCCGCGGCGGCACTGAAGCCGATAGGAAATGGCCGATTGGTGTCTGCCATGACACTCGCCGTCATTCCCGGCTTGGGCTGTCCCGTCATTCCCGGCTTGACCGGGAATCTGCCCGGCGGACGGGATGCCGGCCTTGAAGGCGGCAAGGGCCGATGCCGTGAGGCCGGTGCCGCACGCAAGCGTCTCCCCTTCCACGCCCTTTTCAAAAGTGCGGACGTGAAGGCCATCGGCCCGGACTGCCACGAAATTCACATTGGTGCCTTCCGGTTGGAACGCTGCGTCCCAGCGGAGCGGTTTGGCTTCCATTTCCATATCGATGCCGTCCACTTCCGGGACGAACCGCACCAAATGCCGCGTCCCTGTGTTCAGGAAGTAGCCGTCCTTCATGGGCGTAATTCCCTGCACATCAATCATTTTCAGCCGAACCGTCCAATGAGCCGAATGCTCCTTCGAGAGGATTTCCGCGATATGATCGCCGTCGGGGGCGAGGAAGCGGTAGGTGGTGCCATCGGCCGGACGGATGCCCAGATAGTCGGCAAAAGCCACAATACAGCGGCCGCCGTTGCCGCACATCATGCCGCCGGATCCGTCGGGGTTGTAGAATTCCATGACAAAATCATACTGAGATGGCTGGTCGCCATCGGCCATGACTGGGCCGACATTCCCGGCACCCCCGTCATTGCCGACCTGATCGGCAATCTTTTCCTGAAGGCTCTCAGCGGTTTGCCCCCTACCGGGACTAGTTAAAATCATGAGACCATCCGTGTGGTACTGCTTGCACAACTGGCCAATCCGCACCGGCTCCCGGAAGGGCTCCATGCCTCCCCATCGGCCATCCAGTACGACAAAATCGTTCCCCGCTCCGGAGAACTTAAAAATCTGTGACACGTAACTATCTATCATTCAATTACTTCCTAATATTCCTCGTTCAAAAAACGAACGAGAACTATACAGCAACTCGCTTATAATCAATCTCTTAACTGCCACCGCACTCCACTCAGGGCGGCATCTACTCGGCGATGTCACGGATAAGGGAGGCAAGGAGGCGGATGCCAGGCTCCATCTTGGCTTCGTCAATGAAGGAGAAGTTCAGGCGCATGGTGTTGCGGTGGCTGCCGTCCGTGTAGAAGAAGGAGCCGGCCACATAAGCCACGCCGGCGGCAAGGGCCTTGTCGTACAGCGCCACGGTATCCACGGCGGACGGCAGCGTGAGCCAGAGGAACAGCCCGCCTTCCGGATAGGTCCAGGACACGCCGGACGGCATGTACTTTTCCAGCAGGGAAACCATGAGGTCCCTCCTGTGCCGATATTCCACGATGGTTTTCTGCAAATTGGCATCCAGCAGCCCGGAGCCCAAAAACTCTGCCGCCAGGTACTGGTCAAACACCGGCGGACAAAGGTCCAGGCACTGTTTGCAAATATAAATCTGTTCCAGCAACTGCTCCGGGCCGATAATCCATCCCAGCCGGAACCCCGGTGCAAAAATCTTGGAAAAACTGCCCAGTTGCAGCGTGCGTTCCGGTGCCAGTTCCCGGATGGTGACCACCGGCTCTCCGCTGTAGCGCAGTTCCCGGTACGGGCTGTCTTCCACGATGAGGCAGTCCAGTTCGCGGGCCAGGCGCACAATTTCCTCCCGCTCCCGAAGGCTCATTGTCTCCCCCGACGGGTTGTTGAAGTCCGGAATCACATAGATGAATTTTGGGCCAGGTGTGTTTTTAGGGCCATCACCTCGCCCGTCAATATTACCTTCTGCTACATTGTGGGCCATTTTCCCTGGGGCAGGTGTGCCATCTGAAATCCCACCTGGCCCAAACAAGGGCAAAACCAGAGCCCGGTAGGCCCTGAAACTTTGCAGGGCGCCCAGGTAAACGGGGTTGTTGGCGAGAATCACTTCGCCGGGGTTCACGAATACACGGGTGCACACGTCGATGCCCTGCTGGGAGGAAGTGGTGATTTGTACCTGCGAGACGGGCACGCCGTAGCGGGAAGCAATCAGTTCCCGCAGTTCCGGAACGCCCTGGGTAGCACCATATTGCAGAGCCTTGGTCCCGTATTTGGACAGCACTTTTTCCGCCAGGCCGGGGATATCGGCCAGGGGAAAGGTGCAGGCCGCAGGATAGCCGCCGGCAAAAGAGCAGATGGCATTCAAATCCACCTTCCGGAAGATTTCCCGCACGGGAGACCGCAGGAACGAGGGCACATCGGCCGAAAAGAATTTGCTGTAGTCCATAGATTCTTCGCTTTGCTCAGAATGACAACGGCCGGAATAACAACGGCCGGAATGACAACTATGCCCTGGTAATATGCGCCCCGAGAGCGTTCAGGCGGCCTTCGATGTCTTCATAGCCGCGGTCTATCTGCTCGATGTTGTCGATGGTGGAAGTACCCTTGGCGCTCATGGCGGCCAGCAGCATGGCGATACCGGCACGGATATCCGGGGACACCAGGCGGGACGCTTTGAGGGTGATGCGGTGATCATGGCCGATGACAACCGCCCGGTGCGGGTCGCAGAGGATAATCTGGGCACCCATGTCGATGAGACGGTCCACGAAGAACAGGCGGCTCTCGAACATCTTCTGGTGAATGAGCACGCTGCCCTTGCACTGGGTGGCCACCACCAGCATCACGGACAACAGGTCCGGGGTGAGGCCGGGCCAGGGGGCGTCGGCCAGGGTCATGATGGAACCGTCCAGGAAGGAATCGATTTCATAACTGTCCTGCGCGGGGACGTAGATGTCATCTCCCTGCTGCTCCAGTTTGATGCCCAGGCGGCGGAAGGAGTCGGGAATGATGCCCAGGTCGTAATAGGAGACGTCCTTGATGGTGATGCTGCTCTGGCAGATGGCAGCCATGCCGATGAACGAGCCCACCTCAATCATGTCCGGCAAAATCTTGTGCAGGGTGCCGTGCAGGGCCTCCACGCCATGGATACGAAGGAGGTTTGAGCCCACGCCGTCGATGAAGGCGCCCATGCGGTTGAGCATCTTGCAAAGTTGCTGCAGGTACGGTTCGCAGGCGGCGTTGTAGATGGTGGTGGTGCCTTTCGCGAGGACGGCGGCCATTACGATGTTAGCCGTACCGGTGACGGAAGCCTCGTCCAGAAGCATGTATCGGCCCGTGAGACGGCCTTCCTGCGTGAGGTGGAAAGCCCGGCGGGAGGGGTCGTAGGACATTTCCGCGCCCAGTTTCACCATGCCATCCAGGTGGGTGTCCACCCTGCGTCGGCCGATTTTGTCTCCGCCCGGCTTGGCAAACCAGGCGTGACCGAAGCGGGACAGCAGCGGACCCACCACCATCACCGAGCCGCGAAGCTTGGCGCACTTGGCCACAAATTCTTCGGTTTCAATGTAGGCGGTGTCCACTTCGTCGGCCTGGAAGGTGTACATGCCTTTGGCCAGGCGGGTCACTTTGACGCCCATCTTCTGCAACAGTTCCATGAGGTTCTTCACGTCCAGAATCTCCGGAATGTTACTGATGGTGACGGGCTCGCTGGTGAGCAGCACCGCGCTGATCACTTCCAGGGCTTCGTTCTTGGCGCCCTGCGGGGTAATGGAACCGGAGAGCCGGTGGCCTCCTTCGATGATAAATTTAGACATGTTCTACCTCGGGATGAAGGGTGATACCGTATTTGCGTTCGATCGTTTGAATAATAGTCTGTTCCAGGCCGATAATTTCCTGTGGGGAGGCGCTGCCGCTGGCATTCACGATGACAAGCGGCTGCTTAGGATAGACCTGGGCGCCGCCGCTGCGGGCGCCTTTGAAGCCGCACTGGTCAATCATCCAGGCGGCCGGGACCTTGATGCGGTCTCCCACCTCGAAGTGCGGGACGGCGTAGTCGGGGCCGTTGTCCTCCTGCGCGATGGCTACGATGCGCCGGAAGTGCTCCCGGCTGATGACGGGGTTGCAGAAGAAACTGCCTGCGCTGCCCACTTCCTCCACGTCCGGCAATTTCTCCCGCCGGATGCCGATGATGGCGTCCCGGATGAGTTGCGGGGTGAGGATTGGGGAAGACAGCCCGTCATTGCCGGCCTGACCGGCCATCTCCAGGGCTTTCCGGACACCGCCGTAGTCCAGTTTGGGCTGAGGGATGCGGCTCAGGCGGTAGGTGACGGCGGTGATGATGAATCGGCCTTTCCACTCGGTCTTGAAGCGGGAGGTGCGGTAGCCGTACCGGCAGTCCGCCGGGTCGATTTCCACGAACTCTCCGGCGATGCGGTCATAGGCCCGGATGCCGGCAATGATGTCTTTGGCCTCCACGCCGTACGCGCCAATGTTCTGTACGGCCGATGCCCCCACTTCGCCCGGAATGAGCGACAGGTTCTCCGGCCCCCAAAAGCCCTCTGAGGCGGCCCAGGCGCAGAAATCATCGAAGACCACGCCCGCGCCGCAGGTGACCAGCAGATGCCCGGTCGTGGCCGGGCAGGACGATTGCGGCGGGGCCGGGCAGGGCATAGCCTCGTCATTGCCGGCTTGACCGGCAATCCCCACGTGCAGCACCGTGCCGGGGAAATCCTTGGTAAAAAGGAGGTTGGAGCCGCCGCCCATCACCATGACGGGCTGGGGCAGCGAGGCCCAGTCCAGGGCCAGGAGGTCCTCCTCGGCCGTAATCTCCACAAACAGGGCACACTTCACCTTCATCCGGAATGTGTTCCGGCTGGAAAGGTCATATATGCTATACTGTTTTACCATCTATTCATCTTCCAGGGGCAATTCGGGCCGTTTTTGCCCCGCAATGAGGTCTTTTTCAGCCACCCAGGGGCAATTCGGGCCGCTTTTGCCCCGCAATGAGGTCTTTTTCAGCCACCCAGGGGCAATTCGGGCCGTTTTTGCCCCGCAGTGAGGTCCTTTTCAGCCACCCAGGGGCAAATCGGGCCGTTTTTGCCCCTGGAAGAAGCCCGGTCGGGACCGGGCATGACGATTGCGGCAGGGCCGGGCAGGACGGCAATTGGTCGGGACCGGACAGGAGGTTTATTCTGCCGCGTGGCGGACATCTATCTGGAGTTCATCCAGTTGGGTCTGGTCAATCTCCGACGGGGAGTCAATCATCACGTCGCGGCCCTGGTTATTCTTGGGGAAGGCGATGTAGTCGCGGATGGTGTCCTGACCGCCCATGAGGGCGCAAACGCGGTCGAAGCCGAAGGCCAGGCCACCGTGCGGCGGAGCACCGAACTTGAAGGCGTTGATAATGAAACCGAACTTGTACTCGGCCTCTTCCGGGCCGATGCCCAGCACCTCGAACATGCGCTTCTGCATATCGGCATTGTGGATACGGATGGAACCGCCGCCCAGTTCGTTGCCGTTGAGAACGAAGTCATAGGCGTTGGCGCAGACGCGCTCCAGGTCTTCTTTCTTGTCTGAGTAGAACCAGTTCTCGTGCTCCGGTTTGGGAGCGGTGAAGGGGTGGTGCATGGCGTAGAAGCGCTGGGTTTCGTCGTCCCATTCCAGGAGCGGGAAGTCCACAATCCACAGGGGGGCGAACTCCTTGGGGTTGCGAAGGCCCAACCGGCCGCCCATTTCCAGGCGCAGGACACCCAGCATAGTCTGCACTTTGCGCTTCGAAGGGCCGCTCATCACCAGCATGAGGTCTCCGGGCTTGGCCTCGGCCTTTTGGGCCAGTTTGGCCAGGTCATCGGCCCCGTAAAACTTGTCGATGGAGGATTTGAAACTGCCGTCGGCATTGACTTTTATGTAAATGAGGCCTTTGGCGCCCACCTGGGGACGTTTGACCCATTCGGTGAGTTCATCAATCTGCTTACGGGTGTATTCGGCCGCGCCGGGCACGCAGATGGCGCCTATATAGGCGGCATCGTCCAGGACGCTGAAGCCCTTGCCCTTGGCCACATCCGTGATTTCGTGGATGGTCATGCCGAAGCGAACGTCAGGCTTGTCGGAGCCGTAGTGGTCCATGGCATCGTACCAGGTCATGCGGGGCATGGGATTAGGGATGTCTACGCCCAGGACGTTCTTGAAAATGGAGCGCATCATGCCCTCGAACATGCCAAGGACGTCTTCCTGCTCCACGAAGGACATTTCGCAGTCGATCTGGGTGAATTCGGGCTGACGGTCGGCACGGAGGTCCTCGTCACGGAAGCAGCGCACAATCTGGAAGTAGCGGTCGTAGCCGGCCACCATCAGGAGCTGCTTGAAGGTCTGGGGACTCTGCGGCAGGGCGTAGAACTGGCCGGGATTCATGCGGGAAGGAACGACGAAGTCGCGGGCGCCTTCCGGCGTGCTCTTGATGAGGTACGGGGTTTCAATCTCCATGAAGCCGTTGGCGTCCAGGTAGTTGCGAACCTCGTGGGCCACCCGGTGACGCAGAGCCAGGGCGCGCTGCAGCGGACCGCGGCGAAGGTCCAGATAACGGTATTTGGCACGGAGATCCTCACCGCCGTCACTCTCTTCCTCGATGGTGAAGGGCGGGGTTACGCTCTTGTTCAGGATATTGATGGCCGATACCTTGATTTCGATATCGCCGGTGGGCATCTTGGCATTTTTGGCCTGACGCTCAACCACTTCACCCTTGGCCTGGATAACAAATTCACGGCCCAGGGAGGTGGCGGTTTCCACAAGGGATGCGGGAGCATCGGCCTCCACGACCAACTGGGTAATACCATAACGGTCCCGGAGGTCGATGAAGGTCATGCCGCCCAGTTTGCGGGCTTTCTGCACCCATCCGGCAAGAGTCACCTGCTGTCCTTTGTTTTCAATGCGGAGTTCCCCGCAAGTGTGTGTTCTGTACATGATGTATGCTATTTTTGTCTATTTCGTTTAACAATCCACAAAAATAGCAAAAAAAGCTGAATAAACCGCCCATTTGTGCCAGGTGTGGCCGGAGTTTGCGCCAAGTTTACTGCTGGTTTGTGCCAGGTGTGCAAAATCACTGGGGACCGGGAACGCATATCGGCCTTCTGCGCATTTTAGCGTGCCAGGACAGAGAAAAAACGCAGACCGGACACAAAAAGCACTTGCACCCGGCACAAAAAACACTTGTACCGGGCTTTGGCACAAGCCGTAATTAATTAAAAGTCAGCTTGTTACAAAATAGCCTCTAGCCCGAGCGGCCATTTTTTAGTGGGCACGGGCTAGGTAATGATTTGTAACCGCCTGATAAACACGTCGTTATAGCTTGCGCCAAAGCCCGGCTCAATGTACAAATAAGAGGCGAGGTTATTCCCGGACGGGACGGATGGCATAGCCCTCGGCCTGGGACCAGTTCTTGATATTCCGCCCGTCGTTGCAGAAGGCATAAGCATTCGCCGACAGTGTCGGATCGTCACTGATTGTGCTGGTCCAGTAATAGCCTGTTCCGGCATTGCCGAAGTTTCTCAATCCAGGACTATCACTCCCGTACAAGCCCGTATCCGGTAAACCTGTAATATTACTCATATCCTCTTTGGCAGGCACCTTCCATCCTGGAGGACAAGGGTCATAAATGGTTTTGACGTCTGCCCGCCAGGGGCTTGTGCTATACTCCTCCGGCGGCATCCAAGAGTGGGTTGAACTCGTCCAGCAAGCAATTCTCGTTGTTGGATGTGCGATTGTGTAAGCAACAGACTCGACCGTAGTGATCCCTATAAACACCTCTTCTGCAACCGGAGTAAACCAATACACCTCGTCAATAGAACCTGCTGCTGCAGAGAACCCATCTTTGCGGCCCCACTGATACAGGAAACCCCTTTCATAGTTGCTACTATAACCGCTCCTAGTGGTGGCACCGAGGTTTTTATCCATAAAGGTCTTGCCATTGTGGATTACGGTACCCGGCTCTGGCGTTGCCCAGATCAGCCAGCTCCACAGAATATTGTCAGAACTGTCGAAAATGGCCACACAGGCAGCCCCTTGCTGGAACGTGTCGGGGGTAGAGAAACACACATAACCGTCTGAATAACTGATCTCATATCCGCCGTCATATTTGATTGTATGGTAAGCCGGGGTTATCCCTTTCTTCTGATCATTATACAGTTCCCAAAGGACCTTTACTCCTGCAATATCCGCCGGGTCGATGGTCGTCGCCGTCGTACCGGTCAGCGGATCCAGGCCGCCATTGCCCTTGACCGTTGCCTTGAACTTGTATTTGCCGGCGGCGGACACAATGTAAGTGTTGGCCGAGCTCAGCGCACTCAGGTTCTTGTACTCCGGAGCGATGGTGGAGACGGCGCGGACCGAAAGGAAAGCTTGACGGGTAAATGAATCGTAAGAGTTACCGGTTTCACCGAAGGATATCTGTTTGGATTCGTCATAATGGTCTCCCCACTTATTATCTGCGTTGGCATCCCACGGGGTCAGGTATCTGCCTTCATCGCCGTAATAAGACGAATTGTTACGATATCCGGCTGCCGGAAGATAAATGATTCCGCCTGCTCCCGTGACCGAACGGGTTTTGTTGCCGCCATCTACCGGATATACCCAGCCCGGAGACCAGGTTACAGCGCTGTTCAGGCTGTGATTCAAGGTTGTCCAGCCCGGGCCCAGCCAGACCGTTGCTGGATCGTCCATGGCATCCAGTGTACAATTGGCATTATACTTGAACAGGTGACTGCCATCCAAACACCAGAAATTATTCGCCGTAGAAGGGCTCTCCTTGAAGCACCAGAGCGGATCCTCAGACCAGGGAACAATTTCTCCATAGGTGAAATAGAGGCCAAAATCATCCAGGTCTTCGGCGCCGATATTCCGGTCGGCCACATAAGGATTGCCATTTCCGAACAAATCCACCTTGTCCGGCCCCGGGACAGCGGGTATGCCTGAACACCGGGAGCCCTGAGCCTATTGGGGATTATTGTGGTAACCACGCCTGGGCTCGTCGGCATAGTAGAAGCCGTGGCCGTTGTCGGTGTAGTTGAACTTGGTGCCTTTCTCGGTGGTGTAGGGGCCGTCTCCGTAGGTGTATTCGTAACGCTGATCATAAGCGAGCCATCCCCCGGATTCCCATAATTGTTCGAATACTGGCGGAACCACCATTGTCAGGTTGGTGCATTGGCCAACTGACAAAGCTTCCAGTGCCGGAACATTGTCCATCTGGAAGCGGGAGATGGGGGAACCCGTGAAATACGCTTCTTTCAAAGACGGGCAACCCGATACGGTAACACCTTCCTGTACTTTAGCATTTATTCCTATAATGACATTGTTATCCAACACTTTGACTTCCTTGATATCGGCCGTGCCGGAAGCATAAGGCATATGATTGACACCGCCGTCGCTACTTGCTCCTACGGCCAGATAAGTAATATTCTGCGGCATATATATCATGTCTCCGGTGCAACCATACAGTTCGAGCGTGCTCATCTTTACCACCTTTATGGGAAGATCCCCGTAGGGAAGAATCATATTGGTGAGTTTTAGCCATTTTCCACCATCCATACCATCTTCGTTGCTTCCAATTTCAATGGTGGGCATGGGCCGGGGACTGGCATCGGCATACTTCACGGAGAGCATAAGGCCCTGGTTCAGGTCCTTTCCGTCGTAACGGCGCAGTTTGAACACCTTGGGAGTATGCTCATAATCCACATGATAATCAAAATCATAGCCACCGCTCCCCCGCATATCCAGCGTATGAATCTTGGAAGGGATGATGTTAGACCTGTACTTCCAAGGCTCATCTCCCCTCGGGTTGAAGAAGAAACTGGGACTGTGGACGGCGAAAACCTTGGCCTCGCCCGCTGCCTGAATCAAGTAGCAGCGGATGTCTGAAATACTAAAGTTATTATAAGTTCTCTCCCCTTCAATAAAAAGTTTCCAGTCTTCATAATGGCCGGTTTCTCCACCATACTGCTGGGTAGGCAGTTTGTTGTGATTCTTGACAATCACATCCGCTCCGAACTGCCACTCCACGGGAATGGTAACCGAATATGTTTCATTATTGCTTTCGTTTTCCGGAGCATAAACATTTGTCAGGTCTCCCAGGGCCTTGCTGCCGTCCAGCCAGTTGCAGCCGTCCCATTCGCCCTTGCGGCATTTGTACAAATCTTGCAGCACTTTTCGGAACGCAGCCCGGGCAGGGCTCTCTCCCGGATGGGTGACATATCCTTCTTCATCTTCCTTGGGCGGTTCCTTGCCGTGGTAGCCGCATTCCGGTTCGCCTTCGTACCAGAAGCCGTAGCCATTGTCTTCATACTCGATGGTGCCGCCTACGTCGGTATAACTGTAGCGGATGTCGTAATCCACGCTTCCGCCGCGCTCCGGGATTTCGTCGAAGACCTCGGGAACCAGCCGTTTGAGGTTCTCGTTGTTTTCCACGTTTATATAGACCATTTCCGGCAGATTCTCGACCTCAAACGTGGAAATACCCGTATCCGGGCATACCAGGGCACTCATCTTGGGGCAGTCCTTCACCACCAAACCGGTACCCTTGGAGGTGCTCAGGTCAATCCGTTCAAGCGTCTTGTTGCCGCTCACCGTAATGGTGGCAAAAGTACAGTGGTCAAAATTTATCGAAGTGAAATTGCCCGGGAAACTATTGTCCTCCAGCTTGCAGGAACGGAAGGAGAGTTCCGCCGTCTTGTTTCCGCGTTCATTCAGATAGAAGAAGGCCGAAGGGAAGGTCATGTTCTGCAGGCAGATGGTTTCCAGTCCGCTGCTGCCTTTCACGGAATAGTCGATGGCTATGACATTTCCGTCGGAAGGCCCCACTGTAAGCTTTTTCAGTTTCGGACAATCTTCCAGGATGAGTCCCGTTATGGATTCATTGATTTTGGCAGATTCCAGTTCCTCGACGGGGGTATTGCTCAAGTCCAGCCAGGTAACCGTGGAAGGGATATCGTCAAAGCGGGTCCAGATGGGGCTGTTTACGGAGAATCTGGTAACTTTGTCCCCATTCAGGCTGACACCCGTGAAATGGGCGTCACTGACGGTGAATGTCTCCAGGTTGGCATCCGATCCGTCTTCGAACACCAGTTCCCAACTTCCGAAGCGCGCCGCGTTCCCGGAGTAATTGCCCACACCGAGAGCCTTGCCCATTTTCCATTGGGAAGGGATGGTAATCTTATAGCGGAACTCTCCGTTTTTGAAGGAGGTGCGGATGTTTTTCATCGCATACACCTGCTGATTGGTGTTGAACCAGTTGCAGCCTTCCCAACTTCCCTCGCGGGCGCCATAGATATTCTCCAGAATCTTCAGCAGGGCCGCACGGGCTTCGGTATCGTCAAACGCCTGTTCTAGAGACGCCAGGCAGAACGGGGTCTCGAAATCCGGCGTCTTGTACATGATGTCGGCATACTGAATGTCCGAATCCTCCTCATCCAGAGGGATAAAGGCCTTCAGTTTCACACTCTCCGCCGTACCTTCGTTCAAGTCATCCATGCCGACATCTTCAGCGTTATCAAAGTACACACGACGGGCCTCGGTATCGGGGGTTTGGGCATTTTCCTTCACCATGGCATAGACTCTGCCGCCGAACAAATGCTTGTTGAAAACATCTATCGTGAGTTCCATTCCGTCGTCAAGGCGCTCGAAAGTGAACGTTTTGTCGTTCACCGAAGGAAGGAGTTTCATCTTGTTGGACGATATGGTGAACTCCGGCGTTTCAAGGGAAGCGGCAGGCATATTCACCAGTTCCACGTTCATGGAGGCACTTGCGACCGTGGCGGCTTCGTATTCGATATTCTGCAGATGCTTCACAAAATCCCAGCTCAGGTAACGGGTGGGGTCTCCGTCCAGGAGGTTGAAAGCCTCGCTCACGGTCTCTTTCAACTTGATATCCATGGTAACGCCGGCTGCCACCACCTTGCCGTAAACGCCAAAGTACGGTCCCAGGCCCAGTCCGTAGGCAATGCTGCCTTCCAATTTGGGTGACACACTCAGTTCTTTCCACTCTCCGTTCTGGTTTTCTTTGGTATAGTCAATCATGCCCCAGCCGCCACTGGCATCATAATGGATACCCTGTTTCTGGACGGTATGGTAAATTGCCGTGGCCTCTATGCTCACTTTTCCTGAAACCGAGAAAACCGCCTCCAACTGTACAAACGGGGTAACCAGAACCGGCCCGACCGCAATGGCGGCGAAGTACATGGAGTAAAGGGGCCAACGCTTGTCAATGAGTTTTCCTTCAGCGCCGAGGGCAATGGTTGCGCCGATATCCATATCGGCCTTTACCCTGGCATTGAAAGTATATAGCGTGGCATCGGCGATGATGGCCTGGAACAGCATGGAGAGTTTTACGTCCATGATGGGCTTGATTTCCAGCCCTTCAATAATATCGACCGGCCAGCTGGCTTCGGGGATGGAGATATTGAAACTCTTCTCTTCCGTACCCTTTGTCTTGGTGAAAGGCACTTCATTGCCATCGGCATCCAGCACTTTCAGGAGAGCCCCGCCGATATCCAGGTCCGTTTCCTCAATAGTAAGATCGGTGAACGCTTCCTCTAACTTGAGGGGGCGGTAGGTGATTTCATAATTGCCATTTGTTTCCTTAACCGATTGCACCTCGGCCAGCAAGCCGTCCGGGAACAGTTCGGTGGGCGTGTTCATAATCAGTTTCTGACCGGTTTCCGGCTTCTGGGCGCCTACTGCCGAGGACGGAACCGTGAAGGTATTCTGCTCCGGATTGGCCGCGATAATCCCTTCCGAGTATTCTTTCTTCACGAAGATGGACTCGTCGTCCAGCCCGTAACTGGCCATAGGATAGGGATCATCGGCAGGCCGATTCGACTTGCCGCCCTGTACGACCGCCAGATCGGCTTTGGCCGTCCCGGCCGTTACCCGGACCGCTCCGTTCCGGCTGTCTTTGGAGGTGTTGGCCTCGGCGCTGACGGAAAGGGTGTTTCCGGACATGGAGACCCTGATCCAGTCAGCCGACGCTTCCGCCTTCCAGGAAGGGGCATCCGTGGTCACCTGGACGGTCTGCGCTTCTCCGGAAGCAGGCAGGACCACCGTCGTGGGATCCAGTTTCAGGCTATAGTTTTGCGGGGGCTGGTCGTCCGGCCGATTACAAGCCTGGAACATACCCATCAGGAGTAGAGCAAGGAGACTTATCCGTTTCATGGCAACTTCGTTTAAGTGTTTTATGCAAAGATATCGTTGTGTGCCAAAGAATCTATTCCATCAACAGAAAACAATACTCCCAATTCGGGAAATGGAATAAAATTCTCTCATTGTCGGAAAATACTCCTGCCGATTCAAGAATTGAGAAACGCCGCACAAGAAACTTGTCGGAAAAGATTTATCTTTGCGTGTCATGAAAAAATGCATCCTCATCAGCCTTGCCCTCCTTCTGTCCCTGACGCAAGCGCGGGCACAGGAAATGGCCTGGGAACGGCTTCCGGACCTGGCGGTCCCGCGCGCCGGCCACGCCCTGGTGTATCTGAACGGAGAACTTACGGTGTTCGGCGGCCATACCACCGGATTTATCCCCACCCCCACGGCGGAGTATTATAAGGAAGGAAAGTGGAATATGATTTCTTCTCTTTACACGCACGACAATGGTTTTTGTCTGCCTTTGAAAGACGGATCGGTGCTGCTGGGGGGCGGCTTGCCGGAACCGTTCGGCGTCGGACAGAGTTTCTCCGCAGAACGGTATCTGCCCCTTTCCCACACTTTTGAGCCGGAGACCATCCTGGACCACAAGCGCGCCGCTTCCACTGCCATAGAGTTGGGAAACGGCGCCATTCTGGTTTCCGGAAACTGGTACGCCGAAGATGCGCTGGAGCAGTATTCGGCCCGGAATGGCTTCGAAACGGTGAAACGGACCGCCGAAAACAGGGCTTATCCCTGGATTCTCCCCACGGCGCCGGACAACGCCCTCATCTTCAGTCCGTCGGACTCCTGGGGCGCGCCGGGCAAGGGATGGGTGGACCGGTTGAAGGGGGAGCCTTTCCAGATTCCGCTGATTCTTCAGTCGAAGCCCTTCGGTTCTGACGGCGATGGAAAGAGAATCCCTTGTGAAATCGGGGATTCTTCGAAAGGAGACTACGATTATCTGCTGCTGGCCATGGGCGACAGCCTGAAAGCCAAAAGCATTCTGCGCGTTCACGGAGAAGACTTTTCTTTATTGGAACTGGAAACACCCATCCCGCTTGAAGGGGTGAACGGCCCCATCCATTACTGGCATCCGCTGCTCCGGCATGGCGAGTATGCCTGGGCATTGGGAACCGACTCGGACAGAAGGGCTTACCTCCTGCAGATTGGCTACAAGCCCGCCCTGGAAGGCGGAAAGGCCACGCTCAAACTGTATTACACAGAACCCTTGGAGGATTTGCCTCTCTACGGAGCCTGCACGATGCTGCCGGACGGACGGGTAGCCCTCGCCGGCGGGATTGACCGGTCCAACTACAAGCCCTACGCCTCCGTCTATCTTTTCAATCCGCTTCAGGCAAAAACGGAGGCCTCCTCAGGCATCCGCGCCCGGACAACCGGGACTGTGGTCGGTGTACTGACGGCCCTGGCCTTGGTCGGGCTGGGCTTTTGGCTGGCTCGACGCCGGAAAAAGCCGCTTCCGGTGCGCCCCGCTGCGAATCAGAAGGATTCCAAGAACCAGCGGGACCGGGACCTTTTCGAGAAAGTATCGGCCCTGATGGAAGACGGCCTGTACACACAGAAAGGTCTTTCCATCGCCGATCTGGCCACCACCCTGGGGACCAACACCAAGTATATCTCCTCCTGCATCAATACCGGGGCAAACTGCTCCTTCTTCGATTATGTGAACGGCTACCGCATCCGCTTTGCCCAGAAAAAGATGATGGAGAACCCTTCCCTGCGGCTTTCCGACATTGCCGATGCGGCAGGATTCGCTTCAGAATCGGCCTTTTACCGGAATTTCAAGGCGGTAACCGGACAGACACCCGCCGAATGGCTCGCGGCCCGCAATTAATTTGTATCTTTGCGTTATGAAACATTTTGCACTGATTGTTTGCGCTGCGCTGGCAGTGGTTTCCTGCCATTCTCCCCAAACCCTGGCGGAAGGGTCCTGGGACCCGTTTGTGCGGGAGTCGCTGAACGCCCTCCTTACTTCCACGGAATCCGGCAATTATGCCGTTTTCGATTTTGACAAAACGGCCATCGTCCATGATGTGTCCCAGGCGCTCTGGGTCTATCAGATTGAGCATCTGCGCTATGCCGATGCCCCCAAGCACCGTTTCATGGACGGGATTCCGGACCCTTCCCGCCTTATTCCAGGAACGGAGGTTACGTTTGCCAAAATGGGCGAAATGCTCCAGATTGAATACAACCTGCTGCGCAACTTCCGCGACCACGGGGAGAAATATAAAGACATGGTCCTGTATCAGGACTTCCGCGCCCGCATGTTCTCCCTGCTGGTGGGCATGGACGAAGCCTTCGGCGAAGAAGTTTCCTATCTCTGGATGCCGGGCCTTCTGGCCGGATACACGGAAAAGGAAGCCCGCGAAGTAGTTCGGGATGCCGTCAAGGAGCATCTGGGGGCCGATAAGCTGGCCGTCGAGGAATGGCGCTCCAAGGACGGGAAATGGGGCGGCATGGTCGAGCGGGGCATTTATTTCTCTCCGGAAATGAAGGACCTGTTCAACTGCCTGAAAGACGACAAGATTGATGTTTACGTCTGCTCGGCTTCCCTGGAACTCATCGTGGAAGTATTGGCCTGCGATCCTCAAATCGGCGCAGGATTGCCGCCGGAGCAGGTTTTCGGCCTTCGCTTCATTCCTTCGGAGCACCTGATAGCCCGGTATGACGAGTCGTATGTGCAACCCATCGGCCCGGGGAAAGTGACTTGCATCGAGACATTGATTGCTCCTTCACACGGAGGCCGCGGGCCCGTCCTCGTGGGCGGAGATTCCAACGGCGACGTCCCCATGCTCACTGCCTTTGAAGGCATGCAGCGCGGCCTCATCATCGACGTGGGCCGCCGGGCCGATTCCGCCATCGGCCAGCTCATCCACTCCGGCGACAGCCGCTATCTGGTACAGCCTGCCTTTGCCAAGGCCGACGGTGCCGTGGAAGGAGGAGGGATTTAGGATGGAAGTTCGCGCCAAAAAAGCCCTCGGTCAGCATTTTCTCACCGACCAGAAAGTGGCCCGCGCCATAGTCGATGCCTTAGAACCTTTCCCGACGATGCCTTTGAGCGAAGCGAAGGCGCCTGCAGGCGCCCGGCCGTGCCCGGGTCTTTCGCAGAAAGACGGAAAGGGCCTTGAGGCCGCAGGGGGTCCGGGGGAATCCTATTCCCCCGTCTTGGAAGTCGGCCCCGGCATGGGCGTGCTCACGCAATACCTCATGGACCGCAGCGACATCGACCTCCGGCTCGTGGAAATCGACTCCGAGAGCGTAGAATACCTTCTCACCCACTTCCAGGGCATGCAGGGCCGGCTCATGGAGGCCGATTTCCTCACGCTCCGGCTGGAGAAAATCTTTGACGGGGACTTCGCCATCATCGGCAATTTCCCCTACAACATCTCTTCGCAGATTTTCTTTAAAGTACTGGACTACAAGGACCGCATCCCGCAGGTGGTGGGCATGGTCCAGAAGGAAGTGGCAGAGCGCATCGCAGAAAAGCCCGGCAGCAAGACCTACGGCATCCTGAGCGTGCTGCTGCAAGCCTGGTACGATATCGAGTATCTCTTCACCGTGGGATCCGGCTGCTTTGCCCCGCCGCCCAAGGTAGAAAGCGCCGTCATCCGGCTGCGGCGGAACGGCCGCGTGTCCCTGGGCTGCGACGAGGCCCTGTTCAAAACCGTGGTGAAAACGGCCTTCGGCCAGCGCAGGAAGATGATGCGGAATCCCCTGAAGCCCCTCGCCCGCGCCAAGGCCGACCGCCTGGGCTGGTCCGAGGATAAACTGGCCGACTTCCTGGCACAGGATGTCTTCTCCCTGCGGCCCGAAAAACTTTCCGTCGAAGACTTCATCGCCCTTACCAACCTACTGGCCTGACACACTCTGGCAAGCTACGGCACTCCGGCTGTCAAGGCGGCTAGAACTGGAAGTAGATGAAGGATTGGAGGTCGGCGGTGATGAACTGGAAGAAAAACACCACAATGACGACGACCACAACAGACATCCAGAAAAGGGGCAAACGGGCGAAGACGATGCGGTAGCGGCGTTTGAAGCGCTCCGGAAGCCAGTGGATAATCATTCCCACTACAAACAGCAACAGCACGGTACGGTGCTGCCAGGCCATGGCCGGCACCAGCGAAAGGTCCCAGGCCGACCCAATCTGGTTCACCATGTTCTTGGCGGTGTTCCATGCCTGCTCGTTGGCGAGGGCCGGATCCAGGTTGGAACCGCTGCGGAAAAAGAGGCGGGTGAAGGTGATGAACACGAAGGTCTGGAAGATATCCCAGGCACGGGAAATCCACCGGGCCGATGCCGAGGGCAACTTAACCGGAATGACAGCCCCTTTCGGCGTCCGTGCCGGAGCCTTCATGACGGCATCACTGCCGAGGGCCGCCCAGCGGTAAAAGAACTTCACCAGGGTTCCCGCAGCAAGAATCAACAGCCATACCGTGAACATGTTCCACACCGGAGCGTGCGTCAGGCGCATCAAAAGGGCGCTCAAAGCCAGGAAACCGTTGATTATGAATAACTTCACCAGCATGGAGCGCTTGGTCCAGATCTTATAGATGACCATGCCGATGCCGTTGAGGCCGCCCCAGATCATGAAGTTCCAGCTGGCGCCGTGCCAGAGGCCCCCCAGCAGCATGGTATTCATGGAGTTGATGTTGGTGGTGATGAGTTTGCGGTCTTCCGGCCGCTTCCAGGCCCACAGGCCGATGCCGGCCGCCAGGACAAACACCCCGAAGGCCACCCACCAGGACCCGCTGAGGAAACTGCCGAACACCGCCACGGCCAGGATGATGATATAGGTGCCTGCCGTGGCATTGCGGTTGCCGCCCAGGGGGATATACAGGTAATCCCGGAGCCAGCGGCTCAGGGTCATGTGCCAGCGGCGCCAGAACTGCTGCGTGTTCACGGCCTTGTACGGCGAGTCGAAGTTCTTGGGCAGGTAGAAGCCCATGAGCATGGCTACACCCGTGGCAATGTCCGTATAGCCGGAGAAATCGGCATAAACTTGCAGGGAATAGCAGAAAAGGGCCGACAGATTCTCGAATCCGCTGTACATCAGGGGGTTCTCGAAAACCCGGTCGCAGAAATTCACCGCCAGATAGTCGGCCAGGATGAGTTTTTTCAGAAGGCCGTTCATAATCCAGAAGATGGCGATTCCGAACCATCGCCGCGAAAGGTTATACGGCTTGTGGAGTTGCTGGATAAACTCCGAGGCCCGTACGATGGGGCCGGCCACCAACTGGGGGAAAAAGGACAGATAGAAGCCGAAGTCCAGGAAATTCTCCACAGGGGAAATCCGGCGCCGCTTCACGTCCACCACATAACTCACCGCCTGGAAGGTGAAAAAGGAGATCCCCACCGGAAGGATGATGGCATCCACCCGGAAGAGGGAGGTGCCCGTGAGCATGTTGAGCCATTCTCCCAGGACATCGTGCACCTGCAGGTTGAGCCCCAGGAGGTTATTCACGAAGTCCGTGAGGAAATAGGCATATTTGAAATAGGCCAGGATGCCCAGGTCCACCACCACGCTGAAGACGGTAAGGGCCGATTTGACTTTCTCCCGGCGGAGACGATGCAACCACTTGGCCGCAAAGAAGTTATAGACAATCACAAAGAGCAGCAGCGCCAGGAAGACACCGCTGGTCTTGTAGTAGAAAAACAGGGAGCAGACAAAAAGGTAGCTGTTGCGCAGCAGCACCTTGGAGTGAATGAGGGAAAAGATGGCGAAGACCAGCGCGAAGAATGCCCAGAAATAGAACTGGGTGAACAGCAGCGGATGGGCCTGGTCGAAGGACAGCAGGCTCACGAAAAAGTCCCGTATGATCTCCCCGAGGCTGCTCATCGGCGGTAATACTCATCCATGATGGCATCAAACAGGAGGTCTCCGACCAGCCGGTAGCCACTGGAGGTGAAATGGATTTTATCGGACTGGGCCAGGCCGGCCTGTTCCCACAGGGCCATGGAGCCGGGGCCGCCCATCACCTGATACCAGTCCCAGAAAACGGCGTGAAATTCCTTGGCCAGGTCCCGGAAGGCGGCTTCCACCGCTTCCGTGTGGCGGTTGTTTTCCCGCCGGCGCCAACTGTCGTTGATGCCGCTGAAGAGGATTGCGCAGCGGGGATTCACCTTGTGCACGCGTCGGACCAGTTCGCGATAATTGGCCTTGAAACGGCGGACGTCGAAATCGGCCCCTTGGATGTCGTTGATGCCGATGGAGAAGATGACCATGTCGGGCATCACGCGACGAAGTTCCTGTTCCCAGAGGTCGCATTTTAGCCAGGAGCCCGTGGAGGCCCCGTTCACACCCGCTTCACTGAGTGAAAAACCGCCGCCGGGCTTGTCCAGATACAGCCCGCGGAGGGAGAAGGTCCCCCGTCCCGTGAACGCCAGCTGAATCCAGTCCATGTAATACGGAAGGTCGAAGTGCCTGACCCCCGCCGTCCCGACGCCGCGGAGGGTGTCCCGTCCGTTCAGGAGCAAGATGGGCTCCAGTGTACCGCTGCCCAAAACATCCACCTTATTAAAGGTATAGCGCTGCTGCAGAAGCTGTTTCTCCCGCAGAACCAGATCGATGATTACCCGGGCCGATGTGTCCTGCGCCATCACAGCCATGCCGGTGAGGCCCAGCGCTTCGTCTCCCGGTTTGAGGCAGTTGACGCTTTCCCAGTTACCCATATAGGAACTGTTGTAGCTCACCGGGGTGTTGGTATGGGCGGCCGAGAAGGGAAAAACCAGTCCCCGCCCGCCGGTAATGCCGTAGCGCAGGTTCAGGAAATTGCGGCGCAGACGGTCACTCAGCGTCCCGCCCTGCACATGTGAGCCCCCGACATGGAGAATGCGCACATCGCCGCCGCCGGTGAAGAGGAGCGTATCCAGTTTGCGGCAGAAATGATAGAACTCCGGCGCTTTTTCGGCAGGCATCTGGAGGGAATTGAGGTCTGTACGGACAAAGGGATAGCGCGGCTGCCTGCGGGCCTCGGAAGGCAGCAGAAGCAGCAGAAGAAGAAACGTCAGAATCCCTTTTCTCATGGTTGCATGGCCTGTTTCACCCGGCCTTCCGGAAGGGTTTTCCGCAGCTGGTAAAAGTCGTAATACGTAAGGAAAGAGCGGGAGAGAGCCTCACCCACCCGCTGGGCACCTGCCGGTGTAAAGTGGATATAGTCCGGACCGGCATAGGAAGGGCTGTGCCTGACCCACTGGGCCATGGAGTTTTCGCCGCCCATCATGCGGTAAAGATCCCAATAGGCAGCATCGTTGCGGAGGGCCGTCGCCTTGAGCGAATCCACCATTTCGGGCAGATGCGGCCAGGTGACAATCCGTCCGCCCACGCTTTTCCCCATGTCGGACGGGCCGATGAAGAGAATCTTCGCCTGCGGGGCTACTTCGTGAAAATAGGCGATCTGCTTCTGAATCTGTTCCTGATACTGTTCGATGGTTTTGGTGCCATGGACTACCGGCATCATGTTGCCGCCGAACTGGAGGATGATGAGCCGGGTGTCCGTGAGGGCGAAACTGTCTTCCATGAGCGGCTTGGAAATGCGGGTGAAAATGGTCCCGGAGCAGCCCCGGAGCGGGATATTGTCCACGGCGACACCGTGCTCGCCATCGGCCCCGACGGCATAAATTTCGGCACTGCCTTTGAACGTAAGGGTCGCCTTCTGCACCGGACGTCCGAAGTGCCAGGTAATGAGGGTGCCGTTTTCGCGGCTTTCCACCACAGGAACTGGCCTCAACGTATCCGAAACGGCCTTTGCCTCAAACTTCTCTCCGCGGCCATAAAGCACCGAAACGCTCTCGAAGGTTTTGACCCCCTCACGGGCCTGCCGGTTTTTGGTACCGCGCAGGCTCATGGTGCCGCCTCCGCTGAGTTTGACCACCTGGGCAAGCATGCCGTACCGATTGTGCCCTGCCCGCTGGGTGGTGGAATCTCCATACATGGTATATTGCACGAAGCCCCCCGAGGCCGATTTGGAGATGCTGGCCGAAGGGACATTGCTCACCGCCGGGAAAAGCCCCGTCCCGCTGCCGCCGAAACGCTCCTGCAACGCCTGCCGGAGGTCCTGCGAAATGCGGTCCATCTCAATCTGGGAGTCTCCGTAATGCACCACGCGGACCATCCGGTCCCCCGCCTGCTCCAGATGACGGAAAAGAGGGTCGAAGAAATGATAATCCTCCTCCGGAAGGAAAATCCGGTCCGGATTCTCGTAAAAGAATCTGCGGTAATAGCTGAGGGTGTCATCCTCCATGCGGAAACGCGCCTCGACGGCGTTGAGCACCGAGTCCACGTCCACTTTCTTTTCTCCGGCCTCCCGCACCATGCGCTCATAGGAAGCAAAGCGAAGGTTCAGGGGGCCCAGGTTTACGCCGTCGGCCGGAGTTACCAGCCACAGCAAACCCAGCATGGCAAAAACGCCAAGGAGAAAAAAAAGAACCTGCTTCGCTTTCATAGAAATGCAAAGGTAAGGATTTTATTTACAAAAAAGAAGATGGCCGCGAAGGTCATCTTCTTTCTGCTGATGGGGAAGGAGAAAACTACAGGTTGGCGTTCTCCTTGCACCAATCGGCCGTAGCGGGAACGATTCCGAGGCCGATAATCTCGTCACGCATCTTCACGAGGTGCTCGTAGGAAGCGTCCAGAGCGGCCATTTCCTCGGCCGTACCCTGGGGTGCGGTGAAGTGGCAGCCGGTGGCGTCGATGGTGGTGGGCATGGCCATCATCACGTTCTTGTACTTGCCTTCGTTCACATACGTGCCGGCGGGCCAGGTGAATACCTCGCCGCCCATGGCAGCCTCGATCATCTTCACAGCCTGGTAGGCAGGGCTCTGGAAGGAGCTGCGGCCACGGAGCTTGATGATATTGGAACCACCCTGGATGGTGTTGTGCTTGATTTCTTCGAAGCGCTCTGCGGAAAGACCCATCTCACCGAGGGGCTTGCCGTCAATCTTCACCTGGGAGGCGAATACGGCCATGGCCTCACCGTGACCGCCATAGGTGTGGGCGCCGGTGACCTTGCACTGCTGTACACCGAATTCCTGGGCCAGGGCTTCCTGCAGACGGGTGCTGTCGAGGGCGGCCAGGGAGGTGAGCTGGGAAGGCTTCAGGCCGGAGTGAATCAGGGCGGTGAGCGCCGTGACATCGGCCGGATTGAAGATGACCACGACGAACTTGGCGTCCGGGCAGTACTTCTTGATGTTGTCGCCGAATTCGGCAGCAATCTGGCAGTTGCCCTTGAGGAGGTCCTCACGGGTCATTCCCTCTTTACGGGGAGCTCCGCCGGAAGAGATGATGTACTTGGCATCCTTGAAGGCGACGGCCGGGTCGATGGTGGCGGTGAGGTTCACACCCGGGAAAGCGCAATGGTCCATTTCTGCGAGGACACCCTTGAGGCCGGGCTCAAAGATATCGTACAGGCAGATGTTAGGGGTAAGACCGAGCATGCAGGCGGTCTGGACCATGTTGGAGCCGATCATTCCGGCAGCGCCCACGATCAGGAGCTTTTCATCAGTAAGGAATTTCATGATAATATGGTTTTATAAGATTCTTCGTTTCACTCCGAACGACAAAAATCATTCGGACTACAAAGATACGAATTTCCGCGCAAAGATATATTGCCAATTGCGAAAAATCAATTATCTTTGTACCGATATATTGTAACGATTAACATGGAGCCTCCCAGTCCAGTCAAATCCAATTCAGTGAAGGGCGTCGGTTCAGACGACCCTCTGTCGTGTTTTAACTAGATCAGCTTACGAAAACCCAGTGCACCTTTGCATCCGGGCGGCATCCTGTTGTCGTTGAAATAACCTTGTAATGGGACTTTATTTAAAGAAAAAACTGGAAAACGAAGCCACTATCGGCGTGTGGCAGATCACGGAAACCGAGGAGGAGCTCACCCAACTCAGCGCCACTCCGACGGACGAGATGGAGGAGATTTCCTTCATCCGCAGCGAATCCCTGCGCAAGCAGCGGCTCGCCGTGCGCGCCCTGCTGAACACCCTCTTTGACGAGAAAGTGTATCTGAGCCATCATGACAATGGCAAACCCTATCTGGAGAACAATCCGGTGAACATCTCCATCACCCATACGGAGAAATATGTCGCTGTCATCCTGCACGAGGAAGAAGACTGCGGCATCGACATCGAGTCCCTGGACCGCGATTTCTCCGCCGTGGAGAAGAAAGCCCTCAGCGAAGACGAGATTGACGATCTGGAAGACGAGAAGCGCAACGAGCAGCTGGCCATCTACTGGTGTGCCAAGGAAGCTATTTTCAAGCTCCTGAGCCGCTACAACGTGGATTTTGCCGAGCAGATTGAGATCGAGCGTTTCCGCCCCCGCGGGGAGGGAGAACTGGAAGCCACGTTCATCGACAAGAACGAGGACGAGGAAGAATTCGACCTGGAATACATGACCTTCGACCGCCATGTGCTGGTCTGGGTGGTGGGGGATTAGCACCCTTGTTGAAAACTTTTCCAAAAAAGAAACAAGATAGTTATATTTTAGAATAATTCTAAATTAACTTTTCAGGCTACTGTTTGTTAATCAGTAAATTAACAAGCTGTAGCCTGAATTGTTGATAACTTTTCCGACCAAAACTGTGGGAATCTATAATCTTTAAAACTATCTTTGTTCTCGCGCCTCCGCGCTGAACGACCAAACCCGACAAATAAGAAACTAGCCATATGGTAAAACGTGTACTAAAACGCGACGGCCGCCGCGTCGATTTCAATAACCAGAAAATTGTGGCCGCCATCCTGAAAGCAATGGATGTGACCAAAGATGGCGAAGACATCGTACTCGCCGCCCAGATTGCCCATGCCATCTCCCAGCTGGACAAGGAAGAGATGACGGTGGAAGAGATTCAGGATGTGGTGGAGAACCACCTCATGAACAGCCCCCGCCAGGAAGTGGCCAAGGAGTACATCCGCTATCGCAACAAGCGCAATATCGCCCGCAAGGCGAAGAGCAACGAGATTTTCGAGACCATCATCCAGGCCCAGGCCAACGACATCACCCGTGAAAACGCCAACATGAATGCCGACACGCCCGCCGGCATGATGATGAAATTTGCCTCCGAGGCCACCAAGAGCTATGTGGACGAGTGCCTCCTGAGCGACCCCGTACGCGAGGCCGTGGCAGGCAACTATATTCACATCCACGACAAGGATTACTATCCCACCAAATCCCTCACCTGCATCCAGCACCCGCTGGACATCATCCTGGAACATGGCCTGAAGGCCGGTCACGGGGAATCCCGCCCCGCCAAGCGCATCGAGACCGCCAGCGTCCTGGCCTGCATCTCCATGGAAACCGTCCAGAACGAGATGCACGGCGGCCAGGCCATTCCCGCCTTCGACTTTTACCTGGCCCCCTATGTCCGCAAAACTTATGAAGAGGAAGTGGACAAGGTGAGCGAGATGGTCAACGCCGATTACAGCGAACTCAAGACCGCCAAGATCGACGATTACCTTAAGCATGACCTCGTGGGCCTGCAGGGCAAGGAACGTGCCCAGCAGCATGCCATCAACCAGACCGTAAGCCGCGTGCATCAGGCCATGGAAGCCTTCGTGCACAACATGAATACCATCCACAGCCGTGGTGGCAACCAGGTGGTCTTCTCTTCCATCAACTACGGTACCGACACATCGGCCGAGGGCCGCTGCATCATCCGCGAAATCCTCAACACCACCTATGAAGGTGTGGGCAATGGCTCCACCGCCATCTTCCCCATCCAAATCTGGAAGAAAAAACGCGGCGTTTCCTACCTTCCCGAAGACCCCAACTACGACCTTTACAAATTCGCCTGTAAAGTATCGGCCCGCCGGTTCTTCCCCAACTTCCTGAACCTGGACGCCACCTACAACCAGGATCCCGAATGGAAGGCCGACGATCCCAAGCGCTACATCCACGAAGTGGCTACCATGGGCTGCCGTACCCGCGTGTATGACAACCGCTTCGGCCCCAAGACCTCCATCGGCCGCGGCAACCTGAGTTTCACCACCATCAATATCGTGAAACTGGCCATCGAGTGCATGAACATCAGCGACAAGGAACAGCGCATCGGCAAGTTCTTCGAGAAACTGGACTGGGCCCTGGAAATCAGCGCCCGCCAGTTGGACGAACGCTTCCAGTTCCAGAAGACCGCCCTCAAGAAGCAGTTCCCGCTGCTGATGAACGGCCTCTGGCTGGGCAGCGGCAAGTTGGACCCGGAGGACACCATCGAAAGCGTCATCAACCAGGGCACGCTGGCCATCGGCTTCATCGGCCTGGCCGAATGCCTGATCGCCCTCATCGGCAAGCACCACGGAGAAAGCGAGGAAGCCCAGGAACTGGGCCTGAGGATTGTCGCCTTCATGCGTGACAAGATCAACGGCTTCAGCGAGAAATACCAGCACAACTACTCTTGCTTCGCCACGCCCGCGGAAGGCCTTGCCGGCAAGTTCACCAAACGCGACAAGAAGACCTTCGGCGTACTGCCCGGCATCACCGACAAGGACTACTACACCAATTCCAGCCACATCCCGGTGTACTATCACTGCACCCCTGAGCACAAGGCTGCCATCGAAGGCCCGTACCACCAGTACGAGGGCGCCGGCCATATCTTCTATGTAGAGATTGACGGCGATGCCACCCACAACCCCGAAGCCATCATGCGCATCGTGGATCTCATGGACAAATACAACATCGGCTACGGCTCCGTGAACCACAACCGCAACCGCTGCCTGGACTGCGGCTATGAGAATGCCGAGAAGGACCTCATCGAATGCCCGCACTGCCACGGTCACCATATCGACACCCTGCAGCGCATCACCGGCTATCTGGTGGGCACCACCGACCGCTGGAACGCCGGCAAACTTGCCGAACTCAAGGATCGCGTTGTACACAAATAGCCGGCGGCGATATCGTGAAGATTCGCGTACTCGATATCCTGCACCAAACCATGGCAGACGGGCCAGGCTTCCGCACCTCGATATATTGTGCGGGATGCAAGCACGCCTGCAAAGGGTGCCACAATCCCCAGAGCTGGAGTTTCGAGGCGGGCCATTGGATGGAAGTAGAAGACCTGCTGGAGGAGATCAAAGCCGATGAACTGTCGGACGTCACCTTCTCCGGCGGGGATCCGTTCTATCAGGTAGAAGCCTTTACGGAACTGGCCCGGCGCATCAAAGAGGAAACCCGCAAGACCATCTGGTGCTGGACGGGCTTCACGCTGGAGGAAATCCAGGCATCGGAAAAACTGTCGCAGCTGCTTCCGTATCTGGATGTCCTGGTGGACGGTCCCTTCATCCTGGAGCAGCGGGACACCGACCTTCTGTTTCGCGGAAGTCCCAATCAGCGAATCATTTACCTGCACGGAAAACCGCCCGAGGACATCATCCCCGGGACTGTGGCCCTGGAGCCCCTGCGATAATCATTCGCCGAAAGAGAAGCGTACGCCGGCTTCGAGATCGAAGCGGAGCGGCTGAATGGTGCGGATGGAGCGCGGCTGCAGGTCCGTCCGGAAGAAATAGCGGAAACTGGGGTCCAGATAGAGGCCCAGAACAGGTGTAATCCGGAACTCAATGCCCAGGCCCAGGTCGCCGGACCACTGCGGGCGGGTGCTCTTCTGGTGATAGTGGAAATCCTTGGATGAACCGTGGATAAGGAAGTCATTGTCGGCCAGGAATTCTGCACTGGCGCCGGCAAAGGTATGCACGCGCCAGCGGCCCCGGTTCACGATATCATAATACAGATGGACGGGAATGCCGATCCAGTGCTGGTGATTGTCGATATCGGTCTGGATTTCCCGGAAACCGTCTCCCACATAATCTCCCACGAAGGTGCGGCTGAGATTAGTGTAACGCACCCCGATTCCCACACCCCAGCGCGGGGTGAAATTGTATTTGAGGCCGATGCCCGCCGAGAAAGGCAGGCTGAATCCGACCTCCGGACTTTCGTTATAGATACCTTCCCCGGCATTGGCCGCAGGAGCGCTATAAGGACGGTTGAAACCGCCGCCCACACTGCTCCGGCGAAGGCCTTCCATGTTGCCGGAGGCCGTCAGGGAGAAGCCGCGGCCCGAAGCGGTCCGCTCCTCTGCCTGGGCCAGCCGGTTGAACTGTGCCTGGACATCCTGAGCCGCAGGTGCGTCCTGGGCCGGAAACGCCTCCTTATGCGTTTTCTGCGAAGGGGCTTCCTGCACAGGAACTTCCTGCACGGGGGCCTCCTGCACGGCGGGCTCTGCCTCCGCTACGGGTGCTGCGGGATTGGCGGGGTGTGCCTTAGCCACACGCACCGGACGGGAAGCCATTTGCCTTTCCAGGCTCGCGGGCTCCTGCTCCGCTGCCACGGCGGGTTCTTCCGCCACAGTAGCAGGAGCCTCTGCTATGGTAATAATAGGATTAGAATGTTCTTCGATGACAGCAGCGGACGGTTTCAGGAAAACAACACCGGCCACTACGGCAGCGGCGGCAGCCATCCCGGCAGCCGTACGCCAAACCCACATGGGAACGACGCGACGCTTTCTGTCCAGCCCCGCTACGACCCCTTCCCACACCTCGGGAGAGACCGGTTCCTCTGCATTCTGCAACAAGTTTCTTACCTGTATGTCGAATTCGTTCTCTTTCATTTGTTTTCTCTTATCATTTCCTGCAGCCTGATGCGGGCCCGCTGTAACTTGGAACGCGAAGTGGCTTCCGTACAGCCCAGCTCCTTGGCGATTTCCTTGTGGGAGTAACCTTCCACCACGTACATGTTAAAGACCGTCCTGGCATCGGCCGGGAGGGCCGATATCATGCGCATCAGATCCCTGTATCCCATTTTCTGCACCGGTGTGGCCTCCTGTGTGAAGAGGCTGCGGGCCTCCTCGATGTCGTCGCTGAGACCCAGCGCATCCGTGCGTCTGAGATGCATAAGGGCAGTATTGACAAAGATCCTTCTGGCCCAGCCTTCAAAGGAGCCTGCTCCCTGATAACTGTCTAACTTGGTGAACAAGATGATGAAAGCTTCCTGCAGGACATCCTCCGCATCTTCCCGATTTCCCATATAACGCAGGCACACGGCCATCATTTTTGGGGAAAGAGCCTCGAACAAAGCCTTCTGGGCTTTCCGCTCCCCCTGCTTGCAGGCGGCCGCCATTTGTTCCAGGGACGACGCTCCGGCAGGGGATTCTTCATCCCTTGTCCAAGTAATAAGATGCAATTTGTCCCAAAAACGTTTCAAAAGGTGCGGAATTTGTTTGTTCTTGAACACAAATTTATGTTCAAACCGAGAGAAAACAAAATATTTCCCGTATTTTTGCAAATATGAAAAAATTAGCCCTGGCGCTGTTTGTCTGTTTCTTTTCTGTGGCCCCGGCCATCGGCCAGTCCGTCGAAAGCAATCTCATCGATGCGGTTACGCTCTATGGGGACGGACAGGTCGCCCGTGCGCGGGACATCCTGCAGACGCTTTCCAAGGCGGCGCCAGACAATGACGCCGTCTGGTATTATCTGGCACAGACGCAATGGCAGACATCGGACCAGGAGCAGGCCGAGACCTCCCTCAAAAAAGCCATCGCCCTGGACAGCACCAATTTCTGGTACCGCCGCCTGCTGGGCCGCATGTATCTGGCCCAAAACCGGATCGATGAAGGGGAAGGCCAGTACGAAGCCCTCGTAAAGGCCTTTCCGGACAGGAATTCCATCGCGTACGAACTGCTGGATATTTACCTGGCCCAGAAAGAATTTGACAAGGCGCTGGGCACGCTGTCGGAGATCGAGCAGCAGCGCGGCATCTCGGAAGAGCTGGTGCGCACCCGCTACGACGTCCTGAGCGCCATGGGGCGGCAGGAAGAGGGCGTCAAGGAACTGGAAAAGTTCAACACCCAGTATTCCTCTCCTTCCATCCTTTCCATGCTCGGAGACTATTATCTGGCTGATTTTGCCGATTCCCTGGCCCAGGCCCGCTATACCGAAGCCCTTGCGCTGGACAGCAGCTATGTTCCGGCCATCCTGGGCATGTCGGAGGTCTATCGGCACCTGCGCCAGACCCTGGACCCGTTTTTCACCTCCGAGGATATCCCCGCCGCCACCAAGAACATGTATCTGAGCAACATGATGCGGAGCATCGACCCCAAGATCCTGCAACTGCACCGGGAAGGCTTCGACCGCTTTGTGACGGAAACCCTGGAGATCCATCCGGCCGACAGCAGCCTTCTCGCCACCGCCGGCAGCTATTTCTTCTCCACCGGGCGTGAGGACGAGGCCGGTCCCTGGTTCCGGAAAGCGGCCGATGAATACCCGGAAAGCCTGGGGCAGACAGCCACCTATGTCCAGTACCTCTCCATCCGGAAGGACTGGAAAGCGCTCCGGGAGCGTTCCCTGGCGGCTTTCGACCATTTCGGCGAACTGGCTTTCCTGGACTACGCCAACATGGCCAATTACCAGCTGGAGGATTACGACGCCATCATCACCAACTGCCAGTATCTCCTCAAAAACCATCCGAAGGACAAAAATCTGTGTCTGAGCGCCTGGTCCATGATGGGAGACGCCTATTATTCCAAAGGGGACAGCAATCTGGCCTTCAAGGCCTATGAAAAAGCGCTCCGGCTGGATGCTTCCTATGCCCCGGTCCTCAACAATTACGCCTATTATCTGAGCGTGCAGGGCAAAAAGCTCAAGAAAGCCTACAACATGTCCAAAAAGACGGTGGAAGCAGAGCCCGACAACGCCACTTACCTGGACACCTTCGCCTGGATTCTCCATCTGATGGGGAAAGACCTGGAAGCCAAGCCTTTCTTCAAGCACGCCATGCTATATGGAGGCAAGGAAAGCGCCGTCATCCTGCGGCATTATGCCACCGTGCTGGAGGCTCTGGGAGAACCGGACACCGCCAAAGTTTACCGTAATCAGGCCGCCCGCCTGGAGGCCCAGGAAAAGCCATGAGAAAAGCCCTTCATCTCCTCTTCCTGACGCTCGTCGTTTGCCTTCCCGCATACGGCCAGAAGGCCAATATGAAAAAACTGGAAAGCCAGCGTGTGCAGCTGGAGAAGGAGATCGCCCTCATCAACCGCCAGCTGGCCCAGAATTCCAAGAGCAGTTCGGCAGCCATGAACACCCTCACGCTGGTGCGCAGCAAGATATCGGCCCGGGAAAAACTCATTGCCGGATGCGACCAGACCCTCCGCCTGCTGAACGACTCCATCGGCGTGTGCCAGGGAGAAATCAACCGGCTGCAGGCCCGTTATGACACGCTCTCCCTCTATTATGGACGGCTCATCCGGGGGTCTTACAAAAACCGCGACAGCCGCATGTGGTACATGTATGTGCTCTCCAGCGAGTCCATGGGACAGGCCTTCCGCCGCTTCGGCTACCTGCGTAGCCTGTCGGCCCAGATGAGCGACCAGGCCCGGAAGATCCGTGAGACGTCGGCCAGGCTGGAAGTGGAGAAGGAACGGCTTACGGCCTTGAGGAACGAGGCCGATGAAATGCGCCGGAAAGTGATGAAGGAACGGGCCAGTCTCCAGGATGAGGAAGCGGAATCCAGCCGCCTGGTAAACCAGCTGAGCAAGGACCGCAAGAAATACCAGCAGCAGCTGCAGGACAAGAACCGCCAGAAAGAAGCGCTCAACCGCAAGATTGCCGACCTCATCCGGGCCCAGCAGGAGGCCGCGGCCAAGGCTGCTGGCAAGGGCAAGGGCGGCAAGACAAGCGGGAAAACCACTTCGACCGAGATTGACACCAAACTTTCCAGCGAGTTCGCCGCCAACAAGGGCCGGCTGCCGTGGCCGGTGGAGGGTGCGGTGGTTGAGCGTTTCGGCAAGCACAAGCACCCGGTTTACACCAACGTGGACCTGCCGCAGAACAACGGCGTCACCCTCACCGTCAAACGAGGGGCGGAGGCCAAAGCCGTCTTCAACGGAAAGGTCACGCAGATTGTGGTGCTGCCCGGCTACAACCAGTGCGTGCTGGTAAGCCACGGAGAGTATTTCACCCTGTACAGCAAACTCAAGACGGTAAATGTGAAAACCGGCGACAAAGTGGTGACCGGCCAGGTTGTGGGAACCGTGGACACCATCGGCGGAGAGGACCAGTTCCACTTCGAACTCTGGAAAGGATCCACCCCGCAGAATCCGGAGAACTGGCTTCGGAATTAATCCTTTTTATATAGGGCGAAGAACGCGGAACCGCTGCCGGACATGGCAGCGTACAGGGCTCCGCTTGCATACAGGCGCTCCTTGACGGACGACAGGGCCGGGTACTTGGCAAACACCGTTTCCTCAAAATCGTTCTTCAACGCTTCCCTCCAGGTCGAAATGGGCTGGGAGAGCACTTCCCGCAGGCCCTTGGCGGGAATCCGCGGGGTGATGCCACGGTAAGCATCGGCCGTCGAAACGGAGATTCCCTCCGGGATTACCACCTCGGTCCGATAGGGAGAAAGGTCGATGGAATAGGGCTCCAGCACCTCTCCGCGGCCGGTTCCCAGCATGGGGGTGTTGTATACGAAGAAGGCGCAGTCACTGCCAAGCCTGGCGGCGAAAGAAGCCAGCTCCGCATCTGAAAGGCCCAGCCCGGCCAACGCCGAGATGGCACGCAGGGCGAAGGCGGCATCGGCCGATCCTCCGCCGAGGCCGGCTCCCACCGGCGAACGCTTCTCCAGAAAAATCTTCATGGGCGGAAGCTTGTATGCCTGGGCAAGGAGACCATAGGCTTTGGCTGTCAAGTCTTTGAGAGGATCCCAGTCCACGCCTTCCTTCCGGGCGATGGTGATCATGAGCTTCCCGTCCGGCGTGACGGCCTGCGCCAGGCGGCCGTACCGTTCCTTGAGACCGGCGAGGGTACGGCTGAAGTCGTCCCCCGTGACGATTTCCAGGCAATCGCTGATACCGGAATAAGGGACAAACAGGGTTTCCAAGTCGTGGAAACCATCCTCCCGGCGCCGCAGCACGTGCAACCCCAGGTTGATTTTTACGTTGGGATAGCTGATCATAGACACAAAGATACGGCGTAAAATCGTAAAAAACAGCAAAAAAACACCTGAAACAACACGATGTTTTTTCCGATTGTAGGTTTTCTGCCCCGCTTTTGCGACCTTGCGACCAACAAAAAATGTGCGTTATGGGTAAGTTGTTCCGATTTTTTTTGTTGCCGCTGGCTGTCGTCTCCTGCCAGAATCCGCTTTTTGAAAACACACCCCGCTCGGATCCGAATGGAAGCGGCCGGGATTCCACGGTGGTGCTCCCGCCTGAGGAGGAAGACCCTCCTGCGCCGGATCTCTATGCCAGCGCCTTTATCTATCCCGAAGGGGTGGACTGGAAGAACCCCGGACAGGCCGACATAGTCCTTTTCAAAAATGGCGAAGAAGTGCTCCGGGTCGCCGTCGAAGGCCGTCCCGAGCCCGACCGGCACCGCATTTCCGAAGGAAGGCTCTGGACCGATGCCTGCGACGGCCAGGAAGTGGTAGTCTCCTGCGACGGAAAAGAACGGTTCCGTTATGAAGGGGACGAGTTGCTGCGGGGGTTCCTGGCGGTAAACGGCATTGCCTACACACTGGGCCAACGACAGGGAAAGGGCGGACTGAGTTTCCGCATCAACGGACAGGAGCGCTTTTCTTCCCCTGTAGGGACCATCCTGGACGGCCCGGAGGACAGCGAATGGGAAGGCGGAGCCTTCTCCCGTGACACGTCAGGCGTGTACTATACATACGGGATTCCCATCTGGAAAGGGGAACAGTTGCAGTGGGAGTACCATGTGATGCATGAGGACGAGACCCTGATGCTGATTCCCGCCGGCAGCATCGTGGGCGGTCTCTACGACATCCGGGTGCACGACGGAACCGTCTATCGGAGCGAACTCCGAAGCAGTGTCCGCAGTTCCTACTGCCTGATAAAGGACAACAACATCCAGGAAATAGAGATGGGGCCGACGGAAGTTCCGCACCATCTGAAGCTGGTGCCAGGTGACGGGAAACTGCTCCTGAAAGGCTACAGCACGGGCATTTCCGGCGGGAAAACCTACTGTTACTGGCTGCGGGACGTCTCCAGGGTCGTGAGCATGGCCACCGACAACCAGCCCATCCTGGAACTGCTGACGGACGGCACCCACACGGCCTATCTGGTGGAAGGACCGGAGCATACCGTCCGCACGCTCTACCTGGACAAGGAAAACATCCCTTTCACATCGGACCGTTTCCAACTTCCCTCCAGGCGCTGTGCACAGTACCGGAAAGGCGTCCTGGGCATCGCTCTCAGCAATCCGTCCAAGGGCGAACATCTCCTGATTCGCGACCGGGAAGTCACCACCCTGCATTTCAACGGCTGTTTCACCTCCCTTCAAATCGATTGAACCATGCTTGTCAACATCCACAGTGCCAAATGCATCGGCATCCGCGCCGTCCCCGTGACCATCGAGGTAAACATTACCATGGGCATCGGCATTCACCTGGTGGGCCTGGCCGATGCGGCCGTGAAAGAAAGCCTTCTGCGAACGGTGACCGCCCTGCAGGCGAAAGGCTTCCACATTCCCGGCAAGAAGATTGTCATCAACCTGGCTCCTGCCGACCTGCACAAGCAGGGCAGCGGCTACGACATTCCCATCGCCCTGGGCATCATCGCCGCCTCGGAACAGTGTCCCCTGCCAGCCCTGGACAGGTATCTGATCATGGGCGAACTGGGGCTGGACGGCAGCGTACGGCCGGTCAGCGGGGCCCTCCCCATGGTAGAGCTCACCATGCAAATGGGCTTTCGGGGATGCATCCTTCCGGAAGAATCGGCCCTGGAAGCCGCGGATTATACGCAGACGGAGGTGTTCGGGGTAAAGACCCTGGACGAAGTGCTCCTGGTCCTGGGGGAGAAAGAGGACCCTTCGCCTCTGCTGATCCGGAACACGGAGGCATACCGCAGGGCGATGGAGAAACCGGCCGTCCCGCCGGGTTCTTATATGGATTTTGCCGATATCGTAGGCCAGCAGGCGGCCAAGCGGGGTGTAGAAATCGCCTGCGCCGGGCAGCATAACGTCATTTTGGTGGGAGCCCCCGGCAGCGGGAAAAGTTCCATCGCCAAGGCCATGGCCGGCATCCTTCCGCCCATGTCGCTGGAAGAGAGCGCCATCACTTCCAAGATCTATTCCGTGGCCGGGCGGTCGCAGGGCCGGCCGGGGCTCCTGAGACGACGGCCCTTCCGGGCACCGCACATATCAGCCTCCAAAGCCGCGATGCTGGGCGGCGGCAGCGGCGAGAACATCCTTCCCGGGGAGGTATCACTGGCTTCAAACGGCGTGCTCTTCCTGGACGAATTCTGCGAGGCTCCGAAATCGACGCTGGAATCGCTCCGGGCGCCGTTGGAAGACCGGGTGGTGAGTATTTCCCGCCTCAAGGCAAAGATTGAATATCCGGCCTCTTTCATGCTGGTGGCAGCCTCCAATCCCTGCCCGTGCGGGTACTACGGGGTTGGCGAACGCTGCACCTGCACGCCCGGGCAGCGCCAGGCTTACCTCTCGAAACTGAGCGGTCCCATTATGGATAGGATTGACATTCAGCTCCTTTGCACGCCGGTCGAGACAACGGCTCTGCTGCGGGGCCAGAAGGCCGAGCCATCGGCCGCCATCGCCGAGCGGGTGCTCCGGGCACGTGAGATTCAACGGAAACGCTTGGCGGGGACGGGGCTTTTCACCAACTCGGAGATGGGAACGCGGGAACTGGAGCGTTTCTGCCCCCTTTCGGAAGACTGCAAGGAACTGCTGGAGCGGATTATCGACCGCCTGGGGCTCAGCGCCCGCGCCTATACCCGCATCGTGAAGATTGCCCGCACCATCGCCGACCTCTCCGGCGAACGCGACATCCTGCCTGTCCACCTGGCCGAAGCGGCCAGTTACCGCTTTCTGGACCGGCGGAATATCCTGGATTTGTAGTATCTTTGTCGCATGAAACACGAAATCACCATTCAGCAGCTGGAAGATCTGCCCCGGGCGGCAAAAGCGTTCCTGCAGGCCATCGGCAATCATTCGCTGGTGGCGTTCTATGCACCGATGGGCGCCGGGAAAACCACTTTCACCACCGCCGTATGCAAGGAATTGGGGGTTGAGGAAGACGCCATCAGCTCTCCCACCTTCGCCATTGTGAACGAATACCGGGGCCGGGGCGGACGCCCTATTTTCCATTTTGACTTTTACCGGATCGAGAAAGAGGCCGAAGCCTTGGACATCGGCCTGTACGATTATCTGGACAGCGGAGAGTTGTGCCTGATGGAATGGCCGGAGAACATCGAGGCACTCCTGCCGGAAGAGACCCTGAAGGTGAGCATCCGTGTACAGGCCGACGGCTCCCGCCTGCTCTCCTGGGAAGACTGAAGCGTCTCAGGCATACGAATGCATGCCGCCCAGAATCAGGTTGACACCGAAGTACGTTACCAGCACGCACAGGAAAGCGCCCAGGGTGTACCCGTGGAAAAAGCGCGGGCTGCGGAAGGGCCCAAGCGCATCGCCGTGCAGGGTAAACGAATACACCAGTAGGGTAATCAGCGCCCAGGTTTCCTTGGGATCCCAGGCCCAGTAACTCCCCCAGGAAATATTGGCCCACACCGCTCCCAGGAAGGTTCCGAACGCGAGCAGGAACACGGCAGGATACAGCACCACCACGCTCACGTCCCGGAGTTTTTCACTGGCCTCCCGGGAAGGAACGGCCATCCCCATGATGCCGTTGAAGGCCACCAGGCCGAAGAGCGTGTAGGACATCATCATGCTGACCACGTGGACAGACAGCAAGGGTGACTGCAGAACCGGCATCAAAGGCGTGATCTGCAGACCCGCACCCGTGCGGCCGGCCAGCAGCATCGTGAACCCCGAAAGCAGGAACCCAAGCGGCTGGATTAGCGGGAAACGCCTGTACAGCAACAGGATAGCCAAGGTGGAAAACCAAGCCATGAGCATCATCACATTGTATCGGCCCACATAAGGCCCGGTACCGGAGGCATACCAGCGCAGGCCGATGACCAGTGTCAGGTACAGCCACATGAGCAGCGCCACCGCCGCCCCGGCGGTAAGCGCCCACGCGGGAAACTTCTTCTTTTTGGTAATGAGCACAATTCCCGTCACAAAGAGCGCGACGCCGAGGGTCAGGCAAAGCACGGCCTGCACCTGCGGCCGTCCAATCTGGAGATAAAGCTGTTCGGCTCCGGAGATTTCCTCCTGGACACCGGACGGCCGGGCTTCCGCCTGCTGGGAAGGAAGGAACATCAGCAGGGCAGACGCGGCTGTCATCGAGGCCACCCGGCGCAAGGTGGAGCGGAAAGCCGTATCCTTTTCAAAAAAGAAACCGATCATGGAAAGGAATAGCAACAGGTATCCCGCATAGGTAATGCCCACGCCCCAGGGGTCGTGGCTCACGGCCAGGATGCTGCCTTTTCCGTCCTCGTCATAATCGGCCTGGCAAAAGCGGTAGCCCTTGTATCTGGCAATGTGGTTCATGGAAACGCGCACCGCTTTCCCCTCCGGCAGGAAAACCACGTCGGAACGGTAGTCGGACGGTCTCCGGGAACCGGGATGGTAGTCGATGGCGAAGCCGTCCAGCCGGATATCGAAGGGGAGGGAGGCGGGAGACCCGTCGTCCCGTTCAAAGGCGGAGGAGGCTTCTCCCTCCTGCAGGTGGATGCTGCCGCTGGTGCCAAACAGGAAGGTGACCAGCGCGCCGGCCAGGATGACGACCAGGCCGAGATGGATACCCATGGTAAAACGCTTCTGGGGCGTACCGCGACGAATCAGGTAAATGAGGCCGCAAACGGCTGCCACGGCCCATAAAACCAGGAAAAGGGGATGGTGGTACACCCAGCGGAATGCAGCGGCGGTCCCACTGGATTTTTCCACAAAAGTGGCGGCCATCATCATTACGATAAGAGCCGCCAATGCACAATAGGAGAGATACTTTGTCCGTTTCATTTTCAGCATCGATAAACTTCACCACGGCGTCGCGGAAAACCCTGCGATATTTCTGCTGCTAAAGCCGTGCCAGACATAAAAGACTACAGCTGACCGGCCATCACCTGCAGATGCCTGTTGTAATTGTCTTTCAGGCGCTTGACGGCATTGTGGAAGGATAGATTCTCGTCCCCGTTAATGATGTTTCCGCCGTTCTGGCTCCTGTCATCGGCCGGATTCCACAGCTGGAAATTGAGCCGGGCACTCTCGGTGAGAAGGGCCTCACACTCGTCCATATAGGCCGGGATAGCCTGCAGCTGCGGCAACAGCTCCTGGAAACGGGCCCTTACTTTCTCCTTGAAAACGGGGTCCTGGAAAAGGCGCTCGTACCAGATGGCCTTGGCATTGACCAGGTTGTTCTCTCCGGCCGATGTGTAGAAGGAGAGGATTCCCCAGTCAAAGTCCCAGCAGGGGCCGGCAATGAGCCTGCCGCCCGGGTCCATGTGCATGTAAACGCTGCCGGGATTCCCCAGTTCGTGGTTGCACATCACCTCGAAGACCAGCCAGTAATCGACAAAGGAATCGATGTCCAGATATTTCGCATAGCCGTTTTCCGGATCGGCAAAGTCCTCGCTGTACAGGACGCTGGCCGTCTCGGCAATGTACTGCTGGATATAACTGAGCTGCTCCGGCGTGATGTCTTCCGGCTCGGGATATTTGACGCCGAAGGGGATGCCATTCCCCCACTGATTGTTGTGCCCGTACGGATCGGTCCACTGGACCTCGTTGTCATAATGGAAGTCACACTCCAGCAGGTAGCCGTCATCGGCCACGGGAACCCGGTTCTTGTCCACCTTCACCTGCTCGATGAGAAGGTAACTCCCTTGGTGCTTCCCGTTGAGGACCAGCTCCACGGGAACGCAACGCGGCGTCCAGTCCAGTCTCGTCAGGGAAGCCACTTTCATGGAAACCAGGTTGCGCATGAGCGTCCGGTCCATGAAATTGGCCAGGAGCACCCAGCGCTTGTGCTTGGGCATGCCCAGAATCGAAGTCTTCTGGTCCAATTTGATGGCATAGGGCTTCTTGGGCCACCACCAGGTGGTGTTTCCCCGCCCCCGGACAGAACAGGAGACCGGCTCCAGATTCTCATACTCCCCGACACCGAAAATGCGCAGGGAGGCCGACAGATAATCTTCCTTGGACACAATCTCTTCCCCGTTTTCGGTCTCCACCACAACTACGGGAAGCCCTGTTTCGGGGCCCTGCCTTTCGGAAACTACTTTGAACGGGGCCGATGCCACAACGGATTCGACTCCCGTGTCGGCATTGCGCTGGGAAATGGACAGGTACACCTGCCGGTTGTATTTTTTCCGGAGTCCGGCGTCCTTGAGCACCGCCGTATAATTCCCGGCACCCTCCGATGGAACGATTTGCTGCACGGCGAACTCCTCGGGGGGCGTTCCCGCCCCCGTCTGGAGAAGGATGGAAGAGAAGGTATAATCCGGGTCCTTGACCGTGAAGGGCAGCTCCACCGTGCCGTTATCGGCAAGCACCAGGGAATCTTGCAGGACCGTGATGGAACGGAGAACGGGGACGGGAACGGGAGCTGGCACATTCTCCTTTTGTCCGCAGGCGGCCGCCAGCAGCAGCACCGCCATCCCTATGATCAGACACCGGCCCGTCATTTCACCTTGAAGGAAAGGGGTTCACCGGAAGCACTGTCTCCGGCCACCCAGAGCTGGAAATCACCCGGCTCCACTTTCTTCACCATATCCAGGCCGTAGAAGGCCAGTTCGGAGACCGGCAGGGAAAGTTCGATCGTCCTGGATTCACCGGCCTGCAGGGTCTCGCGCCGGAAAGCCTTCAGTTCTTTCACGGGACGGGTGACGGAACCCACCAGGTCGCGCACATACAACTGAACCACTTCAGTGCCCTCACGGGCACCGGTATTGCTGAGCGTAAATCGTACGCGGATGGTATCCTCCACCCCGTATGTCTCCTTATCCAGCGCCAGGTCTGAATAGGCAAAACTGGTGTAACTGAGGCCGAAACCGAAGGGGAAAAGCGGATAGGCACCGTAGTCCAGGTAATAGGACGTATTCCCCAGGGAAGTCTGTCCGGCTTCCAGGCCGATGTCGTCCAGAAGGGTTTCACCGTTGTAGGGACGTCCCGTCATGTGATGATTGTAATAGAGGGGAGCCTGTCCTGCCGTCCGGAGGAAGGTAACCGGTGCCTTGCCGGAAGGATTCACGTCACCGGAAAGGAGTGCTGCCAGGGCCGGACCGCCCATGGTGCCGGGATGGAAGGCGTACAGCAGGGCATCGCAGTTGGCAAGGTCACGCTCGATGGTGAGGGGACGACCGGCCATCACAACGGCAACGACGGGCTTTCCGACAGCCTTCAATGCGGCCAGGAGCTCACTCTGGGAGCCTTTCAGGTTCAGGTCGGCCAGGGAATGGGCTTCCCCGGAGAGAATGGCCTCTTCGCCCAGGAAGGCAAGGACCACGTCAGCCCGGCGGGCAGCGGCCGTCACGTCGTCGAAGCGCTCACGCTTCTGACGGCTGTACTGCAGACCCTGCACATAGTCAATACGGTCGGGAAAACGGGCCTCCAGCGCCTTGAGGGGCGTAACACTGTGTTCTTTCTCTCCATCAAAGACCCAGGTCCCCAACTGATCGTGCGGGGCGTCGGCCAGCGGTCCTGTCACCAGGATACGGGCCCCGTCCCGGAGCGGAAGGACGCCGCTGTTCTTGAGCAGGATGGCCGACTCTTCAGCCGATTTCTGCGCCGCAGCCAGGTGGTCCGGGGCATACTGGACCGCCTTTGCGGCCCCGGCATCCGTATAGGGGTGCTCGAACAGGCCCAGGAGACATTTGACCCGGAGGATATTGCGCACGGCATCATCAATGGTCTTTTCCTTTACGGCACCGCCCTTGACCAGTTCTTCCAAATGGGAGAGGAAGCCGAAGGTCATCATGTCCATGTCCACGCCGGCGTTGGCCGCCTTTTCAGCTACATCCTTGCGGTCGGTTCCGAATCCATGGGAAATCATCTCCCCCATGGAGTTCCAGTCGGTGACCACCATGCCGTCAAAGCCCCACTCGTCACGCAGGATGTCCCTCAGGATAAATCGGTTTCCGGTGGAAGGAACCCCGTCGTTGTCGTTGAACGAAGTCATCAGCGTAAGGGCCCCGGCCTTCACGGCCGCCTCGAAGGGCGGAAGATAGACATTGCGGAGTTCGCGTTCGGTAATGTAAGTGCTGTTGTAATCACGGCCGCCTTCGGCCGCTCCATACCCTACGAAATGCTTGATGCACGCCGCCATGGAAGTGCTGTCCAGAACGCTTCCCTGATAGCCGCGCACCATGGCTTCGGCCATCCGGGCATCCAGGAAAGGATCCTCTCCGCTGCCTTCGGCAATGCGGCCCCAGCGGGGATCGCGGGCGATATCCAGCATGGGAGAGAAAGTCCAGCGCACCCCCTGGGCTGTGGCTTCTACGGCTGCAACCCGCGCCCCCTGTTCGGCCAGGGCGGGGTCAAAAGTAGCAGCCAGGCCCAAGGGAATGGGGAAAATGGTGTGGAAACCGTGAATGACATCACGGCCCACCAACAGGGGAATGCCCAGTCGGGATTCCTCCACCGCCAGGCGCTGGAATTCATTGATCTTGTCCGGGTCCACTTCATTGAGAATGGAGCCTATCTGTCCTTTCCGCAGGGCCTCGGCATAATGGGCGACATCGCCACCGGCCGACACCTGATTCATCTGGCCGATTTTCTCGGCCAGGGTCATCTGCGAAAGGAGCTTGTCCACACGGGCTTCCACTTCGGGACAGGAGCCCACGGAGGTGCCCGCCTGCCGGGAGCAGGCAAGCACCACACAAAGGCTCAACCAAACGATTTTAGTACACTTCATGGGTTATTTTTTCTGGAAAACGCGGACGTAATCTATCTCGTAAATGGCAGGGAGGGCCGCTTCATTGGCCGTTCCGCCCATGTTGCCGCCCCATGCCAGATTCAATTTCAGGTAAAAGGGAGCATCGAACGGCCAATGTTCGTAGCCGCCACCGTCGTTCACAAAGGTGAGGTGTGCTTTGCCGTCGATGTAAAACACCATTTTTTCGGCCGTCCACTCCAGAGCATAGACATGGAAAGTGGAGGCGGCGTTGGTGACGCCCTGCACGTGGGTCTTCTGGGTTCCGGCAGGCCAGTTGAAGGCGCTGCAGTGGATGCTGGAAGAAGACTTGTCCTTGCCCTGCGTGCCGATCGCATACTCCATGATGTCGATCTCTCCGTCTCCGGGCCAGGTTTTGAAGTTCTTGGGCATCATCCAGAATGCCGGCCAGGCGCCCTGGGCGTCCGTCACTTTGATACGGGCTTCGAACCAGCCGTATGTCCATCCCTGGCTGGTGTTCATGCGGACGGAATATACCTTGCTGCCAATCTTCTGGGCAGCGATTTTCAAGGTGCCGTCCGAGATATAGGCGATATCTTTCCCGTCCTTGTTCTGGGCTACGTATTCCTGGAGCTCGTTGTTGCCCCAACCGCCGGCACCGGTCTCATACCACCACTCGCCGGAGGGAATGCTTCCTTCATCGAACTCGTCGCGCCAGACCAGCTCATAGCCTTCCGGAACGTTGATATCGATCTTTCCGCCCGCCTGTTTGAGCGCCACCTTTTCACGGGTGGTACCGCATTTGACGGTAATCTCGGTCTCGCGGTCTTTGTAGGTGTCGTTCTTCTTCACCTTCACCGCAATGGCCGCAGAAGGGCTGGAGCTGAAGGAAGGTTCCACCGTGACCCAGTCCACGCCGTCGGCCGCATAGACCTGGAATGCGTCGGAAGCGGTCACATTGAGGGTGAGGGTCTGGGCGCCTTCGTCGCAGCTGAGCGAAGTGGGCGACAGGGAGATGGTTGCTGATTCGGGAACCGGGTCTTTCCCGCCCCCGCCGCAGGAGCAGGCGAGGGCCAGGAAAACGACCGGAATAAGATTCAACAGTTTCATTTACTCCGCCTCCTGAAGAATGATGTCGGAGACGACGATTTCCGTGCCGGCAGGGAAACGGCCGAAGTCGAGCACCAGCATAAGGGTTTCATCGGCACCATTGTCCATGGAAACGCCTTTCTGCTTGTAAACGACGTTTTCGAAAGCGGTGAGGCTCACGCCGTTGTCATAGAAGAACTCGATGCCGCCGGGGTCGGTGTTGGAGGTCATCTTCACGGTGGCCACGCCGTCCGAAGAGGCGTTGAGGGTGAGGGAAACGGCATACAGTTTTCCCGGATTGACGGGAATGCCCGTGTGCAGTTTCACCTGGCCCTGCCATTCGCTGCCGCCCACGCCGTCAGGGACAGTGAGGGTGAGTTTGCCGTCGGCATAGGTGGCCTGCGGATCCAGACCGCCGCTCCAGTCGGCCGGGCTGAACCAGGTCTCCAGGTCCACGGTAGCATCGGCCCAGATATCCTCGCCATAGGAAACCAGGCTGAGTTCCTGGACGGTGATGTCGGAGACCGTCACCTCGGTACCGGCCGGCAGGCGGCCGAAGTCGAAGACAATCATGATGGTTTCGCCCTCGCCGTTGTCCATCTGGACGCGGTCTTTTTTGATAACCACATCCTCGAAGGCCGATACGGTGATGCCGTTGTCATAGAAGAACTCGATGCCACCGGGATCGGTGTTGGAGGTCATCTTGGCGGTGATGGTGCCATCGGCTCCGGCATTCACCTTGGCGGAGAAGCTGTACATCTTGTTGGGATCGATAGCGATGGTGGAGTGCAGTTTCACCTGTCCCTGCCATTCGCTGCCGCCCACGCCGTCAGGGACGGTGAGGGTGAGCTTGCCGTCGGCATAGGTGGCCTGCGGATCCAGGCCGCCGGACCAGTCGGCCGGGCTGAACCAGGTCTCCAGTTCGGCACTGCAGTCCCAGAGGTTGTCCCCGTAGGAGATGCTGCCGGTCTGAACTTCGTTGAGCAGGATGTCGGTAACGACAATCTCGGTACCCGCGGGCAGGCGGCCGAAGTCGAAGACCACCATGACGGTCTCGCCATCGCCGTTGTCCATGCTCACGCCGGCCTTTTCGAAGGCCAGGTCGGCAAAGGCAGCAAGCTCGACACCGTTGTCATAGAAGAATTCGATGCCACCGGGATCGGTGTTGGAGGTCATCTTGGCGGTGATGGCGCCGTCGGAGCTGGCGTTGATCTTGGCCCGGAAGGAATACTTCTTGGCCGGATCGATGGCAATGTCTGTGTGCAGTTTCACCTGGCCCTGCCATTCGCTGCCGCCCGTTCCTTCGGGAACCGTCAGCGTGAGTTTGCCGTCGGCATAGGTCGCCTGCGGATCCAGGCCGCCGGACCAGTCGGCCGGACTGAACCAGGTCTCCAGTTCTACCTGGGCGCCGGCCCAGAGTTCCTTGCCGTAGATCACGACCTCGTCACTCTCTTCGTCTTCCTCTCCACCGGGCTCCTCGCTGGGAAGGATAGTGCCGTCGTCGACAGCGTGGTCCTTGATGACGATGTTGGCCAGGGAGACGACGGTGCCGTCGGCATTGCCGCCGAAGTCGAAGACCATCTTCACGCCGTTCGGGGCGTCGATGCCCTTGAGGTCAGTGAGATAGTAGATGGTTTCACCGGCATCGATGGGAACGCGGTTGGCAAACAGGAAGTTGTCGTCGCTGCCCACGTCAGTGAGCTTGAAGGTGACACCCGGGAGGGCCTTGTTGGTGTTCACGATGACGGAGAAGTCGTAGTTCTTGTCGGCCGTCAGCACGACGGGGTCGTCGGGCAGGATGAAGAACTGGGCCTGCCACTGGTCAGCGGTGGCGGCGGGGAGTGTCAGGGTGTACTCGGCACCTTCCTGGATGGTCTCAGGATTATCGATCTGGGACCAGCCGGGGGCGTAGTAGTAACTGAAGCTGTGGGCGGCATCGGCCGGCTTCCAGATGTTGGAATCGGCATTGTACTTGAATCCCTTGAACACATAGGCGGCAGCCTTTGAGGTGAGGATGAAGTGCCAGGCGATGCTGCCGTTGTCATGGACGAGTTCCAGGGTCTCGCGGGTGAGGCTCAAGACCTTGAATTCCGGAGCGGCCCAGAAGTCGTCATTATCGATATACGGGAACAGGGTATGGGCCGGAAGGACCAGGTAGAGGTCATTTCCGCGATAGGTGAACGCGTACGAAGCGGTCTGGGCCGATACGGAAGCCACGTAGTCTTCGGTGGCGCCGTCCTTCTGTTCCACGAACGGAGAGACGGTGACATCCTTGTTCACGTACACACCGCCATCCTCGCCCGGATCATAGGTGTAACTGCCGTCACCCGTAAAGGTAACGCGGTCTTCGTAAACGCCGAAAGCAGCCTTGTCTCCGGGGTTGGCCGCCCACCAGTTGACACCGGCAGTACCAGATTCACCACAACCCATGTGCTCAGCCACATCGCCGTCAATGCGCCACTCCTTGCTGTTGTCGGCAGAACTGCCGCCGGCGAGGAAGGTGATAAAGCGGTCGAAACTGGCGATGGTGTTGTCAATGTGGAAAGTGGTCTCCACGTAGTCGGGAGTGACACCGGAGGCGTTCATGATTTTCATGCGCACCTTGTAGTCACCGGCCACGGCGAAAATGCGTTTGAAGCCATTCTGGGCCTTGTATTCAGTGTACGCTCCGTCCTTGTCCTGGAAGAGCCAGACGGGTATCACGGCTTTGGAATCAACGGAGAAAGTGACCTGGTTGATTTCCTGATCGACCGAAATGACGGGCGCGAAAGCGGAAGCGGTCTTGGGAGCATTGGCCTCGGAGGGGTGGTTGATCTCCTCCTTGGCGCAGGCAAAGACCGTCAGGGCTGCAATAAGGATATATGCAATCTTTTTCATATTCTGCGTCGATTAATAGTTATTCTGAACCAGTTCGTGCGTAAGGCCTTCCGTGGCATCCAGTTCGTGCTGAGGGAAGGGCAGGTACTTCTTGCTGGCGCTCCAGGTGTTGGTGCGGTAGCCATAGGCGTCCGGGACCAGCACGGTGGGGGCGTCACCCCAGCGGATGAGGTCCCAGTAGCGCTTGCCCTCACCCACGAACTCCAGACGGCGCTCCTGCTTGATGTTTTCCAGGCTCAAGGCAACGGTAGCACCACCCAGGGAACGGCCGTGAACGGCGTTGAGCCAAGCGTCGGCACCGGAGGTATTGCCCGTGCGGACGGCGAGTTCGGCAGCGTTCAGGAGGCACTCCGAATAACGGTAGATGCGCAGGTTGTTGTTGAAGTTGAGGTCACCGTCATACTGGGCATCGGCATTGTTGGCCTTGTAGGCGACATACTTCTCAAGGAAGAAGCCGGTGTCCTGATAACGGGCATTGTAGGTACCGGAACCGGTATTGCGGGCATCCCAGCAGGTGGCGGCGCGACGGGCGTCGGCGGCGTCGTACATCTCGTACGTTTCCACACGCACCGGAGCGAAGCCCCAGCCGCTGTCATGCTCGCCGTCACCTGACCAGTCGGCCGGAGAAATCAGGCGCGGAAGAACCGTGCCGCCCACGCCGCGGACCCAGCTCCAGGAGCGCTGTGCGCCGTCGTCCTTGTAGCTCACCTCGAAGATGGACTCGCTGCTCCATTCGCCGCTTTCCTTGAAAATCTGGCCGAAATCGGGCAGGAGTTCGTAGTTGGAATCGTTAATGATTTCCTTCATGTAACCGAGGGCCGTGGCGAAGCGGGATTCGTCGTTCTGGTACAGGACAGCCTCGGCATACAGCATGTAGGCCATGGCCTTGGTAACGCGGCCGATGTTGGCGTCGTCCCATTTCATGGGAAGGACGTTGAGGGCGATGGCGCCTTCCAGGTCGGCGATGAATTTTCCATAGACCTCATCGGCCTGGAACTGCTCGCAGGTGAAGTCACCGGTGAGGTTCTCCTCATAGTAGGGGATGTTGCCCCAGAATTTCCAGAGGATGTTATAGTAGAAAACGCGGAGGACGCGGACCTGGGCCTCGATAAGGGTCTTGGCGCTGTCGGTCAGGCCTTCCGTCCAGCCGATGTAGGTGAGGACGTCGTTGCAGCGTTTCACGCCGGAATAGGCGTCGGACCAGATACCGGACATGGTATTGGTGGGGACGGCCTCGTAGTTCATCATCATGTGCCAGTAGGCATTGTCGGAGCGGTCGGAACCGCCTACCCAGAGCTGGTCGGCCATGATGTCCGACATGATGTTGATGGGGTTGTACTGACCCTCGCACCAGTCAAACCACTGGAGCGGGTCATAAGCGGCCACGACGGCCTCCTCCAGATGTTCCGGAGTGGTGAAATAAGTTTCCAGCGGACGGGCACTGTTGTGCTCCACGGTCAGGAACTTTTCGGTGCAGGCAGTGGTGAGGGCAAGCAGGGCTGCTGCTGCAAGAATGATATTCTGTTTCATATGCATGCCTGTTTTTTAGAATTTAAGGTTAACACCGCAAAGGAAGGTACGGGCCTGGGGATATACACCATAGTCCACGCCCAGGGAGGTTCCACCGGAGGAGATTTCGGGGTCGAAACCGCGGTAGGAAGTGAGGGTAAGCAGGTTTTCGGCACCCACGAAGAAGCGGAGGGAGGAGATGAAAATCTTCTGTGTCCACTTCTGCGGCAGGGTGTAACCCAGCTGGATGTTCTTCAGGCGCATGTAGCTGCCGTCCTGCACATACAGGTCGGACATCTGCCAGTTCACGCTGTCGCCGCGCACAAAGCGGGGAATCTTGTTGGAAGTGCCTTCACCGGTCCAGCGGTTGAGCATGTAGGCGGGAAGGTTGCTCTCGGAGATATCCACACGGCGGGTCACATCCAGGATGTCGTTGCCGTAGGTACCCTGCCACAGCATGTAGAAATCGAGGCCCTTGAAGGAGGCGCTCAGGTTCAGGCCCACGGACCACTTGGGCATGCCGTTGCCGATATCGGTACGGTCGTCCTCGTTGAACACACCGTCGCCGTTCACATCCACGAAACGGACGTCGCCGGGGACGGCGTTGGGCATGATCTTGGCGCCGTCGGCATTGGTATAGGCGTCAATCTCGGCCTGGTTCTGGAAGATGCCGTCGGTCTTGTAACCGTAGAAAAACGGGAAAGGCTTGCCGTTCTCAGCACGGGTCATGGAACCGGCGCCCTGGAAGGAATCCAGGTTCATGAAGCCGCTGTCGTTGCCCAGGTTCACCAGACGGTTGTGCAGATAGGTGGCGTTTCCGCCGATATGGAAGTTCAGGTCCTTGGCCGGGGAGAACTTGTAGGAGAACTCCAGTTCCACACCCTGGTTGCGCATGAGGCCGGCGTTGCCCCAGGGGCTGGCTTCACCCACATAGGCGGGAACCGGAACCTGGATGAGCATGCCGTCGGTAGTCTTGTTGTAGTAGTCCACCGTGAAGGTGAGGGCGTTGTTGAAGAAGCCCAGGTCCAGGCCGATGTCCGTCTGGACGGAACGCTCCCAGCGGAGGGACGGGTTGGCCAGGCCGGAAGACTTCACGCCGATGATGGTGGATTCGTTGCGGTCGAAGATGTAGTTGTTGTTATTGGCCGTCAGGGTGGTGTAGCGGAAAGCCTCGAAGGCGTCGGAACCGTTCACACCCCAGGAGAAGCGCAGCTTGGCGTTGGACAGCCAGGAAGGGACATTGATATAAGGTTCCTTGTGGATGTTCCAGCCCAGGGAGAAGGACGGGAAGTAGCCCCACTTGTTGTTGGAGCCGAACTTGGAGGAACCGTCCCGGCGGATGGTGGCCTGGATCATGTAGCGCTCGTTGTAGTTGTAATCGGCACGGCCGAAGTAGGAAGCCAGGCGGTAAGGGCTGTTGAACCAGCCGTTGGCGTGCTGCTTGTCGGGATCGTCGTTGTTGTCCGGAGCATTGCCGATATAAGGCTTGTCAAACCATTCCGGAGCCAGGTCCCGGCGGTTGGCCCAGATGCCGTCGCTGGTGTTTTCGAAGGCGCTCTGGCCCACCATCACGGAGAAGGCGTGCTTGCCGATTTCCTTGTTGTAGGTGAGGTAGTTTTCCACCTGCCACACAAGGCCTTTCTCATACTGGGCGTTCACATCCGTGGTGGTAGCGTGGTTGTTACCGGACAGATAATAGGTGGGGTTGTAACCGTAGTTGCCCCAGAAACTCATGTCCACGGAGAAGGAAGTGTGGAAATGCAGGTTGTCCCAGATCTGGATGTCGCCGGAAAGGGCGCCCACGAACTTGTGGCTCCAGTTGTCGTTGGCCGGACGGGAAAGGTCTGCGATGGGGTTGTTCATTTCGTTGTAGGAGCCGCCGGGAATCATGTAGTAGCGGCCGTCGCCAGCCTGAAGGAGGGTTTCACCGGGATAGATTCTCCGGTAGTTCTCCACATCGGTATCGCTGGCATAGATGCCCAGAATCGGGGACATGGCCAGGGCCGATCCCAGCGGAGAACCCCACTGGGAGTTCTCGGAAATGCCCTTGGAGCTGATTCTTGCGTAGGAGAGCTGGTTCTGCAGGACGATGCTGTTGAGGAAGTTGCGCTCGCTCTTTTTGTCCAGCAGCGTGAAGCTGGTGTTGGAACGGAGGGTGAGACGCTTGTAGTTGGAACGGTTCCAGTTACCGCCGATGATACCTTCCTGGTCGGTATAACCCAGGGCCAGATAGTAGCTCACGGCGTCGGAGGCACCGCTCACGGAGAGCTCGTGGGTCTGCTGGGGAGCGTTGCGGTTGAACACTTCCTTCTGCCAGTTGGTACCCGTGCCGTAGCTGTAAGGATCGGCATAGCGGGGGGCCATTCCGGCATTGATGAGGCCTTCATTGATCATGAGGGCATATTCGGAAGCGTTCAGGAGTTCACGCTGCTTCCAGGGATTGGAGATACCATACGTGAAGTTGTAATCCACGTGAGCGCGTCCCTTGACACCCTTCTTGGTGGTCACGAGCACCACGCCGTTGGCGGCGCGGGTACCGTAAACGGCACCGGAAGCGGCATCCTTCAGCACCTCGATGGATTCGATATCGCTGGGGTTCAGGTAATCGATGCCGCCGGAGATGGGCATGCCGTCCACAATATAAATAGGGTCGGAGGAGTTGATGGAGCCCACACCGCGGATGCGGATACGGGAGCTGGCGCCCGGCTGACCGGAAGCAGCCGTCACGGTAACGCCGGCGGTAAGGCCCTTGAGGGCATTGTCCACACGGGTGGGGGCGGTTACGCCCAGCGCTTCGGCATCCACCTTGGCGATGGCCGCGGTGACCACGGATTTTTTCTGGACACCGTAGCCGATGACCACGGTTTCCTCCAGCATCTGGGTATCGTCCTGAAGGACCACCACCAGATTCTGCTGGCCATTGTTGGAAATCACCTGCGTTGCATAGCCGATGCAGGAAATCTCAACGGCAGCACCCTGGGGTGTGGTGAGCGTGAAAGCGCCGTCCACATCCGTCATGGCACCGTTGGCAGTTCCCTGCTGGACCACGAACGCTCCGATAATGGGTTCGCCGGCCGAATCCTGAACGGTACCCTTCAGGGTCACGTTCTGGGCCATCGCCGACAAAGCCAATCCTGCGAAGAGGATCAGAGTTGCGATTTTTTTCATACGCGTTGGATAAGTTTGCGTTGGTTATTGGTTAATAAAATTGTGCAGTCAGACCTTGAAGTCCGTTAGCAAAATTATCGGGTTTGTACACCTGTCCCGCTTACAAGAAAATAAAAGTAGTATAACAAAAACCGCAACTCTTTGAATAACAAAGAATTGCGTAAATCAGAAAGACCTAAAAAAGTAGTGCCCCTACAAGTTAATAATCCACTACTTTCCAATCATTTTCACCCTTTCTTCAAAGGTTTCCCGGTCTCCGAGGGCGCTGTTCTTGACCGACACCTTGTAATTGTAGATGGTGCTCACGGAATAGTCCAGCATGGCGGCGATCTTCTTGCTGTCGTCCACGCCAAGGCGGATGAGGGCGAAGACGCGAAGCTCCGTATTGAGGTGACCCTTCGAGGGAGAAAGGCGGGCCTCCGGCACCAGCAGGGCGTTGAACTCCTCCACGAAGGTGGGATACATTCCCAGGAAAGTCTGGTCGAAGGTTTCGTAAAAGCGGTCCCTCGCCTTTTCGCTGCGGCTGCCGATGGAGAGTTCCTTCAGGAGTTCATCGGCCTTGCCCTGCTTGATGAGGCTGCGGTAACGGTTGTCCTCGTTGCGGAAAAGCGTAATCTGGTTGGCAAGGGTTTCCAGGAAGTCCAGGATGTATTCTTCCTTCACCTGGTCGGCCTTGGAAATCTGACGGTTCAACTGGCCCAGGGTGACATTGGCCGCCTCCAGGTTGGCGTTGGCCTCCCCCAGCTCTGCGTGAAGGCGGGTCAACTTGCGGGAACGGCTCACCAGGAACCATGTGATGAAGAAAAGCGCCACCACCAGCACGGCCAGCAAGATAATCGACACGCGAATCATCTGCTGACGCTGGTCCTGCCTGGCCTGGTAGGCTTCCTCCACCTCCAGAAGGAAACGGGAAATCTGCCAGGGGCGGAGTTTGGCATTGTAGAAAATGGCGTCTTCCTGGGCAATCTGGAGATACCGGAAAGAATGGTCCACATCCTCCGGCAGCACGTGCATGGCCACCAGGGTAAGGGAGGCATAGTCCTTGATGGCATTCAGGATATCACATTCGGCCGATTGGACCAGCCACTCGAGCCGTTCCTCGTGCCGGCCGAGATTCTCGGCAATCTCGGACAGATAATAGGCATGGATGGCATAGTTCCGGTCTTCCGGCTTCAGGGAGGAAAGGAGGACGCGGCTCACGCTGTCGGCCTGCTCCAAGCGGTTTTCGGCCATGAATTTGTCCCGCAGGAGAACCCGCCAGGTTTCGGAATTCTGCGGCAGAATCCTGAGCAGGCGCTCCCGGAAAGGGGCTTCCGGCGGAATGGAAAGGCGCTCCACCATACCGGAATTGCCGCTGAGGTCGTGGCTGAAATCGTACAGGACATGCAGGTATTCCCTCTTCAGCGATTCGGAAAGACGGGTGGTGTCAATCTGCTCATACAGAATCTGATGGGCTTCCATGTAATTGCCCGATTTGTCGTACAGGTGCCCCAGGCGGATGGTGGCGGCCTGCACCCGTTCCAAGTCCTCCCCGGCCAGTTCGATGCAATGCTTGAGATAGGCCTGGGTGGAGTCGAAGCTGAACGGGAAATACGCTTCGGCTATTCGCATTTCCACATCGTAACGGCGCAGGGGGTCTTGGATTTCGGAGGCCAGGCGGGTGAGCGCCTCCATCTGGTCCTTCTTCTTCACCACATACATCTCGCGGGCCTTGACATAGCCGTCCAGGCTGGTAAGAAGCTCACGGGTATGGCGGTCCGGGCGGAGATTCTGTCCGCAGGAGCACAACAGAAGAACTGGCAATATGACGGAAGCCACGCGTCTCATATCCACAATAGATAGGAATAATTAATTGCTACAGGCTTCTGACGGCATTTTCGATTTCTTCCTCGCGTCCGGCGGGAATCACCGGAGAGAGGAAAGACAGCATCTGAAGGGTACGGGCCTCGGCCTCGGGGATGCCGCGCGAGCGCATGTAGAAGAGTTCGTCGGGATTCAGTTGGCCCACCGTGGCTCCGTGGGAGCATTTCACGTCGTCGGCATAGATTTCCAGCTGGGGCCGGGTTTCCACTTTGGCCTCTTCCGTGAGGACGATGTTGTGGTTTTCCTGGTAGGCTTCGGTCTGCTGGGCGTCCGGCGCCACGACGATGGTGCCGTCAAAATGCACCTGGGAGCAGCCGCCGGCGATGCCGTTGATGATCTGGGTGCTGTGGCAGCCCGGAGCACGGTGATGCATTACGATGCGGAAATTTACCTTTTCATCGGCCTTGCAAAGATACAGGGCCTTAATGTGTGCCTGGGCCCCCTCGCCCACAAGGTCCACGGAGAGGGCGATGTCTCGGCTCTCTCCCGGCAGAATAACGAATTCCAGGTTCAGCGTTTCCCCGGAAGGAACCCGATATACAGATTCTTCGCTACGCTCAGAATGACACCCTTTGTCTTCCTGAGGGGCGATAGCGACGAATGGATCGATGTATTTACCGTGTCCCATGGGCTAAAACTGGTCAAATCCTTGGGATTCAATGACATCGATCAGCTCGCGGCCGCCGGTTTTCACGATGCGGCCCGCCTTGAGCACATGCACCACATCCGGCTGCACATATTCCAGCAACTTATGGTAATGGGTGATGATGATGGCACTCTTCTGAGGGGAGCGGAGGGTGTTCACGCCATCGGCCACAATCTTGAGGGCGTCCACGTCCAGGCCGCTGTCGGTTTCGTCCAGGATGGAAAGGACCGGATCCAGCAGGGCCATCTGGAAAATCTCATTGCGCTTTTTCTCCCCGCCGGAAAAACCCACATTCACTTCGCGCTTGGCGAATTCGGGCTTCATCTGCACCAGGGCCATCTTTTCCTTCATGAGTTTGAGGAAATCACCGGCTTTGAGCTCCGGGAGGCCCTGCGCCTTGCGTCCCGCATTCACCGCCGCCTTCATAAAGGCCGTGATGGTGACCCCCGGAATCTCTATCGGATACTGGAAACTCAGGAAAAGGCCCGCCCAGGCGCGTTCTTCGGGCGTTTTTGTCAGCAAGTCTTCTCCCTTGTACAGGATACTGCCTTCCGTTACCTCATAGTCCGGACGGCCTGTCAGGACGGCACTGAGGGTGCTTTTTCCCGCGCCATTGGGCCCCATGACGGCATGCACTTCCCCCGTGCCGATGACCAAATCGATACCCTTGAGGATTTCCTTGTCGCCTATCTTGGCGTGCAGGTTTTTGATTTCCAGTAATTTATCCATTCTTTTGATACAATTTCATCCAGGAGGCCAGCGACCACACGCCGTTGACCAGATACAGGGCGCACACGATGGACATGAGCACATTGCCCACGCTCAGGTGCAGGACAATCTGCGCCACATTCACCAGGAGCCACACTACCCAGCAGTCCCATTTCTTGAGAGCGCTGAGCAGCTGGGCAAGCAAAATGAGCACCGTGACGCAGGAATCCAGGTAGGGATGCGGATCGGCCGGGAAAAGGCGGTCCAGCGTCCATCCCCAGAGGCCGGCCACCAACAGGACCCCCACCAGCGCCAGGCCCCTCTCCGTCCACGAAAGCATGGACACCTTGAGGCTGCCATGGTGCTCCGAAGAATGTTCCCCGGGACGCGGGTGCGTCCAGCGGTAATGGCCGATGATGTTGATGCTGAGCGAAACCGGCTGGAGCAGCAGGTTGGCATACAGGTTCCGGCTCCAGAAAAGGAAAAACAGGGCGGCGGTATATAAGTAGCCCACCCAGAAGTTATATTTTGAGTTCCGGCCCGCCAGGAAGACGCAGACAAGGCCCAGGACAGAACTTACAAGATCTATCAGGAGCACCGGGCGGCCGGCGAGCGAAAATATGACGGTATCAAACATATAACTTCTTCACTTCGTTCAGCATGACAGCTAACCCACGCTTCCCTCCAGGGAAACTTGCAGGAGTTTTTGGGCCTCCACGGCAAACTCCATGGGAAGACGGGACAGCACCTCACGGGCATAGCCGTTCACAATAAGGCCCACGGCTTCTTCCGGGCCGATGCCCCGCTGGTTGCAGTAGAAGAGCTGGTCTTCGCTGATTTTGGACGTGGTGGCCTCGTGCTCCACGGTGGCCGAAGGGCACTGCGACTGAATGACGGGGAAGGTATGCGCCCCGCAGCGGGAGCCGATAAGGAGACTGTCGCACTGCGAATAGTTCCTGGCGTTCAGGGCATTCCTGCCCATCCGCACCAGGCCCCGGTAACTGTTCTGGCTCACTCCGGCCGATATGCCCTTAGACACGATGCGGCTCTTGGTGCCCCGGCCCAGATGAATCATTTTGGTGCCGGTATCGGCCTGCTGGTGGTTGTTGGTAACGGCCACCGAGTAAAACTCCGACGCGGAAAAATCCCCTTTCAGGATGGTGGAAGGGTATTTCCAAGTAATGGCGCTGCCCGTTTCCACCTGCGTCCAGCTCAGGTGGCTGCCGCTTCCCTTGCAGATGCCGCGCTTGGTCACGAGATTCAGGATGCCTCCCTTGCCGTCGGCGTCGCCGGGATACCAATTCTGGACGGTGGAATACTTGACATCGGCATCCTTCTCCACCACAATCTCCACCACGGCGGCATGGAGCTGCTGCTCGTCGCGCATGGGGGCGGTGCAGCCTTCCATGTAACTCACGTAGGAGCCTTCATCGGCCACGATGAGCGTGCGCTCGAACTGGCCGGTACCCCGGGCATTGATACGGAAATAACTGCTCAGTTCCATAGGGCAGCGAACGCCCTTGGGGATGTAGCAGAAGGAACCATCGGAGAAAACGGCGCTGTTCAAGGCGGCAAAGAAGTTGTCGCTGGCGGGGACAACGCTGGCTAAATACTTCTGTACCAGGTCCGGATGTTCCTTGACGGCCTCCGAGAAGGAGCAGAAAATGATGCCTTTCTCCGAGAGGGTCTTGCGGAAGGTGGTCGTCACGGACACGG
>ONTQ01000028.1 GCA_900320795.1 uncultured Bacteroidales bacterium
GTCCACTCGCTCCCCGGCCCGCTTCTGCTTCTTGTCGTAATTGATGCAGTAGTTGAGGCTGACGCGATAGATCCACGTCTTGATATCACTTTTCCCCTCAAAGGAATCAAATCCCTGCCAGAGTCTGATCAGGATCTCCTGGAACAGGTCATTTACCTCATCTTCATCCTTGGAGAACATATAGCAGACCGTATAGATTGTCCGCTTATACTCTTCAACGACTCTTGAAAATCTTTGCTCTTTTGTTTCCATTTCTTTTTCGTTCTCACCCGTTAGACAACGAACCGTGTGAAAAACTACAAAAAGTTTCGAGTTTTCGAAGACAAATTTAAGCATTTTTGCCGATAAGGCCCCGCCGATAATATAGGAAGCGGTCAAATCCAGTTCGCTCCGCTAAAGCTGTGCTCCCAGGAAGTCAGAGAGACTCTCCCTGGCCCACACACGCCACCGCCGCTGGCTCCCGCACAAAGGATACCCGCCCGCCCTGCGATGGCATCCTCCGGCAGCTGCGCTGCCTCCGGATGGCCCGCTGCCCAGCCGGCCGCCTAGCGGCTGTCGCCGCCCATCATCGGACTCAAGATGGTCTGATCCATAATAGCGTGTACTCCCCCGTTGATGCGCGCCGAAGGCCTTCTCAAACAGGGCGTCGGTTACCCAGTTCAGCGGCCATACCTGACCATGATGCGTGTGCCCGCTGAATTGGAAATCAATTCCCGCCTCCTCCGCCTCTTCCAGATGGTAGGGCTGATGGTCCAGAACAATCGTAAACAGCGAATCGGAGACCGCCAGCTTCTTCAGGGATACCTTGTCCGGGTTGCTCCGGTCGTCCCGGCCGATGATTCGTATTCCCTGGACGATGCAGGAAGCATCTCTGAGAAGTCCGATTCCGGCATCGGCATAAAAAGCCTCGGAACCGTTTTCTCCACCAATGTATTCGTGATTGCCCAGACAGGCATAGACCGGTGCCTGGATGCGGCGGAATTCTTCCTCGTAATGCCCTTCGCGGAGGGGCCGTAAAGAACCGTCGATGATATCGCCGGCAAACAGCACCAGATCGGGCTGTTCGGCATTGATCAAATCCACCCAGCGGGAGAGTTCTGCCTTCCGGTTGTGATATCCGGCGTGCAAGTCGCTGGCTAAGACAATTGTGAGGGATTCTTCCAATACCTTTTCAGTTTGTATGTCAATGACTTCGCGGTATTTATGCTTATAATGGACACCCCCGCCGATGAGCAGGACGGAAAGGATTCCCAGCACAGCCGCAGTGCCCGTCACCGAATCTTTCAGAAAAGTATCCGGAACAAAATGTCCCAGCCTGCCGATTCCCAGGACCGAAAAAAGCAGAACCGCGTACAGGAAGAAGATCATCCACGAAGTCCCCAGTTCATACGTGACAGTGGCCAGTCCCATTGGCATCGCATCTCCCCATGCAAAATGCGGGAAGATGACCATGAATGATAGCAGATATAGAACGGTAAAAAACCATTTCCACGCCCTGGATAGCGGCAGTATCATCCAGAAATGCCAGGCTGTCCAGGCCACAAGGCCCAGAAAGGTCAGCAGGATGATGATGATTCCCAAAGTTTTCAAGAGTAATTAAGGATAAACATTATTGCAGCATTTTTTGCAGGAGCTTTTCCGGGACGTCACCGGCATGGGAGCGTACCTGGTCCATCACGAACGCCAGTGATTCTTCCGGCGTGAGCCTGGACTGCAACGTACGGGGGCGGAATCCCTGGAAGGGAAAATCCAAGTCTTCGAACAAGGCTTCCGGCGAGCAGAAACTGCTGCGCTGCCAGCCGCTGTAATGAAGGTCGCTCCCCCTGTAAACGCGCTGGATATCGCCTGTCACGACGCGGGTCTGCTGTTGCAATTTGGCCATCAGGGCATCTGCGGCACTTTTTTTCACGCCCAGCAGTTTCCGCACCTCCGTAATGGAGATGCTGCCGTTTTCATGCATGTACGCGAGCACTTTCTCCTGGTCAGCCGTCGGCCGGTATTTTTTCTGCGCCCGTCGCCAGTTCATGAGTTCCCTGTACACATCCACCGTAGCGAAAGCGGCTTTCCCGCCCCACAGGAACTTGCCATAAGCGATATCCCCACTTTGGACGCAATGGATTTTCCAATCCCAAGGCCCCAGGTTATCCTCGGTGAACCAATGCTCCGGAGCAGTATGGTCCGCCACGGAAAAACCGGCGATGGGATTTTCAAAAAAAGGCAGGACACCATACTCCCGGATGAGTTCGTACATGGATTCGGGGCTCACCACTTGGGGGGTCATGATAGTGCCGCTATGAGAAACGATAGACATTCCTAATGTTCTTCTAACCAGATTTTTTCAAATATCTTTTTCAGAAGCACCTCATCTTTAATGATTTGACGTAGTGCCTCCAGCTGGACGGCGTTGGGCGATTCCGGAATCCAGAGTTTGAGGTAGCCGCCGTAGTAATACTTTTCATGCAGATGCGCCAGGGTACGCTGCCAATGCCCTTCCTTCTCCAACTTAGGATAATGGGAAAGGCCGAACTGAACCGTCCGTCGGATGATCTGCTCCGGTTCGATAAGGCGATCCGCCTCGGCCACAATGCGACCATAGAGGGTACGGGGCGCGTGGTCGGAAGAGGCCCGGTGGTCTTCTGCCGCCTGGGCGATGGTTTCGATTTCATCGGCCGAAAACCATTGCCTGAGTTCCTTCATTTCCCGGATGATGCGACCGCTTTCCAGATGATGGGTTTTCCGGTCCGCCGAGAGGCCAAGATCATGGCAGGCCGCCGCCGCATAAGCAAGATTCCGGTTCACGGGATAGTGGGAGGCCAGGTCCAGGGCGCGCGAGATGACGCTGCGGGCATGGTCTTCCTGATGTGCCTTGTCAAAGGCTTTGTACCGGGGAATGACGGCCGATTCCACAAAACAGACCAGGTCCCGGTCGATGCCCAGCAGCTCCGCCGCCAGAAGCGGGAGAAGGGCTTCATCGGCAGGAAGCCAATTCACATTTCGCAGTTCATCGGCCTTCAGCCACCTTGCTGCCTCGTGCTCATTCAGGTGTAGGGAGTCGCTGAGCAAAGAGCACATATAGCAGTGCATGGTGAGATGGAAGGCGGGATAGTCCCATTCAATGGTGGTAAGGTATTTATCGACATTGATTTCCGTGTCCAGCTCCTCCCGGATCTCGCGCCGGAGCGCCTGGATTGGGTTTTCGCCCGGCTCAACCTTACCACCGGGGGCTTCCCAATAGTCCTTCCATTCGCCATAGCCCCGCTGGGTGGCGAATATCTCATCTCCTTTGCGGATGATGGCGGCTACGACTTCTATCTGTTTCATTTGCGAAGATTTTGGATGCCGGACAAAACAAGGAACTTGATGCGGTTTGTTAAAGAATCGTTTCCATACTGGTGAACTGGGGTTGCATTCCCATGGCTTCATAGAATTTGAGCGCAGGATGATTGCACTCCCACACGTGAAGCGTGATGTTGTGGCAATCCTGTTCCCGGGCAAACTTTTTCACGTATTCGAAAAGCTTGGTCCCAATCCGCTGCCCGCGGACATGCTCGTCCACGCAGATATCGTCGATATATAGCGATGTAACCGGTTGCAGGCTGCCGCTGTTTTGGAAAGTGATGACACAGAAAGCATATCCTAACACTTCCCCATCCCGCTCATAGACGAACACCGGTGTCTCCGGATTGGTGAAAATGGACAGCAAAGCGGTATCCGTATATTTTTTCCCCTGGTCCCGGAAAAGGTCGGGACGACCGTCGTGGTGGATTTTGAGAACCTGTTCGAGGAGTCTGTTTACGGCTCCCAAATCGTTGCCGCTGGCTTTTCTGATCTGTTCCATATCGCAATAAATGTAAATCTAAACCGGATCCACGTCCAGAAACATATGGCCGAAGTATTTCTTTTCCTTTTCAAATGCGTTTACACTGTCGAGGAGCTGTTTCTTATTGGACTGCAGGGCCTTGTCCCGCGGCAGCATCAAACGGATCTGGCGGATATACTGGTCGGCCACTTTGTCCACTGCAGGCGTATAGGGGCCGATATGCGGAAGCTTCAGCCACGAGGAGAACTCCCGGGAAAGGAAATCCACCCGCTTTTCGCTGCCGTCCTTGAAGGTGAGGTAAATCAGGCGTGTAAAAGGAGGATATCCGAACAGGCGGCGTTCCTGAAGCATTTCGGCGGTGTTGTCCTTCTCCTCACCCAGACGGGCGAAGACGGGATGGGAGGGCTCGCGGGTTTGGATGACGAACAGCCCCGGCTTGCCGCGCCGGCCGCTGCGTCCCCGGAACTGCTCCAGGATCTGGATGGCATGTTCATCGGCCCTGAAGTCCTGCTGGCCCAGGATATTATCGGCCTGGATGACGGCCACAAGAGAGAGGTTGGCAAAATCGAATCCTTTTGTAAGTACTTGTGTTCCAATGAGAATATCAATCTCTCCAGCAGAGAATTTGCGGATCAGTTCTCCCTCTGCACTGCTGTTGTCACTGTCCAGCCGCGCAATACGGGCGTCCGGGAAAGCGGATGTCACTTCCTCCTCGATCCGTTGGGTACCGGCGCCGAGCGGCTGGAGCGTTCCTCCGCATTTTTTGCAACGGCCGGTATATTCTTCCGAATGACCGCAATAGTGGCACAAAAGACGCTGCGGATGCAGGTGAAGACTCATCGAGACATTGCAGTGCTGACATTTGGGGATATCCCCGCATTCCATGCACTGGACGGCAGGGGCATAGGAACGGCGGGAACGGAGCAGGACGGCCTGTCCGCCTTCTTTGAGGGTACGGTCTATCTGCTCCAGGAGTTTGAGTGAAAGACTACCCACCATCCCATTTTTCCGCCGTTCTGCAATGGTGTCGATAATCAGGATGGGAGCTTCCTCTCCCAGGTGAAAGCGTTGTTTCAGGTCAACTTTGACAAATCGCCCGCTTTCAGCATTATAAAGAGATTCCAGTGAAGGAGTAGCACTGCCCAGAAGGACATGTGCACCCTGAATGAGCGCCAGCATGATGGCGCTTTCCCGGGCGTGGTAGCGAGGGGCGGGAGAATCCTGCTTGAAGGAACTGTCGTGCTCTTCGTCCACAATGACAAGTCCCAGGTTTCTATGTGGCAAGAAAAGGGCTGAGCGAGTGCCCAGAACGATATATTTTTCTGATTGCCTCACAGCCGAAGCCACCCTTCCCTTCCGGGCCGGTGTCTGGGCGCTGTGATAAACCAGTACTTCCGGGAAAACGGCGGCCACCCGGTCTTCCAGTTGCCGAGAGAGGGCAATCTCCGGAACCAAAAAAAGGACACTCCGGCCTTTTTGCATCGTCTCCAGTGCAAGTTGGAGATAAATCTCCGTCTTCCCGGCTCCGGTGACGCCATGCAGCAGGACAGTCCTGTCAGCGTCGAACGCCTTTCTGACGGCCGATGCCGCCTCTTCCTGAAGCGGACTCAGGACCACGGCTTTTCTTTCCGTAACACGGGCTATCCCAGGGGTCTTTGCTGGTTTGTCCCTCAGAAGGGCGGCCTTATAAACCTCTCCCACAGAGCAAAGATAATACGAAGCCATGGCTCGCCAGAAACGGATCTCTTCGGGAAAAACGGGAGGAATGCTCTCTTCCCTGCCCACGATATAGAGAATGCGCGGGACCAGTTCCTGGGGAGGCGTGACATCCACGGCCGAAACCACGGCCGGGTACTGTTTATAGGCAAATTCTACTTTGACCCGGTCTCCGACGGCCGCGTTCATCCCCTCGGGAAGGATATAGTAAGGCTCCCACTCCAAACGGAGCGGAAGAATTACCTGTATGAAACGTTCGTCGGCCATAAAGTATGCGAATGTAGCAAAAAACTTTGAATAATCCTTGTGGAACTTTCGTGGAACATTTTTTGCTCTATTGCAGAATTATCACTACTTTTGTCTGATTATAGGGCAGGAGCCCCAGAACAAGAACAATATGGGAAAAATTATCGCCATCGCCAACCAGAAAGGAGGAGTGGGAAAAACCACTACCGCCATCAACCTGGCTGCTTCACTGGCCGTTTTGGAGAAGAACGTCCTCATTATTGACGCCGATCCCCAGGCCAATACTACGTCCGGCCTCAATTTCGATCCAGAGAACAGCGATCATCGCACGCTGTATGAGATTCTGATCGGCAAATTAAGCGCCGAAGACGCCCTCATCCAGACAGAACTTCCCAAACTGCACATGATTCCTTCCCACATCAATCTGGTGGGCGCTGAGATTGAACTGCTGGATGTGAAAGACCGTGAGTCCGTTCTCAAGAAAGCCCTGGCTCCCATCAAAGACCGCTACGATTTCATTATCATCGACTGCTCCCCTTCCCTCGGACTGATTACGGTCAACTGCCTTACGGCGGCCGATTCCGTCATGATTCCCGTCCAGCCGGAGTTCTTCGCCCTGGAAGGCCTGGCCAAACTCATCCAGACCATCCGCCTGGTGCAGAACGGCATCAATCCCGAACTTGCCATCGAGGGTTTCGTGGTTACCATGTTCGATGGCCGCACCAAAGTGCACAACCAAGTGGTCGCCCAGCTTCGGGAGCATTTCAAGGATATGGTCTTCAATACCATCATTACGCGAAGCATTCGTCTCAGCGAGGCGCCTTCTTACGGAAAACCCATCATCCTGTATGATGTCATGAACAACGGTACGGCCAATTACATGAATCTGGCCAAGGAAGTATTGGACAAGAACGAAGCATCAAATGGCTAACAAATCGCAATATGGCCTCGGGAAAGGGCTGGGCGCCCTTCTGGGAGGCGAAGACCTGTCGGAGCTGAGAAAGCCCGTCGGCTACATCAACAAAGAAGTGGTTTCCAAGGAAGGAAAGCCGCAGGACACCTCGGATGTCCTCCGTATTCCGGTGGATATGATTGAGCCCAATCCCTACCAGCCGCGCATGAATTTTGACAGCGAAGCCCTGCGCGAACTGGCCGATTCCATCCGCACCTTCGGCCTTATCCAGCCCATCACTGTACGACGTAAGGGCGATGGCAAATACCAGATTATCAGCGGTGAACGTCGGTACAGGGCCTCTACGCTGGCCGGCATGGACATGATTCCCGCCTACATCCGCGACGCTTCCGAACAGGGAATGCTCGAAATGGCTATCGTGGAAAACATCCAGCGCGAGAACCTGGACCCGATCGAAGTGGCCATGAGCTACCAGCGCCTGATGGAGGAATGCCGCCTCACGCAGGAGCAGATGGCCGACCGCGTGGGCAAAAAGCGTGCATCGGTCGCCAACCAGCTCCGCCTCCTCAAGTTGCCCGCGAAAGTCCAGCACGACCTCAAAGTCGGCCTGGTAAGTGTGGGACATGCCAAGGTACTGCTGGGCATCGAAGACCCGCTCACCCAGGAAGCCCTTTGCGATGCCATCGTGAAAAACGGCCTGTCCGTACGTCAGTTGGAAGACAAGGTCAAAGCACTCGAACGCAAACCGGCCCCCAAGAAAAAAACCGATGATCCCCAGGAACTCCCGGACATGTACTACCGTCTGCTGGAGAATATCGGCCGGTATGTCGGTGAAAACGGGATTTCACTCCGCCGCGGAAAGGACGGGAAAGGCGCGCTCACCATCCGTTTCGATTCCGATGCCCAGGCGGAAGAGTTTCTCAAGGCACTGGAGCATCAGAGATGAACGTAAGGAAGGTTGTCATCCTGCTTGCCGGACTGCTTGCAGCCCTGCCTTTGGCCGCCCAATTCAGGGACGACCAATTCAAGCGTGATGCCTTCTCCCAGAATTACACCGATACCTCGCAGACAGCGAAGAGCGATTCGTCGGCCCTGTTCAGCTTCAAAGAGTTCTTTGGCGGTCTGGCCGGAAAGAACAAGGCTTCGCTCAAGACGCTGACCATGGGGTCGGCCGTGCTGGTAGGAAGCAACCAGATTTACAACCGGCAATACTGGAAACTCCCCATCATCTATGGCGGAATGGGCGCCGGCATCTATGGCGGCATCCATTTCAACAAACTATACAAAGAGACGGAAGACACCAAGTACCAGACTTATAGCACCTTATGCTATGTCGGTGCCGGCCTCGCCTATTGGGGGTCCCTGATGGACGGCGCCATTATGTTTGAGCGGGGTGGCAAGTATCCTAATCCTTCCAAGGCGACGGTTTACTCCATCCTCCTGCCCGGTCTCGGCCAAATCTATAACGGAGAGTTGTGGAAAGTTCCCATTTATTGGGGCGGACTCGCTGCCAGTATCCACTTCTGGGTGGACAACAATGTCCAGTATCAGCGCTGGAAATGGATTCACAACCAAGCGACATCAACGGATGAGAGCATTACCGAGCGTCCGCCGTATTCCGGAGAAAACGCCAAATACTACAGGGATCTGTATCGCAGGTACCGGGATTATTCTGTCCTGGCTACGGCCCTGGTCTATCTGATCCAGGTCATCGACGCCAATGTCTTTGCTTATATGCAGGGCTTCGATGTCTCGGACGAAATATCCATGCGAATGGAACCGACAGTCCTCACCAGCCAGTATGCGTCCGCCAGTCCAGCCGTGGGAATGCGGATTGGCTTCACCTTTTAGAATATGAGAAAACTACTGATAATCAGCACTGCTCTCTTCGTCATCGCCGCCCCTCTTCAGGGAGCCGGTCCGCTCAGGAAGACCCGTAGGCAGTTGCAGAAGGAAAATGAAGAACTTCTCAAGAAAATTGAGGTCCTGCAGTCGGAGCTGGAAAGTTTCCGGGAGAATGCAGCAGCGCTGGAGGAAATAGAGGAGGAACTGTCCGGCGAGAACGAGAACAAGGTTTCCGCCGCTTTGGAAGATTATTCATCGGCCAGTACGGACACTCTGCTGGCACAATGGTATATGCACCGCCGAAGCAACATCCCGGGACGGGAACAGTACGACATGGACTCTGTGCATTTCACCACGGATGTGCCGGATTCTGTCCTGATGAAGCGTCTCTCCGACATGAATTCCTTCATTTCGCTTCCCTACAACGAGACGGTGAAGAACTACATGATTCTGTATTCGGAGAAGATGCCTCGCAAGATGGGCGAAATGATGGGCCTCGCCGAGTATTACATGCCCATTTTCGAGGAAACGTTCCGCCAGTACGACCTTCCCGATGAGCTGAAATACCTCGCTGTCATCGAAAGCGCCCTCAATCCCCGGGCCGAATCCCGCGTGGGCGCCCTGGGCCTGTGGCAGTTCATGTATCGCACAGCCAGGAGCTACGGTCTCAGGATCGACTCTTATGTGGACGAGCGGATGGATCCCATCCTGTCGGCCGATGCCGCCGCACGCTATCTTCGGGATGCATACCGCATCTTCCGGGACTGGCCGCTGGCCATTTCCTCCTATAACTGCGGATCGGGCAATGTGAACAAAGCCATCAAACGCGCTGGCGGAAAGAAGGATTTCTGGTCCATTTATGAGTATCTTCCGCGAGAGACCCGCGGTTATGTACCAGCCATGGTGGGTGCCATGTACGCCTTCCGCTATGCCAACGAATATGGCCTCTACGCAGAGCCCATGGCGCTTCCCACATACGTGGACACCATCCATCTGCACAAGAACCTGCATTTTGCGCAGGTGAGCGAACTGCTGGGCATCCCCCTGGACGACCTTCGGGACTTGAATCCCCAGTACCACAAGGACATTATTCCAGGAGCCTCCGGAACGGAAGTACTGCGGATTCCATTCAATTACACGTCCGCATTCCTGGATCTTCAGGATTCGGTCTATAACCACCGCAAGAATGAACTCTTTGCGGAGAAGGTGCCGGACGGCCGCGAAACGGTTTCAGGCAAGCCCGTCCCGACGGCCCGTCCCTCCTCGACGCCGCAGTGGACGTATTACAAGGTAAAGGCCGGCGACAATCTCGGAAAGATTGCCAGAAAGTATCACTGCACTGTCAAGCAGCTGAAGGCCTGGAACAATCTCAAGAGCGACCGCATCGCAATTGGCCAGAAACTCAAAATCGGCAAAAAATAAACCAGGCTCGAAAGAACCTGGTTTCCTTTTGGTTACGCACGGCTTAGAAACGGTCCATTATGTTGAAAATGCGCTCCTGCACTTCCTCGATGGTCCCTACCCCGTCTATCTCCTGATACCGGCCGGCATTCTGGTAATACTCGATGAGGGGTTCCGTTTTGTCATGGTAGGTCTTGATTCGGTTTTCTACCACCTCAGGACGGGCGTCATCGGCACGACCTTCAATGTTGGCCCGATGGGCGATGCGCTCCTGGATAAGTTCGTCTGGAATCATGATGGAGATGCAGGCTGTCACTTTCTCGGCCGTATTCTCCAGCATGCGGTCCAGGGCCTGAGCCTGGGCTATCGTGCGGGGAAAGCCGTCCAACAGGAATCCATTTACGCCACCGGTGTTCTTGAACTTGGATGCAATCATTCCTTCCACCACCTCATCGGGCACCAGGTTCCCGGCCTCAATAAGTGCCTTGGCCTGTTTTCCGAGTTCGGTTCCCGCGGCAATTTCGCTGCGGAGCAGTTCCCCGGTGGAGAGATGACAGAGATGGTAACGTTCCACCATGGAACCGGCCTGGGTGCCTTTTCCTGCTCCCGGAGGCCCAAAGAGTACGTAGTATTTCATATCAGTCGTCTAAAACGTATATATCCTTGATGTTGCGGCCAAGTTCGTCATAGTCCAGGCCGAAACCAACGATGAAGCGGTTGGGAATCTCCATGGCCACATAGTCCAGTTTCTCGTCTTTGTCGTACACCTCGTTTTTGAGAAGGAGCGTACACACACGGGCGTCTTTCACCTTGTGTTCCCGAAGCTGCTGCAACATGGCCACAATGGTGGTTCCGGTGTCCACGATGTCTTCAACGATAAGGACTCTTTTGCCTTCGAGGTTTCTGGGAAGCGGAACTTCAGTTTTCACTACCCCGGTAGAAGTGGTGCCTACATAGGAGGAGAGTTTGCAGGCTTTGAGCACAAGCGGGAAATTGACGCGTTTGAGAAGTTCTGCCGCAAAAACGACGGCTCCGTTCAGGGTGCAAAGCAGGATGACGGGATCTTCGTCAGTGGCGTCGGCGTAGTCCCTGTTGAGACGTTCCGCTACAACGTCGATGGCTTTTTCAATTTCCTCGTTGGGAATGAACAGACGAAAAGTTTTGTCGTGAAGAGTTACTTTTTCCATCGATTGAAATGTTTGTCATGCAAAAATAATAAAAAACGTACAAAAAAACTTCTGAAACAACACAAGTTATCAACAAGGACTGTGTATTTTCAAGCATGCTTTGTACCTTGGCTCCATGAGAAGGATTGTGTGTGTGCTATTTATCCTCTTGCAGGCCGAAGTTTTGTCTGCCCAAAGCGAAGAGGTTCTGCAGGCGGCCCGTTATCTGTCGGGCGCCTCATCCGATGAAGAAGCAGATGAATTCTGGATCAGCCGACTGGAGACGCTGGAAGGACGAAAGATCCGGATCAACGCCGCCTCCGTTCGTTCCGAGGGCATCCTGTCTGATTATCTGACCGCCTCCCTGGCAGATTATCGTTCCCGCTCCGGGGATATTCTGTCGTGGGAAGAGTTGGCTCTTGTGGACGGCTTCTCCCAAGAACTGGTTGCCGTCCTGAAGCCTTTCCTATCCCTGGAATCCGCCCGCCTGCCGGGAGATACGGACACGGTACGGGTTCGGGTCAATTCGCTGCTGCGGGGTACTTTGACGGGACTTGGAGGAAAAGTCCGGGGAACCGGTTCATGGTGGCGGGCAGGGGCTGCCTGGCGCAGCAGCGGATGGCCTTTCGGACGTAGTGGCGACGGAACTTTCTATGCCGAAGCGACCTATCGTGGGCATCGGCTGGTCCTGGGGGATTTCAATCTGCGATACGGGCAGGGACTGGCATTCTGGAGCGGTTTTTCCATGCCTGCTCTTTCTACCGTGGATGCCTTTGTCCGCAGGACCACCGGACTCTCCCCCGTCTGGTCTTTTTCTTCCGCTTCCGTGCACCGGGGAGCCGCTTATGAATATACTTCGGTCCATTGGCGGGGATATGCCTTCGGGACTATCTCGGGGCTTTTCGGCGGTCATGCCGACTGGCTGGGCCGATACGGTCAGACCGGCGTTACCCTGGGCTGGCAGAAGGAGGTCGGCTGGACAGTATCGGCCGATACCCGCTGGAATATCCGGGGAACAGACCTCGCGGCCGAAATCGGCTTCCGGAACGGTTCCCTTGGCGGATTGGCCAGTTTTCGCCGCTCGTTCGGAGTTTTCAAAGCCGCCATTCAGGGCCGGGCACTTCCCTCCCGCTTTTCCGGTAAGAAAAATGGGGAATACGCACTGGCTACCGGAGTGTCTTTCCAGTCGGAGAAATGGCGGTCGCTGGAGGGAGTGTCCGGATTTGGCAGCAGTGTTCCGGTGCACAAGGCGTCCATTACGATGGACGCCGCCCTGCTCCCCATTCCGGGGACGAATCCCCGCAGGCTTCAAGTGAGGTTCTATGCCGGATGGCAGTGGCAGTTTGCATCGGCCTGGAGCCTGGATGTGCGTTTGACGGAACGGTACCGGAATTACGAAAAGCCCCGGACGGATTTAAGGGCCGATGTCAAGTTTTCGAATGGCAGATGGAAAGCCGCTTCGCGCATAGAAGCCGTTCAGTGTGAAGCGTTTGGTTTCCTGAACTACTGGGAGGCAGGCTGGGCGCCGACAGCGGCTTCCTCCGGCTGGAGTTCGTTCAGTGCCTATCTGCGTCTGACGGGCTTTGTCATCGATAGCTGGAACGACCGGATCTATGTCTATGAGCGGGATGCTCCGGGCAATTTCTCTGTCCCGGCCTATTCCGGCAGAGGCGCAGGGATCTCTGCCGTCGGCTCCTGGAAACACCGTTTCTCATGGTGTACCCTCAAAGCATACCTTCGCACCGGCTGGCTCGTCCGCATCGGCCGCACTCCCACCCCAACCCTCAGTCTTCAATGTCACCTGGACCTTTAATCCCTTGACTGCATTGCCGGAAGGTCCATTGGCTGGACCTTGGCGCAAAAAATCGGGCCGAAAACTTACCGGAAGGTCCATTGGTTGGACCTTGGCGCAAAAAACTGGCCGGAAAACTTGCCGGAAGGTCCATCGGCTGGACCTTGGCGCAAGGAATTGGATGGAAAAGTTGCTTGAAGGTCCACAGGTTGGACCTTGCGCAAAGAATGGGGCCGAAAACTTACCGGAAGGTCCATCGGCTGGACCTTGGCGCAAAAAATCGGGCCGAAAACTTGCCGGAAGGTCCATTGGTTGGACCTTGGCGCAAAGAATCGGCCGGAAAACTTGCCTGAAGGTCCATTGGCCGGACCTTGGCACAAAGAATTGGCTGGAAAACTTGCCGGAAGGTCCATTGGTTGGACCTTGGCGCAAAGAATTGGATGGAAAAGTTGCTTGAAGGTCCATAGGTTGGACCTTGGCGCAAACATTTTAACGCTAACAAAGATGAAGTACTTTTTTATTACGACCAAACACCTGGAGAACTCGGTATGGTTCCGGGAAGAAGAAGATTACAAAGTGGGGATGAACAAAGTTGCCCTGGTGTCAGGAAGACTGGGGATCAAAATTATCAGTTTTATCCTGATGTCAAACCATGTACACTTTCTGATATCCTGTACAACCAGGGAAGAGGCAAAACAGTTTATTGATGAGTTTAAAAATCAGTACTCCAGATATGTCAGGCACAAATATGGTATCAAGGAACTCCTGCGAAGAAATGCCGTTGACATACAGGAGGTTAAAAATAATAATGAGACGTTGGAACGTGTAGTTGCTTACATTCATATGAACTGTGTCGCGGCCAATCTGTGCAGCCATCCTGTTCAGTATAATTGGGGCTCGGGATGTTGTATTTATAGCGATAAGGCCAGAACGGGATTTCGGGCGGATTCATTATGCGACAACAGACGGAAAAAATTGTATCACAGTTCTTTGGAAGTGAATCCAGACAATCTGATTGGAGACGACGGATATGTATTGCCGGAGTCTTTTGTAGATGTTGAATATCTGGAATCACTCTTCCATACACCTAAACGATACAACTACTTTTTGAATTCTTCGTCCAAAGCAAAACGCAGCCTTGAGATGGGAGACATGTCCATCCCCAACTTTAAGGATCCGGTACTTATATCTGCCATCAGCGACCTGTGCCAGTCTCTGTTCCAGAAATCACATTTTTCTCAATTGATTCCGGAAGAAAAGTCTGAACTCCTGAAACAACTCCGCTACCGCTTTTCCAGCAACATTCAACAACTAGCCCGGGTAACCGGTCTGTCCCTTGAAACAGTTTGCCGCCTTCTGGATAAGGTTTAGGCCCTTAGGAAAAATCAGATAGCGGCGGCATCCATGGTCATTATGACAGACACTACGCCAAAATAGTCGTGGATACCCTCGGAGACGCCATTCCATTTCAGGAAAAGATTGTAAATCCAACTCTGTGTCCTGTCTATCCAACCAACCCTCAATTCTTTCCAATGCCGGACGGAAGCCGTATAATCCGCCTTGACCTTGTCGCTGACAGATGCTGCCCAGAGATTGTAATCGTCACTCGGGAGCAGCATTTTGGCATTCTGAAGCACATAAGGGAGTATGCTGAGGTAACCACTGTAGCATACGGCACTTTCCGGGCTGTTCCGGCAAAAGTCAAACGCCCACCAGTTCGCCTCCGCTTCACTGGTAACCCCGGCCAGATGCGCCAGTTCATGGGCAGCGACAAAAGGGTATTCCAAGTCCAGGACATCTTCATTGACCTGGGATTCACAGAAGAACGATCCCATAAAGCCGGAAACGGAAACGGCCGAGTAAAGCCTGTTGAAAAGGGGCTTTTTAATGTGTTGCCAACCGTGAAGCCCGGTATAACCAAATGGGCGCACAACATCTGTGTAATAGGACTTTATATCCGTCTCCAGGGATTCCTTGTCGAAGGCTCCCGTCTTAGTCGCCGCCTGATTGAGTTCTGCTGTAAAACCGCTCAGGAACGTTCTGAACACCGCTTCGTCGTAAACCGCGCGTTCAATTCCGTTCCGTTCATAGAGACCTGTCCGGTAGTAATTGTTACCCCATCCCATGTAGAACCACACGCCGAGCCACATGACAAGCGTTATCAACTTCCCCGCCAAGACGAAGGATCTCTCCCTCCGACGGATGCCCTTCACCACAAGAAACAGGATGAGCACAAAGAAAGTAATCACCGCAATTTCCTCCAGCGAGAACGGAAAGATAGCCGCCACAAAGGATAACAGGCCAGAAATGCAGGGATACAACTTTTCCGCATAAAAGTCTGCCGAAGGAGCATGGAAACGGCACACTAGACAATAAGCCAGTAACAGAATCCCCAGTATGTTTCTCTTTTTCATAGAAGACGAATTCTCTCGCAAAGATAATCTTTCTATTCCAAAGAATTATACCTATCTTTGTATGTTTACAGACACATTAAAAAATGCACAGGATTTTTTTGCCGATATACCATTTTTTCAGGGACCATAAAGCCTTGATGTATATTCTTCTGATTGGCAGTACGCTGGTGTTCGCCTGGTTCGGATTCAAATTGCAGTATGAGGAAAACATCGTCAAACTCCTGCCCCGCTCATCCACCGACAACGAACTGGCGTTCAGCGAAATCGGCCTCAAGGACAAAGTGTTCCTGCAAGTAACCTCGCGGGACACGCTTGCACCGGTAGGAACGGACCGCCTGGCAGAAGCCATGGACGAGTACTGCGCCATGCTGGAAAAGCGGGACAGCGCCACCCATTACATCACCGGCATCCTTTCGTCTTTCGATACCGACATGGCCATGGGCGCCATGGACTTCGCTCTTACACACCTTCCCGCTTTCGTGGACACATCCTGGTACAGGACCATCCTGCCTGCCTTGGAAACGGAGGCAATCGACGAACAGATGAGCGAGAATTTCCGCATCATCGAGGAAGACGAGACCGGCGAAGCCACCCAGATGGTGGCCATGGACCCGCTCAACCTCCGGGAGACACTGCTGGGTGTCGTCCTTGACGGGAATGCCATCGGCGGTTTCACCATGCAGGACGGCCATCTGTTCTGCCCTGACAAAACCGTCGCCCTTGCCTTCATCACGCCCAATTTCAGCGGCATGGACTCCGGAAGGGGAACCCGCTTCGTAAACATGATGAACAAGGCCATCAAAGAGTATGAGGCCGCCAATCCCGATATTCACATCCTGGTCCACGGAACGCCCCAGGAAAGTGTCTCCAACGCCAGCACCATCAAAAAAGACCTCATCCTCACCATCGGCCTGTCGCTCCTGCTCATCCTGGTAATCATGCTCATGAGTTTCCACAAGTTCAGTTTCATCTGGCAGCAGGTGGTACCGGTTGTGTATGGCGCTCTCTTTGCCATGGCCTGCCTGTACTGGATTAAGGGAACCATATCCCTGATGGCCCTTGGAATCAGCGCCATCGTGCTGGGCGTGGCCATCAGTTACTGCCTGCATGTGCTCATCCATTTCTACTATGTGGGAGATGTGGAAAAACTGCTGAGGGATGAGAGCACTCCCGTATTTCTGGGCTGCCTCACCACCGTGGGCGCCTTCATGGGACTTCTTTTCACGGAAAGCGACCTTCTCAGGGACTTCGGCCTTTTCGCCACCTTCTCCTTAATCGGAAATACTTTCTTCGCTCTGGTTTTCCTGCCGCATTTCCTGCACCCCGGCCAGATCAAGTTCAAGCGCACCCATGGTTTCCCGCTGGTGGAGCGCATCAATAACCTGCCCTGGGACCGCAACAAATGGGTAATCGGCACGCTCCTCGTCTTGATTGTCATCGGCATCGCTTTCAGTCCCAAAGTGAAGTTTGACAGTGATCTCCAGAACCTGGACTACGACAATGCTACCCTGCGTGAAAGCGTCGAACTGTATAACAGAAAGAATGCAGACGGTTTCACCCACATGTATTTTGCCGCATGGGATGAAAACAGCCTGGACGACGCGCTGGAATACAACAAAGGGCTTTTCCAGCACCTGGATTCCCTGCAGGAGGCCGGTCTCGTCAAGAGTTACTCCCCTGTCACCCGGCTTCTTTTCCAATCCCAGGCCGATCAAGAGCTTCGCATCTCCACCTGGAAGAAATTCTGGAACAGAAGGCGTGTGGGCCAGCTCCGGCGTGATCTCGCTGAATCGGCCCGGGAGTATGAACTCCCCGCCAAGCTGTTCGATCCGTTCATCAATATGATTTCGTCGGATTATGAGACCGGGGATCTTGTCGCTTCGGGCGTTATTCCTCCAGGGCTGATGTCCAACTATTTGGAGCAGCAGGAGAGTGGCCGCTTCATGGTGTTTACGGATGTATCCTACGTCAAGGCGGACCAGCAGAAAGTATGGAAAGCCATCACCCAGGCGCCGCATGTCATCGTATTGGAACCGTTTTTCTACTGTCGCGACATGGTGGAAATCGTCCACGACGACTTCTCAACCACCCTCTGGATTTCCAGTCTCTTCGTCCTCATTGTGCTGCTGCTAAGTTTCCGGAACATCTGGATTGCCCTTTTGGCCTTCCTTCCCATGTTCACCAGTTGGTATGTAATGCAGGGCTACATGGCCATTTTCGGCCTGGAATTCAACTTGATCAATATCGTCATCTCCACCTTTATCTACGGTATCGGCGTAGATTACAGTATCTTCGTGATGGAAGGCCTCCTGGCCGATGCCCGACGGGGAGAAAAACAGATGCTGGTCTATCACAAGGTGGCTATTTTCTACAGCGCCATGGTGCTGGCTATCGTCACTTTCTCGCTTATCTTTGCCCAGCACCCGGCCATCCGCTCCATCGGCCTCATCACACTCATTGGCATGGCATCCACCATTCTCATCACCTATTCTCTGCAGCCCTGGCTGTTCCGCATCCTGACGCGTTACCGCTTCTTCCGTCGCAGCTTCCGCATTCCTGAATAAACATGGATATCCTTGACGCAACCCTTTACCTGAACCTGATTCGCGGCGGTGCCGCCCGGCTGGCCGAAAATCGCCAGATAATCAACGACCTCAATGTCTTTCCCATTCCGGACGGAGATACCGGTGACAATATGTACATGACCATCGAGGCCGGCAGCCGTGCCCATGGGGAAACCCTCTCCGAAATGGCCGATATGGTCTCCCAGGGCATGCTCATGGGCGCCCGGGGCAATTCGGGTGTCATCCTCTCCCGCATTTTCGCCGGCATCGCAAAAGGCTTCAAGGGGCTTGCGCAGGCCGATATCCAGGCCTTCACCAAAGCCATGCACTGTGGTGTGGAAGAGGCATACCACGCCGTTTCCCAGCCCGTTGAAGGCACCATCCTTACTGTTATGCGGGAAGGGGTAAGCGCCGCTTCCCGGGCCAGTACGCTGGAAGAGTTTTTCGACCTCTGGGTTGCCGGAATGGACCTTTCCCTACAGCATACACCGCAGTTGCTGGATGTCCTGAAGAAAGCGGGCGTCGTGGACAGCGGCGGTGCGGGACTGCTTTGCATAGGAGAAGGAATGCGGGATGTACTGCATGGAAGGATGCCGGTCGGAGTAGCCGACGAGAGTCCGGATAAGCATCCGTCCCATGCCATCGACCTCGACGCCTTTACGGAAGACAGCGAACTGGAATTCGGCTACTGTACGGAATTCCTGCTTCGCCTCCAGCGGAGCAAGGTGGATTTGGAGTCCTTTGACGAAAGCGTGATTCAGGACTGGCTGGCCTCCCGGGGAGATTCCCTGGTCTTTTTCCGTGACGGCAGCATCGTGAAAGTGCACGTACACACCAAAGACCCTGGCGCCATTCTGAGCAAATGCCGGGAATGGGGTGAATTTCTCACCGTCAAGGTGGAAAACATGACCCTCCAGCATCACGAGAATCACATGGACGAGCGTTTCAAACGCAGCCGCAAGTCCCTTGGCGTCGTTACCGTTGCCGCCGGGAAGGGTCTCTGCGACGCTTTCACGGAGATGGGGGCCGATGTCGTTATCGAGGGTGGCCAGACAATGAATCCGCCTGTAGAGAAGTTCCTGGAGGCATTCAAAAACTTGGACGCCGAGCGTATCCTCGTTTTCCCCAACAACAGCAACATTATTCTCACGGCCCGTCAGGCCGCTACCCTTTATACGGATTCCCTCATTCAGGTAATTCCGACCAAGACCCCCGGCGAAGGTTATTTCGCCCTGGCAAACCTGGACCCTGAACTGCCGGCCGACGAACTGGCCTCCTCCCTCACGGAAGCCGCCGCAAGCGTCACTACCGGTCTGGTTTCCCGCGCCATCCGGGATACGGCCGAAGCGCGCTGCGGAGACTATATTGGATTCAGCGGAAAAGATATTCTTTCCTCGGGAAAGGACCGGATGGAAACAACCCTTTCCCTGGCCCGGAAACTGGATGCCGACAAGGCCGACATCTTCATTCTCTTTTTCGGGGCCGATACGCCTGCCGAAGAAGCGGAATCCCTCCATGCGTCCTTCGAAAAACAATTCCCCCGCACTGAAGTAATCCTTCTTGACGGCGGACAACCCATTTACGATTATATACTGGTACTATGCTGAAAATCTACACCGACACAGACACCGACATTACCCCGGCCATTGCGGCGGAATACGGCTACAAACTCATATCGATGCCTTACAGCATCGATGCCAAAACCACCTATCCGTATGTGGACTTCGAAACCTTCGACGCCCACGCCTTCTACGATGTCCTTCGCGGAGGCGTCCTTCCAACCACCAGCGCCATTTCCAAGGATCAGTACATCAATTACTTCTCCCGCGATTTCATGGAAGGGAACGACATCCTGTACGTCCATTTCTCCCGCGCCATGACCAACACCTTCGACGCCATGGACCAGGCCGTCGCGGAACTCAAGGATAAATATCCCGGAACGCGCTTCGAGGAAATCGACACCAAGGGCATCACCACCATCAGTTACAATATCGTCCGCGAAGTGGGAGACCTCTGCAAGGCCGGAAAAACCCTGGATGAAATCCTGGAATGGGCCCGGACGGAAGTGGACAAGTTCGCCATGTATTTCTTTGCCGACGACCTCAAGTTCTTCCGACGCAGCGGACGTGTGAGCGGCCTGGCCGCCACCATGGGCACCCTCATCGGCGTCCGTCCCCTTATTCACATGAGTCAGGAAGGAAAGATGGTCTCCGTGGGCACCGCCAAGGGTCGCATGAAAGCCATGGAATACCTGGTGGACAAAGTGGGGGAACTGGGAGACGAAGTGCAGAAGCACCGCGTCTGCATCGGCCATTCCGATGCACCGGAAATCGCCCGCGAAGTAGGTAAGATGCTTGAGGAGAAATATGGCAAATTACCCATCGAATATGTGGATGTGAATCCGACCGCCGGCAGCCATTGCGGCCCCAACGGCGTAGGCGTCTGTTTTCACGCAAAAAGACGTTGACACTGTCATTTTGAGCACCGCGAATTATGATAAAAGTCTCTGAAGTCAAGACCAAACAGGAACAAAAAGCATTTCTGAACTTTTCTCTGAATCTGTATAAAGGGAATCCGTACTTCATCCCGCCGCTGTATGGCGACGAGAAAAAGATATTCCGCCAGGACTATGTGTACAAAGCCTCCTGTGAGAGCGTTTTTTTCCTGGCCTATGAGGACGACAAAGTCGTCGGACGTATTCAGGGAATCATCCAAAAGGATGCCAATGCCAAAAACGGAGAGAAACGATGCCGCTTTACCCGTTTCGACGTCATCGACAAGCCGGAAGTATCCCGGGCGCTGTTCCAGGCCCTGGAGGGATGGGCCTTGGAAAAAGGGATGGACACGCTCGTAGGCCCTCTCAACTACTCTGACCTGGAACGCGAAGGCATGCTGGTCGAGGGTTTCGAGGAACCATCCACTTTCGAACAGACGTACAACTTCCCCTATTACAAGGAACATGTGGAGAAGTTGGGATTCCGAAAGGAGATTGACTGGACCTGCAGCCGGCTTTACGGCCCCGAGAGCGAAGAATCCATGCAGGAACTGGACCAGTTGGTCTCGTTCATTTTCCGACGCTACAAACTCCATTTCGGCCATGCAAAAAACGGCCCCGACCTGTTGAAAAAATATGCCGGCGGGATGTTCGACCTCATTGACAAATCTTACGAAGGCCTATACGGAACCGTTCCTTTTACCCCGGGCATGCGCCAATTGGTGCTGGATAATTTCGGATTGGTCCTCAGCCCCAAATATGCAGCCGTTATCCTGGATGAGAACGAGAAGCCCGTCTGTTTCGGCCTGGCCATCCCTTCGCTGAACCGTGCCCTTCTGGGCACCCGCGGGCATCTTACTCCCCTTACGCTTGTACGGCTTCTGGCCTGTCTCCGGAAACCGGACGTGCTCGATCTCTGTCTGGTCGGGGTGGACCCGGAATACTTAAACCGCGGTGTTTCCGGCGCCCTCTCCCTGGCTATCATGCGGATGCTCAAGGAAAACGCCTCCCTCAAGTGGGCCGATACCAACCTGAACCTGGAAGACAATTACGCGATTCAGAACCAGTGGCGCCGTTTCCGGCGCGAGGAATGCAAGCGCTACCGCTCTTATGTAAAGAAAATATGATAAAAATCCTGATAGACTGCTTCGGCGGAGACCATTGTCCCGAAGCCCCGGTAAGCGGAGCCCTGGCCGCCCTCAAGGCCAATCCGGATCTGTATCTAATACTCACAGGTGACGAATCCCTGCTTCGGAAAGAACTGGAAGGCAAGGCCTACGATACCGGACGCCTGGAGATTGTCCATGCCCCGGAAGTCATCGGCTGCGATGAAAAGCCCACGGATGTAGTGCGCCTCAAACGCAACTCCTCCATGATGAAAGCCATCATCCTCCTGAGGGACCGGGACGACATCGCCGCCATGGTTTCAACCGGCTCCACGGGCGCGCTCGTAACGGGTGCTCTGGTGCGGCTGGGCCGCATTCCCGGTGTCATCCGCCCTGCCTTCTGCCCCATCCTTCCCACCATGGACGGGGGGATTGTTGGCATCTGCGACAGCGGAGCCAATGTTGAAGTAACCAGTGCGCACCTTCGCCAGTTCGCCATCATGGCCTCCCTCTACATGGAGAATGTCTATGGGGTCCGGAATCCAAGAACCGCTCTTCTGAACGTGGGAAAAGAGGCCGAAAAGGGAGACGACATACGCCGCGAGACATACGGGCTCCTTCAGGAGACAGAATCGGTGAATTTCGTGGGCAACATGGAAAGCCGGGATCTTCTCTCCGGGAAGTACGATGTGGTAGTGGCCGACGGCTTCTCCGGCAATGTGCTGGTGAAAACCACGGAAGGAACCGCCCTGGAACTACTCAAGAAAATCAAGAAAGACATCTACAGCCGGACACTCTACAAAATGGGAGCCCTTCTGATGAGCCGGATGTTCAAGGAAGAAAAGGAATTTATGAATTACCAGAACTACGGAGGCAGTGTCCTTTTGGGAACCTCCAAAGTGGTAGTGAAGGGCCATGGCTCTTCCAAAGCCGTCGCCGTGGAAAAATGCATCGAACAGGCATACAAGATGGAAGTGAGCCGGCTCTCCGGCAAAATTGAAACCGAAATCGCTAAATACGAACACTATGATGTTTGAGAAAGTACAAGCCATCCTGGCGAAGCAACTTCGCCTGGACCCCGCCAAGATTACACCGGAATCCCTCATTAAGAAAGATTTGGGGGCCGATTCCCTGGACATCCTCCAGCTTCTGATGCGGATTGAGGACCAGTACGGCATCGTTATCCCCGACCAAGCCCTGGCCAAGTTTGAGACGGTAGCCGACGTGGTCAGTTATCTGGAGAAACAGGACGTGAAGCTTTAAGCGGCGCAGTTTATCCGCCGATGAATTCCCGGAGCAGCGATGTTGCGGGAATCTCTTTATCCGGCACCGGTGTAAAGTAGTGGATAAACTTGAGCAGGCGATGTGCTTCGGCATATTCCGCGCAGTTTTGCGGAACGCTCCTCAAAATGGGTTCTGCATGATTCTTCATCACCGCGAACTCGATGAGATAGGCGCTGTTGAACATCACATCGGCGGTCTCCTGATAAGGATAGATCCACTTTTGCTCGGCATCCAGTACATTCTGCCAGTTGGAGATGGACTCGCGGGCCGTGAAGGCGCCCTTGTTATAGTCTCTCACAATGCGGCGCAGCAAGCGGTTGTCGCTCGTGGGAATCCAGTTGTGATTATCCAGGTTGGTTCCCGTGAGTGTATTGATAAAAATCTTGAATTTCGCGAACTCCGGTATCTGTGAGGTAAGGCCGGGATTCAAGGCATGAATTCCTTCGATGAGCAGGATTCTCCCCTCTCCCAGCTTGAGTTTCTTGCCATTATATTCCCGAAGACCCGTTACAAAATTGAACTCGGGGACATCGACTTCTTCCCCGCCGATAAGTTTCATGATATCGCGTTCCATGAGGTCGTGGTCCACGGTATCGAAATTATCAAAGTCATAGCTGCCGTCGGGGAACTTGGGGGTTTCCACCCGGTTGACGAAATAGTCATCCGTGCTCATGGACATGGGCTTGAGACCGCAGGCTTTGAGTTGGATGGAAAGCCGTTTGCAGAACGTGGTCTTACCGGATGAGGAAGGGCCCGTGATGAGAACGACTTTGAGTGGATTCTCTTCCAGACGATAACGGCGGTCGATTTCCTCTGCAATCTGGACGATTTTCTTTTCCTGCAAGGCTTCCGCAATCTGGATAAGTTCACTGGCACGGCCATTGAGGAAGGCCTCATTGACGTCGCCGACGGTGCTCAGTCCCATAATGATGTTCCAGCGAAGAGCTTCCTTGAACATCTCAAAGGTCTTCGGCTGGTCTATATAATCGGCCAGGACGGAAGGATTCTGGCGGGAAGGGACGCGGAGCAGGAGACCGTCGTGATACGGAGCGTATAGTAATCCGTGTAAGCTTCTCCACTGGTTTCCAGGAGGCGTACCTTGTCGTCAAATCCGGCCTTGCGGAACTCCTTGATGGCGCGTTCGGTCTGTACGTCATAGCGGTGGAAGGGCATGTCCTTCTCGACCAGTTCGCGCATGCGTCCCTCCAAGAGGGCAAGGTCATCGGCCGTCACGTCTTTCCCGTCAGCCTTTCTCAGGTGGCAGAAATAGCCGCGGGAGATGGGATGCTCCATATAGAGCTTGCTGCCCGGGAAGACATCGGAAGCGGCCTTATACAGCAGGAAACAAAGCGAGCGGCAATACACACGCATGCCGCTCGAGTCACGGACATCCATGAATTCGATGTCCTTATTCTGATAGACCTTGAACTTAAGGCCCTGCGAAACATTGTTTACCTTGGCAGAGACAATGGGAAAAGGGCTCCGGCAGTCAAATTCCGCAAGCATTTGCAGAAGGGATGTCCCTTCCGGAAAACGCTTGGTTTCTTTGGTATTCTTGCAATAGACCTGGACCATCGGGTTATGATTTTAGGTTATTATTTGACGATAAGGCCGCAGCCGGCCAGTATGAGAAGGACTCCCAGCCACTGTGTCCAGACGACCGTCTCGTGGAAGAAGATGACGGCGATGAACATCCCGAAAAGAAAACTCAGGGAAGAAAGCGGGTAAACAATGCTGAACGGATAGGTCTTGAGCATGTACATCCATTCGATGAGGCCGGCAAGGCCGCAAAGACCTGCAGCAAGGAGAATCCAATTGGTAAAGACGCCATCCCGGAAAAAGGCCCAGGTCCAGGCGAAATCGCCCATTTTTTCTGCGGCTACCTTAAAAAGGGACTGGGCACTGCACATCAGAAGCGCCTGCGTTATAGTAAGGAAAATGAGTTTCAGCATAGATTGCAAATTTAGCAAATAATTCTTAATTTTGCATCAAACCCGCAGAGTTGGAAGTCAAAGACTGGCTTCGCCCTGCAGATAACTTTATTTAAAATGGAAAAGGGACCTATCTCTCAATTCATTACCCATCACTACCGTCACTTCAATTCCGCAGCCCTGGTAGATGCTGCAAAAGCCTACGAAGACCTCCTGAACAATGGTGGTAAAATGTTTCTGGCCATGGCCGGCGCCATGTCCACGGCAGAAATCGGCCTGTCTCTGGCAGAAATGATTCGTCAGGACAAGATTGCATTCGTCTGCTGCAGCGCCAACAACCTGGAAGAAGATATCATGAACCTGGTGGCCCACAGCCACTATTATCGTGTTCCCGGCTACCGCGACCTCACTCCCAAGCAGGAACAGGAACTTCTGGACAATCACTACAACCGCGTTACAGACACCTGCATTCCCGAAGAAGAGGCTTTCCGCCGTCTGGAAAAACACCTGGTAGAGGTTTGGGACAAGGCCAAGGCCGAGGGAAAGAGATATCTCCCATATGAATTCATCTATCAGATGCTCCGCAGCGGTGTTCTCAAACAGTATTACGAGATTGACCCCAAGGACAGTTGGGTCCTCGCCGCCTGCGAAAAGAACATCCCCATCATCTGCCCCGCCTGGGAAGACTGCACTACCGGTAACATTTTCACCGCCCATGTCATTCGCGGAGAATATGATCCCCACATGGTCATCCAGGGTGTCGAGGTGATGATGTTCCTTGTGGACTGGTACAAGAAGAACGCCCCCGGCGTCGGCTTCTTCCAGATTGGCGGCGGTACGGCCGGAGACTTCCCCATCTGCTGCGTTCCCATGATGGAACAGGACCTGGGCTGGGAAGGCACTCCCCTCTGGGCCTATTTCTGCCAGATTTCCGATTCTACTACTTCCTATGGCTCTTATTCCGGTGCCGTTCCCAACGAGAAAATCACTTGGGGCAAGCTGGCACCCGATACACCCAAGTTTATCGTAGAATCCGACGCCACCATCGTAGCACCGCTCATCTTCGCCTATGTCCTTGGCTGGTAAGCGTTCCCTCAAAGAATCCCTCAGAAGCCTGTTCAAACCTTCAGAACAGGCTTCTTCTATCCCCGTATCCGGACAACAGGCCCTTCCCAAGGGAAAACCGGTGATTCCCATCCTCCCCCAGACAGTCCGACGGCTGGATAAACTGGTTTCCAAATGGGTCGAAGGGAAGGGATACCGAATGCCGGACCGCACCATCGAAGATGCAGCCCGGCGTATCGGAACAGACTCTGCGACCTTGTATCGCTATTTTCAAACCCGGGGCGAAGACTTCCGCACCTTCCGTTCACACCTCCGGCTGGAAGACGCCATGGTCATGCTCCTGGAAGACCGGGAATCCAGCGCAACGGTTATCGGCCAGCGGGTAGGATTCAACGACCGCGCCAATTTTACCCACCAGTTTAAAGACTACACCGGGTTCACGCCCGATGCCTGGCGGAAGATGCATCCGTAATTTACTGGGTACGGATACTGGCTACGCCGCTCTTTTTTTTCTCAATGTTCGGGCAGGACAGTCCGACGGCATCGATATCTCCGGCCCCTGAAACGCTGAAACTGGCATATTCGGCTTCGCCGGCCAATTTAATGTCACCGGCGCCATGGACACTCACATACAGTTTCCCGACTTTCAGCCCGGATGCCCTCAGGTCTCCGGCTCCGTTGATGGTATAATCCAGACGGGGTACACGGATATTTCCCATTTCCACATCGCCGGCTCCATTCACCGTAATGGTCAAATCTTCATCGGAGTCAATGGCGACGATACTGGCATCGGCCGCACCGTTCACCGTAACACTTTTCAGGACAGAACTGGCCACATAGACATCAAATTTCTCCGCCTTCAACTGAACGGTGTCCACTGTTTCCAGAAAGAGGGCACCTTCTTCCACACGAAACCGCAGATAAGGGAACACATCTTTGTTGGCCGTCACTTCTACCCCGTCCCCTTCGGCCTGGGAATATTTCAAATCGGCACTACCGTTGACGACAATGCGGTCAAATCCGGTCAATCCCAAGTCCTTGGTTATCACTTCATCATTGCAGTACACAATTCTTCGGCCGAAATGATTTAACGTACAACCGGTCAAAATTACCATGGCCAACGCCATGGCCATCCATACTTTTTTCATAACTGACTATTTGTTAAAAATACTGGCATCCAACCCCAGAAGTTCCATTTTACGAAGGATGGCGGGGACTTCCACCTTCAGGAATTCGGCCTTTTGCGAGGCCAGGATTTTCGCACGGGCATCGGCCGATACGAAATAGCCGATTCCGCGTTTGTTGTAGATGATTTCATCTGTCGTGAGTTTTTCATATGTACGCATCATCGTATTGGGGTTCACCCCGACTTCTGCGCCATATTCCCGCACGGAGGGAATCCGCTCATCGCCTTTCAGCTGCCCCGAAAGAATTCGGTCACAAATGGCGTCTGCAATCTGCAGGAAGATGGGTTTTTCTGCGTGAAAGTCCATACTCTTAATGCTTTAATGTTTTGAGCCGATAATAGATAGCCACGGCGACACCAATGAGCAGAACAGCATTGATCACATTCGCATAAATGGCCACCTGATGCAAAATATCATTGATGACTGCCGGGTCTCCCTGATAATCATTGGCCGAAATGGCCGGTGTCCAGTACTTGAAGATAAGCGAAGAGAGAATGGGAGTTATCACGGCTTCCACGGCCAGCATGATACCCAGGGCGCCCATAATCTTCCATTTCTTGAAGCAGAGGCCGCAGAAAAGGAAGTATAGCAGGTTGAAAACAAACTGCACGGCAATGGGAACGGCGAAAGCCGCCACATTGAACTTGAACCCTTCTTCGCTGGCGGCGGAAAGGAAACTGTTAAATTTTTCCAGAATCACACCGTAACCTGCGACCAGCGGGCCTCCGGAGGTATGGTCGAGCAAACCGATGAGGCTGTCAAGCGCCAGATAGGAGAATAAATAGGCCACCGGAATCACAACGACGGTGATAATCATCATCGAAACGAATTTTTCCAAGGTGGAAGCCGGAATCATCAGCCAGGACTGGCCGGCTTTTTTCTCGGTCAGATAACCATATGTACGGGTCTGATAAAAGACCAGGATTGTGACACCGAGACAAAAGAAAGCATAACGTGCGGTGAGACCGGGAGCCTGCCATACTCCGGAGATAATAAGGGAGAAGGCAACCCAGACGATATAACAGATGACGCTGATGAAACCCAGGGCAATGGCGGCCTTGCCATTGTTGTGCCAGAGTTGTTTAAGGTCATACTTGAAGTATTTTCCAAAGCGCTTTGCGCTGAAAGTATCGTTCACCATGGCTTAACGGGTTTTAAAGATTTCTTTGATCTCCTGTTTGTGCTGATGCACGGTGTTGAAAAGGGCCTCCAGGTTTACCTTGGACTCCTCTCCGGTGGTATTCGGATATACCTGGATACAGCCACCGGGCGTCTGTTCAAGATAGAGGGCGTCGGCGTGAAGCTGGCTTCCGTAGTCGAAGAACAGTTTATGGCTGACTTCTGCCAGGGAGGCGCTCAGAAGCACATCTTGTTTGTCCAGGATGATGATGGGATCGATGATGTTCTCCAGATCCCGCACCTGGTGGGTAGAGATGACAACGGCCGATTCTTCCGTGGTGTATTTGGTAATGGCCTTGCGGAACTGGGCCTTAGAGGGAATGTCCAATCCGTTCGTAGGTTCAGCCATATAATAATAGAGCGCATTGCAGGCCAGAGCAAAGGAGATCCAGGTCTTCTTGAGCTGGCCGGAACTCATGGTGTCCATTCTCTGCTTCGGGTCCACTTCGAAGATCTGGAGGACCTCCAGGAATTTGGCGTGATCGTATTGAGGCCAGAGTGCCCCATTCTCACGGGAGAAGGCTTCGGCACGGGCATGTACGGGAACGACTTCATCCGGCAGATAGAACTGTTCGGCAAGGAGAGAAGGCTGACGGTCAAACGGATATCGGCCATCCACCTCGATAGTTCCCTTCTGGGGTTTCTTGAGTCCGCACAAAAGGGTAAGAAAGGTAGTTTTCCCTACGCCATTCTCACCGAGTAGGCCATAGATACTACCTCCTTTCACTTCCAAAGAGATACTTTTGAGTACCTCTTTAGATCCGTAATTGAAGGATAAATTGGTAACGGTAATCATATCTTTGCTTGTGTATTAGTTTAATAGTACACCGCAAAGGTATGAATTCTTTTTTGATTTACAATAGAATTATGCAAAAAATTTACGGATATTTTCAGCCATCTCATGAGCCAGCCGGGCACGAGCCTCAATGGAGTACCAGGCAATATGAGGGCTAAATATCAGACGTTCAGGATGTTGCAAATGCATAAGCGGGCTTTCGAGCGGAAGCGGCTCTTTTACATAGACATCCAGTGCGGCGCCTTTGATAAGTCCGTCATCCAATGCACGGGCCAAGTCGGCTTCAACAGCGATTCCTCCCCTGCCGGTATTAACCAAAACAGCCGTCCGCTTCATTTTCTTGAAAGCATCATAGCCGATCAGGCCGGCCGTACGTTCATTATAAGGAGCGTGGATGGAGATGACATCGGCCCTTTGCAGAAGATCCTCCAAACTCACGCAGGGATAATCCTTGCAATGTCCTGTGCCGGAGGTAGAGAAATAAATAACCTCCATTCCGAATGCCTTGCCAATGGCGGCGACTTTCTGTCCGATGGCCCCCATGCCGACAATTCCGAGCGTTTTGCCGGAGATTTCCGTGAAGGGATGGGCATAATCGACATGGACGGGATTCTTGCTGTAGGCCCCGCTGCGGACAAAATCCTGGTAATGGAAGGCACGACCACAGAGGTTCAGGATGTGCATCCAGGCTGTCTGCGCCACGGAATCTGTTGAGTATGCCGCTACATTGCGGACAGCAACGCCTCTTTCCTCGCAAAGTTTCACGTCGATATTATTGATTCCCGTACCGGCTTCACAGATGAGTTTGAGCCGGGGTGCTGCATCCAGGAACGCCTGGTCCACAACGACCTTGTTGAGACAGGCGACATGGGCATCCTTCACCCTTTCCCGTGCCTCCACGGCCGTAGAACTGGGATAACATCTGAGCTCGCCAAGGGCGGCCATTTCTTCCAGGGAGACATCCCCCATGGAGATCGCATCAAGAAACACAATTTTCATAAAGACAAAATTAATAGATTTTTTGTATATTTGGAGTCACTTATGGCCAAAGTACAAGAAATATTGACCCGGATAGACCCCAAGGCTCCTTTTGCGATGGTGATTGAAGCCAGCGTGCGGGATTACTGTGTCCTGGCCCTTCAGTTTCTGAAGGGGGAAGCCCATCCGGCGCGCTATTTCGAATCGGCCCTTCCCAATCCTTTTCCGAAACTGGATATGGAAGTTTCCGTTCGGAAATTCGCCGCCGAACGCTACTGCATCCAATTGTATGCCCCTTCAGAAGAAGCCCTTCTGGCCGATGCTATCGCCGACCTGGCTTTTGCCCAGGCCGAGCGGCTCACCCTGGTCACTCCATCCTCCCCCCAGGCCGATGACCGCGAAAGGGCAGACGTCTATATCGTCGCCGTCTATACTCTTTTCGCACTGGCCCTTCATGACCGCACGGATTTTGCCGTCCTGTTCCTCGAAGCCTGGGCCAACTTCGTCCAGTTCGCCAGCGCCCGCACCGTACGAAAGCATTATGACCAAAGTTGGAACAGCCGTTACGAATCCATCTTCTATCCTCTGGGGTAGCTTTATCGGGCCCTATATTACACATAAAAGGCCGGCTTATTTTGCCGGCCTTTTGCAGATATAAAGATCAGATCACTAGGCCCCCAGGCGCACTTCCAGGCGCTTGCGGATTTCCTGCAGGAACTGGAGGGAGGTGAGGCCCTTCGGGGTGATGCCTTCGGAGAGGTTCACCAGGTCCTTGGTCTCCAGACCTTCATTCAGAGTGTCGAAGCAGGCCTGTTCCAACTGGTTGGCGTAGTTCACCAATTCCGGGAGGTTGTCCATTTCACCGCGCTTGCGGAAAGCACCGCTCCAGGCGAATATGGTAGCCATCGGGTTGGTAGAGGTCTCCTCTCCTTTCAGGTACTTGTAATAGTGACGGGTTACAGTGCCGTGAGCAGCCTCATACTCGTACTTGCCGTCGGGGCTTACAAGGACGGAGGTCATCATGGCCAGGGAACCGAAAGCGGTGGATACCATGTCGGACATCACGTCGCCGTCGTAATTCTTGCAGGCCCAAATGAAGCCGCCTTCAGAACGCATAACGCGGGCAACGGCGTCGTCGATGAGGGTGTAGAAATACTCGATGCCGGCTGCTTCAAACTGCTCCTTGTATTCTTTCTCATAGATATCCTCGAAGATGGCCTTGAAACGGCCGTCATACTTCTTGGAGATGGTATCTTTAGTGGCAAACCACAGGTTCTGCTTCACATCCAGGGCATACTTGAAACAGGCATGGGCAAAGCTGGCGATGGACTTGTCGGTATTGTGCATTCCTTCGATGACGCCGGGGCCGGCAAACTCGTGAATCACTTCTTCGATACGTTGGCCGGAAGCTCCCTCGAAAACGAGTTTGGCTACGCCGGGTTCCGTCGTCTGGATTTCCACGTCACGATAGACGTCGCCGTAGGCGTGACGGGCGATGGTGATGGGCTTTT
>ONTQ01000177.1 GCA_900320795.1 uncultured Bacteroidales bacterium
TATGCCGAAAACGGCCGGGACCTCCCCTGGCGACATACCCGGGATCCGTATGCCGTCTGGCTTAGCGAAATCATCCTCCAGCAGACCCGGATAGCCCAGGGAACCGCCTACTGGCACCGCTTCATGAAGCGCTTCCCTTCCGTCCAGGCCCTGGCTGATGCCACCGAAGACGAAATCCTCCGACTCTGGGAAGGCCTCGGCTACTACTCCCGCGCCCGGAATCTTCACACTGCCGCCAGGCAGATTGTCGCTCTGGGCGCCTTCCCGGACACCCTGGAGGGCATCCGCTCCCTTAAAGGCATTGGAGACTATACGGCAGCTGCCATCGGATCCATTTGCTTCGGCATCCCAGCCGCCGTCGTGGACGGCAATGTGTACCGTGTGCTGGCCCGCCATTTCGGCATTCCGACTCCAGTGGGCACAACGGAGGCCAAAAAGGAATTTACCATGTTGGCCAACAAGCTGTTGCCAGAGAAAGAAGCATCGGCCTTCAACCAGGGCATGATGGACTTCGGCGCCCTCCAGTGCACTCCGCAGAATCCAGACTGTCTCACCTGCCCGCTCCAGGGAAGCTGCAATGCCTTCCGAACTGGCCGGACAAGTCTCCTGCCGCTCAGGAAAACGGCGGTAAAACCCCAGGAAAGGCAACTAAATTACATCTATGTCCGTTTCAACGGAGAGACGGCCATCCGACGCCGCGGCCCCGGCGACATCTGGCAGGGCCTCTATGAACCCCTTGTAGCGGTTCCCTCCACTTTTCATTCCAAGTGCAGTGATGAATCTCCCGTCTTGCTGAAAACCGGGGTGAAGCACCAACTGACCCACCTCACCCTCCTGGCCGGTTTCTATCTCTGGGAACCCTCGGATAGGCCTTCCCTGCCGGAAGGCTACTTCTGGATAAAAGAAGCGGAACTTGACAATTACGCCAAGCCCCGCCTGTTCGAACTGCTGCTGGAGACTATTCAGCCTTAGGGGTTTCCTTGATATAGACATCCCGCTGCGGGAAAGGAATCTCGATGCCGTTGGCATTAAATGCATTGTAGATGGCTTCCTTGGCATTCGCAGCAAAGGAATAATGCACCTCCACCGCCGCAAAGAGCAGTACTTGGATATCGATGGAACTGTCTCCGAAATTGCGGAGCCGGATGGCGATTCCCTTTTTCATATCCACCAGGTCTCGTCCGTATTTGTCTTTCACCAGAAGTGGCTCCAGGGCCTCTCGAATAACCTGACGGGCTTTCTCTACATCGGTTCCGTACTTCACACCCACCGTGAAGTTAATCATCTCATACTGATGGTTCCGCGTGAGGTTCTTAAAGTTCTTGTTGAACAGGGAAGTATTGGTGAAAGCAATGATGGAACCATCCTCGGAAGCCACCTGGGTACTCTGATAGCTGAGGCTTTCCACCTTGCCCCGTATGCCGTCACATTCGATGGTATCCCCCACCCGGACACGGCCGCCCATGAGTTGAACGCCATAGAAAAAGTTATTGAGAACATCCTTCATGGCAAAGCCGATACCTGTAGTGAAACCGGTAGCGACAATGGTAAGGGCCGATGTCGGGATCTCCAGCATCACCAGGGCTGCGATGACGTAAATACCCCATCCCACCAGAGAGATGATATTGTTGGCCAGATTAAAGTTGATGTCACTCTCCTTGAACAGGGCCGGGTCTTTCATCTTGTTCAGCACCGCCTTGGTCCTCCATACCTTGAAGAAGGCCTTGATGGCATAGACCAGATAGCGGAAAACGAAGTACAGGCTCACCACCAGGATGAGTTTGAAAAGGGACAGGTTCACCACTTTTTCCACATAGAGGAACGGTTCCATGAATATCTTGGAGGCCACGTTGTTCAGGTTGAACACGCGGCAGGCCAGGTTCACCGCCACGGGAAGCGACCAGATACCCAGGACGGGCAACAGCATCTTCTTGGACAGGTCATACGCCCAGGTCACTTCGATGAACGCTCCGGGTTCGGATGAGACGGGAAGGAAAGGATGCTTTTTCTTGTATGCCAGGGTTCTCTCCTTGATGGTTTTCTTATAGTGCCGTTCGATGATGACGGATACCGCCACCAGCAGTTGAAGCAACATCAGCAGGAAGAGCCACCAGATCAGGAAAAGGAGTGCCATCATAACCAGCCCGGACCAGCTGACAACAGTACTGATTGCCATTACAGCGGCCGATCCCCACAACAAGGCACGGTCGGAATTGGGTAAAGAAGCCCCCCTGCGGATATTGACAACGACCTGCCAGAGGGCAAAGCCAAACATGACGGGAGGAAATATCAGGTTCAGAGCGCTGTCCGGAATGAAGATAATCCGGAAGAATATGACCAGGAAGGCAAGCACAATCAGCGGAAGATACACCGAAATCGCGTGACGGCGCTCCTGCTTGTTCAGGCGGATGAAGATGGACAGGAAAATAGTCCCCAGAAGGAAAGCGAATTCCGCCATTATGCGGCTCGCCATTGAGACGAAGCTCTCCACCGAATTGTTAAATCCCGTGAAACAGAAGAAGATGAACAGCAAAATACCCGTCAGGGTAATGAACATCCCCTTGTTCTCCTGGAAAGTGGGGGTGCGGAACCAGGGCACCCAGCGGATGGTAAGCCGGATAATCAGGTTGGCCAGGACGATGGCCATGACCAGGGCACAGAGGGCAGGGATGATATTGCGGGCCATGACAGAGGTCAGGGGCTGTTCAAAAGCTTCGGAGACGGCAATGGTGTTGGGGTTGGGGGAGATGATATTGCCGGCTTTGCCGCCTCCGATCATGGCAACGAGGATCCCGCTTCTGGAGAGACCTGCGCGCCTTCCGATGGCCAGCGCGATGGGGGCCACGGTGATAACGGAAATATCCACAAAGACGCCGACAGCGCAGATGATCATGGTCGCCGCGGCAATGGCTGCCACGGCGCGTTTCTCACCGAGTTTCTCGACAAT
>ONTQ01000143.1 GCA_900320795.1 uncultured Bacteroidales bacterium
ACCGCCAGCTTCTTGCCGGCAATGCGTTTGCACTTGGCGGTTGCGACGGGGGTCTCCACATCGACCTCCTCCAGGGGCAGGTCGCGGGTGGCCTCATAGCACATCAGCATCGCGATCTCGGAGACGAGCTCACGGAACTCCTTGACGCGGAGCGGGCTCACTAGAACCGCCTTGATTCCCTGCCTTTTGAAAATGGATTCCAGATTCTCATCCAGCGTATAGACGGGAAGGCCCATCAGTCTCATGTCCTTGATGCGATGCTCATGGGTGATGAATCCCTGCAGGTCGAACTGGAGCGGAATCTGGGCGCGGACATTCTTGGCAAGTGAGATGCCCCCCGTCAGTGCGCCATAAATGAGTGAACGCGGAGCCTTGCTGTTGATGTTGGAATTATCAAAAACAAGTTTGGCCAGAATGCGGATGCCCCACATGGCCAGGGTAGCCAGGAGGAAGGTCACGATGGTGTTGACCATGTTCATGGCACTCAATGCCTCCACGTCCAGATACTTGAAGAGGAAGTGGGTCCCCAGGGCGATCGCCAGGGAGAGCAGGTTGGCATAGACCAGTTTGAGCAGATCCACAAAACTGGAATAACGGAGCACGCCGGAATAGGTCTTGAAAACCCGGGCTCCGATCCAACTGATGCCGGCATACAGGAGCGAGGTATAAAAGAGGGCCGTATGATGCTCGTAGGTAATCTGCGTGTTATGGGCAATCCAATAGGTAAATATGCTGCATACGAATACCGTGAGGGCATCGGCCAGCAAAATCACCCAGTATGGCAGCACGTTTTTGCTGAAATACCAGGAAGAAACTTTTTTTAGTACATCCATAAAAAAAAGTTTAAGCCTTAAGCAAGTGGTTAGTTTGACAAATATAGTAATCTTTTTTGAAGCGCGCAAAAAACATTAGCGGTTCATTTTGAATTATTTTATGTATCTTCGCCTCCTGCTATGCAGCACCTTGGAGAAATCATATCCCTCGTCGTTGCCGTTTTCTGGACGATAACGGCCCTATTTGCCGATAAAGCCAGCCATCGGCTCGGGTCCATGACGGCCAATGTACTACGCCTTTCCATGGCCTTCGTTTTCCTCGGCCTGCTTCTTTGGGTAGGCATCGGACACCCCTATCCCGCCTATGCATCCGGCAAGGCCTGGCTATGGCTGGGACTCTCTGCCCTGGTAGGATATGTCTTCGGGGACTGGTGCCTGTTCAACTGCTACCTCTCCATCGGGGCTCGCTTCGGCCAGCTCTTCATGACCCTGGCACCGCCCATGGCCGCCATCGCCGGTTGGGCCATCCTGGGAGAAACGCTTTCGTGGAAAGCCGGCCTCGCGATGGGCGTAACACTCTGTGGCATAGCCATCTCCATCTTAAGCCACGACAGCGGGCACAAAGTGCACCTGACCCTGCCGTGGAAGGGAGTGCTGCTGGGGCTGGGAGCCGGCCTCGGCCAAGGTGTGGGCCTTGTTCTGAGCAAAGTGGGCATGCAGTACTACGCCACTGCCGTTCCTGCGGATGCACCGGCAGCCATGACCGCCATGCTGCCCTTCGCTTCCACTATGATCCGTGCACTGGTAGGAGCCCTGGGCTTCCTGCTTCTGATGGCATTACAACGCAATCTGGGAGCCCTGAAACAGGCTGTTCATGACCGGACCGGCATGCGCTATGCCCTCATCATGACCATGTTTGGCCCCGTGCTGGGCGTATCGCTATCGCTCATGGCCGTCCAATACACCAACGCCGGCATCGCCTCCACCCTCATGGCCCTAACCCCCGTCTTCATCCTCTTCCCCTACGCCTTCCTCTACAAACAGCGCATCAAGTTACGTGAGGTCATCGGCGTCGCCTTCTCCATGCTCGGCGTCGCACTCTTTTTCCTGTTGTAAATACCATCAATGCAGTCGCTAACGTCGGTAGTTGGTCATATCGGTGCCAAGGGACGACGGTTTTCCGCACTTTTCGTCCGACATTGGTCAGAACCGTGCCAAGGACCGACGATTTTCCACACTTTTCGTCCGACGTTGGTCAGAACCGTGCCAGGGGCCGACGCGGATTGGCATGAATGAAGTCGGTTAGGCGGTGTCCAGAAGGCGGGCGGAATCGGCATAGGTTAGACCGCACACCTGCGCCTCGCTAACGTCGGTAGTTGGTCAAGTTCGCGCCAAGGACCGACGATTTTCCCCACTTTTCGTCCGACGTTGGTCACATCGGCGCCAAGGACCGACGGTTTTCCGCACTTTTCGTCCGACACTGGTCAGAACCGTATCAGGGGCCGACGGTTTTCTACACTTTTCGTCCGACGTTGGTCAGAACCGTGCCAGGGCCCGACGGTTTTCTGCACTTTTCGTCCGACACTGGTCAGAACCGTGCCAAGGGCCGACGGTTTTCCACACTTTTCGTCCGACGTCGGTCAGAACCGTGCCAAGGGCCGACGGTTTTCCGCACTTTTCGTCCGACATTGGTCAGAACCGTGCCAGGGCTCGACGGGGTTCGGCATGAATGGGGTCGGTCAGGCGGTGTCCAGAAGGCGGGCGGCATCGGCATAGGTAAGGCCGCACACCCGCGCCACCTGATTTACATTGGAACTGAAACGAAAGAGGATCTGCCGCAGGAATTCTGTCTTCTCCAGCGTGGACAAATCCTGAAAATCAGGCTTTTGGAAAAGACTTTGGCATAAATCCGGAAGCGCCTGCAGAATAACCTGGTCCCGAAATGCAGGAAGATTCTTTTCCACCTCTATCCGCTTTCTGGCCTTGGAAGAGGAATTCAGAAAATAATTCATCCTTGCGGGGGTTCGAAATAGCCGTTCCACTGCATCCGTAGCCACATAAGATTGCGGGAGCACATAACCGGCATCGGCCACAAGCCAGTCTCCAGGAATATCGGCACACTCACTGTGCAACATCTTCTCCCGGGCCCGGCGGGAAAAACTTGACAGCGGGCGGGCCGATTGTTGATTATCGATCCCTTTGAAAAAGAGATTTCCTGTTCCCCAGCGATACTGGGTAGGGTGGGCACAAATGGATGCTGCCACACAGTTCATCTGAACATATGCGACATTCCTTTCAAGCGCCTCGTCACCAACTTGGATTTCCCTAATGTCAATCCGATTCCGACGAAGAATATTCTTCGCTCCCCATTTTCGGCTGTAATACTGAGAATAACGCGCTTTGAAACGAATGGCAAATTCATGCACCTGACTATATGTTCCATACATGACAAAATGTACATGATTCGACATCAGAATAAAAGCGAGCATCAAGATTTCCGGACAACGCGCAACCTGAATGGCAACATGATTCATCCCCACGATAAAATCTTCATCATCCCGAAACCAAAGATTTTCCTCCAGATGGTCTGTACTGACCAAATAATACTTCTTCATATCCAACTCTTCAATAGATTATGAGTGCAGGTTAGCCCTGCCCTTTCATTTGGGGCAAATATAAGAATTCATCAAATACGGAGCAATATATTCTGTAGAAAATCTGCCATTTAAGTATCAGAATAAGCATTTTTATTGGTTAATCATTCCACTTTTCGTCCGACATTGGTCAGAACCGTGCCAGGGACCGACGGTTTTCCGCACTTTTCGTCCGACGTTGGTCAGAACCGTGCCAAGGGACGACGGTTTTCTACACTTTTCGTCCGACGTTGGTCAAGTTTGTACCAAGGGCCGACGGTTTTCCCCATTTTTCGTCCGACGTTGGTCAGAACCGTGCCAGGGGCCGACGGTTTTCCGCACTTTTCGTCCGACATTGGTCAGAACCGTGCCAAGGGCCGACGGTTTTCCGCACTTTTCGTCCGACGTTGGTCAAGTTTCAGGTTCCGACGGAATGTATAAAGGGCAAATGGAAAAAAGTGAACGGTAAAGGATTAGGCATTGGTCAATCCGGGGGAAATGCGTATCTTTGAAAAAATGAAAAAGAGGTAGGAATATGCTTAAGATTGGAGACATGATGCCCTCGTTCGAAGTGCTGGATCAGGACGGACAAGTGGTTAAGTCTGAAGACTTTATCGGCAATGGCCGAAAGACCATCATCTATTTTTATCCCAAGGACAACACGTCGGGGTGTACGGCCGAGGCGTGCAGTTTCCGGGACAGTTACGCGGCCCTCACCGAGGCCGGGTACAATGTGGTGGGGGTGAGCAAGGACAGCGCCAAGTCCCACACGGGTTTCCGGGCCAAGCACGGACTCCCCTTCCGCCTCCTATCGGACACTTCCACTGAAATGTTGCAGGCATTCGGCGCATGGGGGGAAAAGAAAATGTACGGAAAAACCACTATGGGCACGCTCCGACGCACGTTTATCTTCGCCGAAGACGGCACGCTGGAGCGTATCATAGAGAAGGTGGACACCAAAAACGCCGCCGGGCAAATTCTATGACGCTCTACGACAACATGCTGGCATCGGCCGATCCGTCGCAGGTGGAGGGCTTGAGCCGATTCTTCAAAACCGGTCCGGGCCAATACGGAGAAGGCGATAAGTTCTTGGGAATCAAGGTACCCGTGACGCGGGCCGTCGTGAAAGCCTGCTGGAAGACGACAGACATTGAAGAACTCGGACGCTGCATTGCCAGCGAATACCATGAAGTGCGCCTGGCAGCCCTTCTGACGCTGGTGGAAATCTTCAAGCATGCAAAGAGATCGCCGGACAAGCCGGCAATGACGGGGAAGGCGACGGTGTCATGCCCGGCAGAAACCGGGCACCTCTCCCGGGAGGCGTGCATCGACTTCTACCTCGCCAACACTGAGCACATCAACAACTGGGACCTGGTGGACCTCAGTTGCTATCCCCTGCTGGGCGAATGGCTCCTCCATCAGCAGGACCGCAGCCTCCTTTACAACCTGGCCCGGAACGGCCGCACCATCTGGGAGCAGCGCATCGGCATCGTTAGCACCATGACTTTCATCCGCCACGGGGAACTCCAGGACACCTTTGCCATTGCCGATATTCTCCTCCACCATCCCCACGACCTCATCCACAAAGCCGTAGGCTGGCTCCTTCGCGAGGCAGGAAAACGCGACCGGGCGGCTCTGGAGCGATGGCTCCTCCCCTGCTATCCGCAAATGCCACGGACCATGCTCCGGTACGCGATTGAGCGGTTCCCCGAGCCCCTCCGGCTACAGTATTTGAAATGAGTCAGGACAAGATATCCGTCGAGCGGCATCCTTTTGAGCCGTTTCTTCCGGAAGGGGCGCGGATGCTCTTTCTGGGGAGTTTCCCGCCGCAGCCGCACCGCTGGAACATGCCCTTCTACTACCCCAATTGGCAGAATGACTTTTGGCGCATCATGGGCCTTATCCATTTTGCCGACAAGGACCACTTCTGCATCCCCGGCGAAAAGCGCTTCAACGAAGCATTGATTCGCCGGTTTTGTGCCGATGAAGGCCTGGCCTTCTACGACACCGCCTGCGAAGTGCGGCGCCTCAAGAACAACGCCTCCGACGCCTTTCTGGAAGTGGTCACCCCCACCGACATCCCGGCGCTTCTGAAACGAATTCCCTCCTGCCACACCCTTATCACCACCGTCGGCGAATGGATGGAGATTGCCGGTCAAGCCGGCAATGACGAGGCACCCGGAGAGGGTCGGGCACCCTTGCGGTTCTGGCGTATGCCGTCCAGTTCCAGGGCCTATCCGCTGGCACTGGAGAAAAAGGCCGATTATTATCGGCAATTATTCCCAAATAACTGACTGACAGCGACTACTGGCGAATCACCTTGTCCCAGGTCTTCTGGAAGACGATGTGGGCCTGGCGGCGGATAACGGAACCATCGGCATCGATTTTACCGCTGTCATAATCCACCACCATTTCCTGCTCATCCACCGAACGGATGACCCAGGAAGCGTTTCCGCTCTTGATTTTCCCGTACCGGAGCCGGGCAGATCTCACCGTCAGCGGAGAGAATCGGTCCGAATAATACATGGTGAAGAACTTCTCGGCCGTATTAAGATTGGTACTGGACATCACGATGAACGAGGAATTGAGCAGTTGCATCACCGTGAAATCATCGGCCGGATCCTTTGAAATGTCATAAGAAGCCGTGGTTTTGTTCCCGTCCGTGACGACGGTCCAATCCTCGTGAACGGCCTGCCAGGAGCCCGCCACGTCCGAAGCCGGCACCTTGCGGCACGATGCAAACAGCGTCGTAACCAACAGCAATATGCCCAAAATCCGTTTCATCACTGCAAATTTAGCCGATTTCCGGAAAATACACAAGCCCTCTCACGATGTTCGCAAAATTCCCGTCAATCAAAAAATGCCCCTGGCCCAAGCGACAGCAAGAATTCCACCGCCTACCAGAATCCAGAACAAAAGCCAGATGAGTCCATAGAAAATGCCCGTCCAGATGGTTCGGCCGATACTTTTGCGCCAACTCAGCGAGAGCCACTGGTGATAATCGACAACGAGAATGAGGGCCTGGACGATGATACCCGTGGAGGAGCGCTGCCCCCAACTCACAAGGACGGCGAAGAACATGAAAAAGCAGAATTGGCAGAGAACGTACGCTGCTGCCGCTGCAGAGGCCGACCAGGACACCTTGTACTTTCGCAGGCAAAGGCCCATGGACAGCCAGAGGAGGAAGAAATCACCCAGAAAAAGAGTGATGCCTTTGCTCCTCAGCGAGTCTTCCAGGGCCGCGAGGGCCGCTTTGGGGCGCGAGTCCACAGCCTCCGGACGGGTGTCCAGGTGGAGGAGCGTGTAGCCCTGCTTGGCAATCTGCATGATGCCTTTGAAGACTTCGTTGCCTATTTCTGAGGTTTCTGCTGCGTCTGAGGTTTCTGCGCGTTCATCGGCCTTATCATCAACGATTTCCACCGAGACGCCCTCGCTCTCCTCCTTGGGCTCCAGCGGCTGCAGGGCGGCCGAAATGAGCGTGAAGAACGCGTAGAAGATGATGAGGGCCGTCAGAGGCGCCAGGTAACGGTCGTGCTTGCCGCCGATATAGTCCCGAATCATATAGCCGGGCCGAAGGAGGAGGTGTACGAAGGTGCGTTTGGCGTCGTCATTGAGGAACGGAATGCTGTCGAAGGCGCCTTTGTAGAAGTCTCCGCCCTCCCCCTTCTGGGAGCCACGCGGCCGCTTCCAGGGATTATACCCCAGCACCTGCCAAATGCGGAACGCCCTAAGGCGCACTTGGAAAGAGTGCTTGATTTCTCCTTTCTTAAGCATACGTTTTACTTGCATCTTTCAAAGATAGGCATTTTCCCGGGAAAGGCCAAAGTGCAGCCTTGGTCTTATACACTGAAATCCCATCAATGATGAAAAAGGAGAGGCATGGGAATACTGCACAAAGTAAGGGCCGATGCCTGAGCCTTACGGCCTCAACAAATTAATTGGAGCCACATACACCCCATCCTCTCGCTTGTATGCGCCACCCACGGCTGTCAGCACCAATAGGAACGACGGAGCCTTCTCGTCACTCTTCTCCACAATCTTGTCCCGGAGCCTCTTCAAACTTTCCGCCCCATCATTTATCAGATCGTCACCACCAAGCTTAATTTCTATACCACCCCATCTACCATCTTCCAGATGTACCATGGCATCGCATTCCAGACCGGCATTGTCCCTGTAGTGTTTTACCACACCACCCATGCTGTCAGCATAAACCCTCAGGTCTCTCACGGCAAAATCCTCAAAGAACAGCCCAAAACTCTCTAAGTCATTCATCAAATCACCAGGACTCACACCCAAGCTTCTACAAGCAATAGAGGTATCCACAAAATGCCTCGTCGGGGTACTCCT
>ONTQ01000029.1 GCA_900320795.1 uncultured Bacteroidales bacterium
GCGCCGTCCGGATGTGTTCCGGATGACCGGTCCGCTTTCGATGCGGGTTGTGCTGGAGCTGAATACGCGGGCGAAGGGGCTGCTGGTGGAGGAGTATCCGCTGGCGGAAAGAGATCTTTCTCGCGAGGACGGCAAGTGGGTGCTGCGGACCACCGTGCAGGACTTGGAAGGGGTTGGACGGTTTGTGATTGGCCTGGCGGCGGATGTGAAGGTTGTGGAGGGGAAGAAGCTGGTGGAGTATATCAAGAAGTACGATAAGAAGTGGGTGCAGAAGTTTTAATTGATAAGCGTAAGAGCATGCAGATTCAACTACAGTCTCTCTTGAATCAGATCTCTGTGATTATTGATAAGGAGAGATCGCTGAAGCAGCGCAAATACGATAGTGGTGAGACGTTTAACGTTTTTGAGGTATTGAGACTCCAACGTGATGAGGTTCGGCTTCATTCTTCTTTTATCGCTGCTCTTTTAGATCCTAAGGGCCCCCATGGGTTAAAGACGAAACTGCTTGAGAGTTTCCTCCAGGTCATGAAGGCAGATGATATCCTGCATGATTTGGATACGGTTCATGTAGAAAGGGAGATGTTCATTGGGCAGATTACCAAGAGCGGAGAAGAAGGTGGCCGCATGGATATCGTATTGATGGACAAGCACAAGAATGCTATCGTCATAGAGAATAAGATAGATGCCAGAGACCAGCCTAAGCAACTCCTTCGCTATGAAAATTACTGCAGTAAACACTTTAAAAAGTATAGAATCTACTATCTTACAAAGTGGGGTGTGGATCCTTCCGAGGAGTCCTGCGGCGGTAAAGACTTTGATTGCTGGACGACTTCTTACAGTGAGGATATCTTATCATGGTTGGATGACTGTATAGTGATATCAGAGATGGTCCGCCCAGTAAATGAGACCATTAAACAATACCGAACAAGCTTAGTCGAAATACTGAACATCATGTCCGAGAATAGCGAAAAAGAGCTTCTGTCTATTGTGACGAAAGACGAGAACATTGAATCCACCCTGGCGATATTGGAAAACCAGTCTATCATCGAGAAAAAGATTCGTTTTGATTTCTTGATGAAGTTACTTGTCTTGGCTGAAAAATATGGCTTTGAAGGAGACAAGGACGCTGCAGAGGATTTAGCCGACCTGAAGAAGTATAGTTATCTGTGCCTTAGCTCTCCTTCTCGCTCAAATCATTTTGCGGTTTATATCGGCGACGACACGCCTTCAGATGGTTTTTGGTTCACGATTCAAGCGACATCTAAGCATAAAGTTTCTAAAGAAGCCCTTCGGCAACTGGAGCAGCAATGGGGGACGCAAAACCCTGAAAGGAAGAAAATTGACTATCCCTATGGCTGGGATTATTTTTGGAGTGAGACCGGGGAAGAAGGATCGGGCCTGTGGTGGAGATGGGATAATCCGGAAACTCTCCGCGCCATGTCCGATGGACGCCTACTTGCTTTCATAGAAAATGAAATCCTGAAAACAACAGTTGAACATCGCCTGCTGGAAGAATTGGAGGATGCTATCAAATAGCAAGATATGAAACTCGAAGAAGCGATAGTCTACCTCCTGGCCAGCTCTGGCCACGGCATGAGGACCGATCAGATTGCCCGGGAAATCAATGCCCGCGGGCTTTATACACGCTTGGATAAGGCGCCGGTGACGGATAAGCAAGTCTACGCCGTTATCATGTCACATCCGGATACCTTCGTCAAATCAGAGGGCCGGATTCGGCTCTTGATATGATTATCAATACCTTAAAATCGACATAAATAACCTCCCATGATCGCCCAATACCCCGTCATAACCCTCTGCGGTTCAACTCGCTTCAAGGACTCTTTCCTTGAAGCCCAGAAGCGCCTGACCCTCGCGGGAAACATTGTGATCAGCGTCGGCCTGTTCGGCCACAGCGGCGACGATGAAGTCTGGACCGAAGGCACCAAAGAGATGCTGGACGACATGCACAAACGCAAGATTGACATGGCCGACGGCATCTACGTCATCAACGTCGGCGGCTATATCGGCCAAAGCACCCGCAGCGAAATTGAATACGCCCGCAGCCAGGGCAAGTCCGTTGAATTCTTAGAGGAGGCATAGAGGCCCCAAAAGAGCCCATTTTTTATCAATCAGAAGGAATGAGCTTAATGAGGGCCCTGCAGCCCTCTTCGGGGAAACGGGTTTGGTTGGCAAGGCGGAACATATAGGGGACTCTTACCGCATAGAACGAAAGAATCTCACGGGTGTAGCCAGCAATGGCCTGCGGGTCTGTCGTTCCCAAATAGGCCGGCAGGAATGCGTCCCAGAATGAAATCAGGGCCCGCTGGGTCAGATGAAGCAGAAAGTCGGCGCGTTTGTCACCAAGATTGTGGCAGATGGTCCAGAACCATCCCAGGTCCCACTGCGGGACTCCATGGCAGAACTGGCCGATGTCTATCCACATAGTCCGGCTCCCGTCCGTGATGATATTGCCGATGTGGAAGTCCCCATGCAGGCAGGTATCGGCATCGGGAGCCTTGTCCAGAAAGGCCAGGGCGCGATGATTGTACTCTTCCGTCACGCAGTCATTATTCTGGTAAAATGCCCTGAGGATGTCTTTGATGGAAGGAATCCGGGATGTGTCCACGCGGGTGCCGTGAAGGAGCTTCCCGGCCTGGGCAAATGCCCGGGCAATTTCCGCTTCCCGCTGCGGCTCTTCTGAAAGAATCCTTGCGAAGGAACGCTTTCCGGGTATGAATTCGTACTCTGCGCCCATGCGCTGGCCATCTGTGACGAGGCGGATGGGCTCGGGCGTGGGAATCCCCATGTCATAAACCGCCGTGGCTGTAATGAACTCTTCTCTGGCCATATCGGCCTCGAATCCGGGATTATACAACTTGGCCAGCGAATTGCGGCTTTTGTGTTTGTACGTGACGGCTGTCCCGCCCTCGCCGGACTGGCGGTAGTCATCAAGATTGATTCTATTATACATTGCCGATTCGTTCATAGACTACAAATATACGACTTTTCTGCGGCGGATATGTAAAAGGAAAATGAAATCCCCGGACGGAACGGGGATGAGGTATAGATAACAGCTTAATCTTTCAAGCAACCAAGCGGGACTACGTACACGCCATAGGCGCGGCGGTAAGCAAGTTCGCCGATGCCAATGAGTACCATCAGGGAGAAGGGTTTCTTCATCTTGGTGGTGTCAATCTTGTCACGAAGCTTTTTCAGGGCGTTTTTGCCCCTGAGGTGCAGTCTTTGGGGCCACCGAGGGGCAAATCAGGGCGTTTTTGCCTCTGGGCGAGGGTAGAAAAAAGGTTGGCTTGACATTTTATCGCCGCCGGTATTGGAGGGCGGAGTGATAGACTTCCACTTGTTTCTCAAAAACAGCCGGAGGGATGGAGAGTCCATCTTTGAACAAGCGGAAGCCTCCTTCCTTTGCATAGGGGCTCCAGTTGCCCACGATTTCCCCGTCAAACGCAACCACATGACGGAAGATGCCCTTCTTGTCATGCGCATGGTGCGCATGGTCGGGATGGAGAACCACATCCCGGCTCTTGTATCCGATAAGGTACTCATCATAGGCGGGAAGCAGCAGGAGGTTTCCGCTCCTGAATCCCCGCGTGCGGCCATCGGAGTGAATGAAAAAAGTGCGTCCCTGGTGCCTGACAGCAGAAATGGCATTCCCGCAGACATCCACCCCTTTCCTGCAGTCCCCGTTATTGAGACCGGACCACCAGACAAAATCTTCGAGGGTGGCGGGACCATGGCTTCGGAAATACTTCGTAGCCAGTCGGCCGAGGGCCTCCTCCCGGCCGATATTCCCGTTCTCCCCGATTCGCTCAGAGACAAGCATATACGTGCTTTTCGGGCCGATGGGACCGCTGCACACAAGCCCCTCCAGTTCGGCCATCCGTATGTGATGGCTGTAGAACAGATGCTCCTTCGGGATGCCGCCGGCCAGAAGGGCGGCATTGATGTCATCTTCGGTGGCGACATGCCTTTCGCGCAGCAGATTCCCAATGAGAGAAAGGGTCGTTTCCTTCTCTTTTTCCGAGATCTTGAAGCCCAGGGCCGATGTCCATCCATTCATCACAGACAGGCTTTTCCTGTAGATAAGTTCCCGCATCCAGTGATAATCTTCGGCCGAGACCATCTGCCAGGTACATCTCAGAAGATGCGCACGGATAATCTTTCCGTCATTGAAGGCCCGCTCGAACGCTTTGAAAGACGGCCGACGGGTGCGCATGGCAACCGCCCAGCGCATGGCCCGCGGATCCTGGGCCTGCATGGCGCCGAACCACGAAACGACCTCCACCGGATCCTTGAATTGCGGAGAGGCAAGCTGCTGGTTCAGAAGGCGTGCGGAAACAGGGTTCAAACGGATAAGATATGCAATTTCCCAATCATGAAACATTTTTCTTGGAAAAACCTTTATTATGCGTATCTTTGAAGTGTTTATGGATATCCAGAAGTCTTCAGCCGCCTCTTACCGGAAAATATACAAGTTTTTCCTGGCCATTTCAACCATTATCGTTTTAGGAAGTTGTTCCTCCAATACATCCATTATGGGAACCTATGCTTATGACATCGCCTTCCTGAACGGGGAAGGCATAGAAACGGTGGAACTCATCTCCCAGGATGGGCTTTCACGCATTGCAACCGTCCCTGCATGGCAAGGGCGCGTAGCCACCTCCACCTCCCGCGGTGGAGACGGAGATAGTTACGGATGGCTGAACCACGCTTTTATCGCTGCCGGGGAAACCAGCCCGCAATTCAACAACTACGGAGGAGAAGAGCGCTTTTGGCTGGGCCCCGAAGGAGGCGAGGGCAGTTGGTTCTTTGCGCCCGGTGCGGAGCAGATCTTCCCCCACTGGGTGGTTCCAGCCCCCTTCGACACGGATTCCTTCCAAGTCACGGACCGCACGCAAGGAAGTGTCACCTACCTGGGAGAAGCCAAACTCCGGAACGCCAGGAATCTTCTTTTTTCCATCCGGATGCAAAGAAAAGTGACGCTTCTGGAGAAAGAGGCGCTCGAGCGCCTTATCGGTCCCGTCCCTGACGGCGTATCCCTGGTGGCTTATTCCAGCAACAACGCCATTACCAATGACGGGGACTTCGCCTGGAACGAGGAGAGCGGGATGCCGTCGGTATGGATGCTGGGGATGTTCTCCCCCTCCGAAACCACCACCGTTTTCATCCCGTACAACCCGGAGGGAGAAGGACCACTCGTGAAAGATGACTATTTCGGGCCGATGCCTGAGGGCCGCCTGCGGACAGACAAGGGGTTCATCCTGTTCACCATCGACGGGAAGTACCGCTCCAAAATCGGCCTGTCGGCCGGCCGGTCCCTTGGACTCATCGGAGCATTCGACCCGGTGAAGGGCCTTCTCACCATCCTGAAAACGGACCTGCCCGCTCCCGGGGAGCGTTATGTGAATTCCCAGTGGGGCAAGCAGGAAGATGCCTTCGGCGGTGATGCCCTCAACGCCTATAACGACGGTCCCACGGAGGACGGCACCCTCATGGGCCCCTTCTTCGAGATGGAGTCCTCCTCCCCCGCAGCCGCCCTTTCTCCCGGACAAACCCTTGTCCATAGCCAGACGACCATCCACATCGCAGGGCCCAATGACCTTCTGAAACAGGTCATTGTCCAAGTGTTCGGCGCCTGTCCGGATTTTTAGCGCGGAAGCGATATGTGCTTCCCGGAGTGGTTTCCACTTTCAGGATTTCTCCGCCGACTATCTGTTTCCGGCCACCGGGGCCCGTAATTTCAACTTCCCGGCCAGGCCAGGGATTCTGCATCGAAAGCAGGGTTCCCCGCTCACTCAGAAGTGTCACGTTCCCGATTTCTCCGTCCTTCAAGGCGGCCGAGACCAGGAAAGCCCCTTCAACCCTCAGTTGATGGAAGGCGGCGTCCAGGGACCTGGGCCAGACCGGGAAAAGGCGGACAATTCCCTGATGTCCCATGCACAGCATCTCGTTGACGGTGGCCGGAACGGTGCTCCAGTTCTCCGGACCGTGGGGGTTGTCCCGCTGGAACCCGTTCGGATATGTATGCAGGGCATACGCGTGGAGATGGGTAAGGATGCTGTCGGCCGGATAACCCACCCTGACGGCCGCGGGATAGAGACTGTTGGTCCCGTTGAAATCCATCCAGCGGTTCATCTCTTCGATGGTGTTTCGGGCCGTTTCCAGCAAGCCGGGATTGCTGGAGAGGCCAATCTGACCGGCCGGATAGATATGCTGGATGCCGAGGGTATTGTCGTTCCACCAGGCCACGCCCTCTTCCGTATAGCGGAAAACGGTCTTTCCGCCGCGCTCCTGCAGGGGATAACCGGCCAGTCGGTCATGGCAGTCTTTCCACGCTTCGCATCGTCCGAAATCCACGCCCAGAAGTTCGCTCATGTCACAGGCTGTTTCCATCACAAGGCGCACCAGGCCCAGCGAGCAGATGGGATTTTTGGTGCCGAGGGTTCCTTCGTGAATGGCGTCGTTGAGGATAACGTAGCGGTTCCCCTCCAGAACAAGATATTTCTCCCAGAAGGTCGCCACTCCTTTCACAAAAGGATAGACCTTTTCCGTGAAATCCCTGTCCAGGGTACGGTAAAACTGCATGGCAAGGTTGCAGACGGCATAGGCCGAATTGCTCTTCTGCCCCCAGAACATGCCTCCACATTCGATATTTCCGCTGTCTTTCCACGCGGGATGCGCCTTCTCAAGAGATGCCGACCAGCGGGTGGTCTCAATCCCGAGCGGGCCGATTCCGACCGGAAGCAGGATTCCATCCGGAATGCCACAGACGCTCCCGGAATAGAACTGCCCCCGGGGTATCGCGGCAAGCAAAGGGCCGTAGTAGGGGTCGGCCTGCTCCAGCCGGTTGGAGGAGTACAGGCCGTAATAGGGAGCCATGTGATTGTAATTGAGGTGGTAATCGCCCATCCAGGCCGGAATCTCCCCGGTAATCCAGTTGCCGAAAAGAGACGGCGGGAAGTCCGGGTCCCGGCTGCAGGAAGCCATTCCGTAAAGCGACAGATAGTACTGCTTCTCGATAAGCGGATCGGGGATGCGCACCCAGGATTTGTTCCAATAGGAGGCCCACCATCGCTCATGCGCCTTCCGGGCCTCGGAAAGGTGGCGCTTATCGCAGGCCGCCGCCAGCCGGGAAGCCGCCTGAAGGCAGTCATCGGTCTTGAAACTGCCGGCGGTGGCACAGGCCATCACAAGGCTCTCTCCGGGAGCCAGCGAGAATGATCCGTCAGCGCTTCCTGGAACCAGCAGGGCGGAGGCCGATGCCGCAGGGATTTCCACGGAATCGGCAAAGCCACGATAAATAAACTGGATGCCTTCGGGGGTAACGCCCTCCTCCCGTTTCTCGGGGAAGGGGCTTGGGTCCGGCAAGAGCAGCCGCGCCCTGCCAGAAAGAGACTCCCCTCCTTCATTCGTAATCCTGAGCACCAGAATATCCTCCGTAGCAGCCACATACGCTTCAAGCGAGGCCGATACCCCGTCCTTGGAGAAGCGCCCCAGCGTGGTGGCATCCCAAAGATGCTGCTCCACCTCATAGGACGCCCCTTCCAGAGCAGGGACCGCCAACTCCAACCGGCCGGCTATGGCCGGGAACGACTCGTCATGGGCCGATACCAGCCGCCAGAAATCATTGCGATTCAGGTAAAATGCCAGCCGTTCAGGAGAACCGGACATCGCAACGCCCATATATCCGTTTCCCAGAAGCGGCGCATCCACCGAAAAACGGGAAGGAATCCGCTGCGGAGGTTCTTCGAAACGTGCCACATGGTCGGGGAGGAAATCCTGATTCCTGGAACAGCAGGAGACAATCAGCAGAATAAGGACGGTCCAAACAGCAAGAAGCAATCTTTTCATGATCGAGTCAGACATATTTACAAAGATAATTAAAAAGATTTTGTATCTTCGCAAAAGAAACCTGTCACTGATATGAAAAAGGCGTTATTTCTCACTTGGGCGCTTCCCTGCCTGCTCCTTCTCGCAGGATGCGCTTCCGGCAAGCGGGCCCCTCAGCCCAAAGCCAAGCATGTAGTTCTCATCGGCATTGACGGCTGGGCCGCAGAAGCCGTCCGGAGGGCTCCGAAAGAAGACCTTCCCAACATCCGCTCACTCATGGAACACGGTAGCTGGACCTTGTCCAAGCGCTCTGTCATGCCCTCGGCATCGGCCATCAACTGGGCATCCATGATGAATGGCGTTCCCACGGAGATGCATGGCTTCGACAAGTGGAACTCCACCCACGGAACCATCCCCTCCACCTCGGACAACGGACACGGCATCCCGCCCACCATCTTTACCATCCTGCGGGAGCAAAAGCCGGAGGCCCTCTCCGCCAGTCTGTACGACTGGGACGGAATCGGCGCCGTGACCGACACGCTGGCCATGACCTGGCACCGGATGCTCAAAACCTACACCAGTACTGACGATGTCCTCGTGCCCCTGCCCGACTATACCCGCATCGCCACCGACTACATCAAGGAGAACAAACCTGCGTTCTTCTTCCTCTATTTCGGCACCCTGGATGAAGCCGGACACACGCACGGATGGTACGGCGAAGACTACATGGCCCGCCAGAAAGCCCTGGACGCAGAGGTTGGCAGCGTGATTCAGGCGCTCAAGGATGCCGGGATCTACGAGGATACCATCATCGTCATGTCGGCCGACCACGGCGGACAGAACAAGGGTCACGGCGGCTTCACACTCCTGGAGCTAGAGACGCCTTTCATCGTCTGCGGTAAAGGAATCAAGGAAAACTACCAGTTCCCCCTCACGGTAATGCAGTACGATACTCCTGCCATCATCGCCGATCTTCTCGGACTTCAAATTCCGGAAGACTGGAGAGGACGGCCCTTCCCGCAAATCTATCAATAAGGATTACTCCTTGGCGAAGAACTTCCAGTGGAAGAGAATCAAGTAGATAGCGCCGACAGTGACACAACTGTCGGCGAAATTGAATACGGGCTCAAAGAAGATATGCCCCCCCAGGCCGGGAACCCAATCCGGCCACGTCCAGAGCGGGAAATAGAACATATCTACCACTTTTCCCTGCATTAGGGGAGCATAAGAGCCCAGGGTGGCTACCGTCGAATACGTAGATTCCGAGAAGACGAGGCCATAGCACAGGCAGTCGATGATATTGCCGAAAGCGCCGGCCGTGATGAGGGTAAGCCCCACCAGAACACCCGTAGGAACCGGATTTTCCCGCTTTAACAGGCGGGAAATCCACCAGCACAGGACGCCGAACAGGATTAGACGGAACAGCGTGAGGAGATACTTTCCCCACACACCGCCGAAAGCCATGCCGAAAGCCATGCCCTTATTCTCCACGAAGAGCAGTTGGAACCAGTTCCCGAGCACAGGGATACTCTCCCCCAGCGTCATGTTGGTCTTGACCAGGACTTTGATGACCTGGTCAATGACTACGAGCAGGATTCCGAGCAGCAGCAGTCGCGTTCCTTTGGAAGACATGGCCATTATTTACGGCCTGTCTTTTCCAGAATGGCCTTGCCTTCCACGGTGGTGGTGGCGTGCGGCACCAGGCGAAGACGCTCCTTGGGAATCAGTTTGCCCGTGACGCGGCAGATGCCGTAGGTCTTGTTCTCAATACGCACGAGAGCGGCTTCCAGGTTCTGGATGAACTTATACTGACGCTGAGCCAGGGCACCGGCCTCTTCCTTGGAAAGTTGGAAGGCACCGTCGTCTTCCACGGTCTTGAAGGTGGGGGCGGTATCCAGAATATCGTTGCCACCGGCGTGGGTCATAGCTTCCCGAAGGGTATTGTACTCCGAGCGGGCTTTCTCCAACATCTCGTTGATAATCGCGCGAAATTCTTCGAGTTCCTCGTCAGAATAACGGGTTTTGTTATTCTCTACCATACTCTTAACGTTTTACAGTCAGTTTGATGGTCCCTTCCGTCCATTCCACTTCCGTGGCGGAACCGGGGGCATCGGCAAAACCGTTAAGGCCGATGCGGAGGGACAGGGTTTGCGCTTTCACATATTCCCCGAAAGCAGATAGGGCGTCGGCCAGGTCCTTATCGTCGGAATAGACCTCCGTAACGATACGGTCGGTGACTTCAAAACCAGAACTCTTTCTCAGGTTCTGTATGCGGTTGACCAGTTCGCGGGACAAACCCTCGCGACGCAGTTCAGGTGTTACTTCAATATCCAGTGCCACGGTGAGGGCGCCTTCGGAAGCCACCAGCCAGCCGGGCATGTCCTCGGAGGAAATGGCATAGTCTCCAGGGTTCAGGAGCACGTCTCCGCCGGGGAGGGCCAGGGTGTAACTCTCCCCTGCCGTTTCGGCCTTCTGGATGGCAGCGATTACCGGCTGCTCCAGGGAGCCGAAGGCAGCGGCGATTTCCTTCATACGGGCACCGTAGGTTTTGCCCAGCACCTTGAAATTGGGCTTGATGCGAAGCGTCATGATACCGGTGGTGTCGGAGATGAATTCCATTTCCTTCACATTCACTTCGGCCAGGATAATCCCTTTTACGGCTTCCAGACGGGTACGGACCTTCTCCGAAATGACAGGAATCATCACTTTCTGCAGCGGCTGACGAACCGGAATATTCACTTTCTTGCGAAGGGCCAGCACCAGCGAAGTAGCCTGCTGAGCCAGGGCCATGCGCTCCTCCAACTCGATGTCCACGACGGAAGTGTCGGCCTCGGGCATCAGCACGAAATGGACGGATTCCTCGCCGGGAACGAGGTCCAGATAGAGCTGGTCCATGAAGAACGGGGCGATGGGAGCGGCCAGGATGGCCACGTCCACCAGCACCTTGTACAGCGTGCCGTAAGCAGCCTGTTTGTCCGGAGTCATTTCACCGGCCCAGAAGCGGGCGCGGTTCAGACGGACATACCAGTTGGACACGTCGTCACAGACGAAGGTTTCCAGGATACGGCCGGCTGTCTTCACATCATAGTCTTCATAGGCCGCGCGGACCTCGCGGATCACCGTATTGAGGCGGGAAACGATCCACTTGTCCAGTTCGGATTCCCTGCTCTCAATATGGCAGGAAGGCTCCCAGCCGTCGATATTGGCGTAACGGGCAAAGAACGCATAGGTATTGTACAGCGTTCCGAAGAACTTGCGACGGACATCGGCCACGCCGCTTTCGTCGAACTTGAGGTTGTCCCAAGGCTCGGCGTTGGTGAGCATGTACCAGCGGAGAGCGTCGGCGCCATAGGTATCGAGGGCCCAGAACGGATCCACCGCGTTGCCCAGGCGCTTGCTCATCTTGTTGCCATTTTTATCCAGCACCAGGCCGTTGGAAATCACCCTCTTGAAGGCGGGCGTTCCGGAAATCATGGTATGGATGGCATGCAGGGTATAGAACCAGCCGCGGGTCTGGTCCACGCCTTCGGCGATGAAATCGGCCGTAGCGCCGAATCCGGGCGTGTCGAGACCCCGCAGCCCTTCCTGGGCGTACGGCATGGCACCGGAATCAAACCAGACGTCAATAAGGTCGCTCTCGCGGACCATTTTCTTTCCCGAGGCCGACACCAGATAAATTCCGTCCACATACGGGCGGTGAAGGTCTATCCTGTTGTAGTTCTCCAGGCTCATGTCGGCCGGGTTGAAGCCCTTGTCCTTCAACGGATTGGATGGCATGATGCCGGCGGCGACAGCCTTTTCGATCTCTTCATACAGTTCTTTCACGGAGCCGATGCACTTCTCCTCCCTGCCGTCCTCCGTGCGCCAGATGGGCAGCGGGGTGCCCCAGTAGCGGCTGCGGGAGAGGTTCCAGTCCTGGATGTTCTCCAGCCACTGGCCGAAACGGCCGGTTCCCGTAGAGGCGGGCTTCCAGGTGATCTCCTTGTTCAGGGCCACCATCTGGTCCTTTACGGCCGAAGCCTTGATGAACCAACTGTCCAGCGGATAATACAGGACCGGGAGGTCTGTGCGCCAACTGTGGGGATAACTGTGCACATGCTTCTGCACCTTGAAGGCGCGCCCGTCGGCCTTCATCATGACACAGAGGTCTATATCCAGCGTGCCTTCTTCTTCGACGTGTTCGAAGTACTGCTTGTAACCGGCTTTCACATAGCGGCCGGAATAGTCCTTATAGGAAGGATCCACCGTGGCGGCATAGGCAGGATCCATATCCTCCAGGCGCATGAAGCGGCCCTGACGGTCCACCTGTGCCTGCGGATTGCCGTCCCTGTCAACCGGCATCACGGCGCCGATGCCGGCCGCAGCGGCCACCCGCTTGTCGTCTGCACCGAAAGTAGGGGCGATATGCACGATGCCCGTTCCCTCATCCGTGGTCACATAATCTCCGGATATCACGCGGAATGCGTCCCCGTCCGGGCGGAACCAGGGAATGAGCTGCTTGTAACGCAGTCCCACGAGTTCGTGGCCCTTGATGCGGCCCGGAAGCACTTCATGCTCCACCTTGGGGCCGAAAAGGGCGTCCACACGGGCTTCGGCCACGATATAGGTGGCCTGGGCGCCGGTATAGGGATTGGCCGAACGGACCTTCACATAGTCGATGTTGGGCCCCACACAGAGTGCCGTATTGGACGGGAGGGTCCAGGGCGTAGTGGTCCAGGCCAGGAAATAAAGATTCTCCTCCCCTTCCACCTGGAACTGCACGGTGGCCGTGGTGTCGCTCACGTCCTTGTAGCAACCGGGCTGGTTGAGTTCATGGGAACTGAGGCCGGTGCCGTCCGTAGGAGAATACGGCTGAATGGTGTATCCCTTGTACAGGAGACCCTTGTCATAGATTTTTTTAAGGAGGTACCACAGGGTCTCGATGTAACGGTTGTCGTAGGTGATGTACGGGTCGTTCATATCAACCCAGTATCCCACACGCTCCGTCATGTTCACCCATTCCCGGGTGTACTTCATCACCTCCTTGCGACAGGTGGCGTTGTACTCCTCTACCGACACTTTGGTGCCGATGTCGGCCTTGGTGATGCCCAACTTCTTTTCGACGCCCAGTTCCACGGGGAGTCCGTGGGTGTCCCAGCCGGCGCGGCGGTTCACCTTGTAGCCGGTCTGCGTCTTGTACCGGCAGATGGCATCCTTGATGGAACGGGCCATCACATGATGGATGCCGGGCATGCCGTTGGCCGACGGCGGGCCTTCGAAAAAGATGAACGAAGGGGCCCCTTCACGAATCTCCAGCGACTTCTCAAACGCATGAATCCGTTTCCACCTGTCCAAGACCTCTTTTCCGGTCTCAGTCAAATCCAGCCCCTTATATTCTTTGAAAGTCATATTTTTTATCTAATTTTGCACATAATTTAAGGTTACAAAGTTAAGCATTTTAACTGGGATTCACAATATGAATACACTGGACATCGTCATCCTTTTGCTCTTCATCCCCGGCATCATCCGGGGCCTGTCAAAAGGATTTTTGGAGCAGGCCATCTCGCTGGTAGGGGTGGTTTTGAGCGTCTATCTCGCCTATCACTTCTCCGATTTCGCCTGCGACATCATCAAAAATTATATCACAGTCTCCGAAACCGTGCTGAACGTCATCGGCTTTGCCGCCATACTGGTCGTTGTCCTCCTGCTGGTGATGCTCCTTTCGAAACTGGTGACCAAAGTGGCTGAAATGGCCTCCCTGGGCTGGCTGAACAAAGTGCTGGGACTGGTTTTCGCCCTGTGCACCACCGCCCTGGTCATCGCCATCCTCATCATCCTCTTCGACACAGTCAACGTGAAATTCGAACTGGTAAAAAGCACCATCCTCCAGGATTCCGTACTCTACGGTCACCTGAAGGATTTCGGATACTTCGTCTTCCCTTATCTGAAGCAGCTTCTGATGAAGGCTTCCTAGGGCCTCTTACCATAATTGTTTTTTGGAAACCGTGGCCACGAAGTCCTTCAGATAGAAGGGCTCGAAATAAGCCACGTCCTGGAACCTGCCCGCACGGAAAGCGTCAAGGGCCAGCGGAGCCATATGCCGGGCCAGCGGAAACGCTTCCCGGAAGCTGGCGTTTGGATGGGTAATCACTCCCCGGCATTTCACGGCACCGTCCCCCACGAAGAGGACCCTTCCCCTGTCCAGATATCCAGCATAGCTTTCCGGGCCGACGATTGTGGCCTCCACCGGCGTAAGGCACTCACCGGCAGCGTTATAGACGGCCGCGTAGACTTCCATCCTGCGGGCATCCAGCATCGGGACGATGAAAGATTCTTCGCAACGGCCAGAACCACTGAGGGCACCTGCCACCAGGATATCCAGCGTGCTTACGGCAAGAAGCGGGATTTGGGCGCCGAAAGCCAGGCCCTTCGCCGTGGAAACGCCCACACGGAGGCCCGTGTACGAACCGGGGCCGGCACTTACGCAGACCGCATCGCAGTCACGGATGGCAAGCCCGGCCTCATCCAGCACTTCCTTCACCAGAGGAGCCGTAAGAGCCGCCTGCTGGCGGGCTTCGGTACAGACCCGTTCACAGACAACAGTCCTGTCCTCAGACAATGCCACGGACAGGACTGCGGTAGAAGTTTCGATGGAAAGGATGCGCACCATTACAATTGCCGGCGAATATAATCACGGAGCGAAGCAGCGTCATGCACCTTGGCATTCAGGTCGATGGTGCCGTCCACGATGAACCAGGCCATCGGCAGGCTGCCGATTCCGTAAGAAGCGATGTAGGGAGACTGCACCCCACGGGTGTCGCAGACATTCACCCAGGGAAGCTCCTGGTTGCGCACGGCCGAAGCCCAGGCAGCCTTGTCGGCATCCAGGGAGACGGCGTAAATCTGGAATCCCTTGCCATGGAAAGCCTGATAGATAGGAATCAGGGAGTCCATGTTGAACATCTTCTGATCGGCGGTGGCCGACCAGAAATAGAGCATGGTCACCTTGCCCAGGTTCTGGCTCAGTTTCACTTCCTTGCCGTCCATGCCGGGAAGGCTGATGTCGATGAATCCCACTTCTTCGGCATCCTGCAGACGCGTATTCACATCCATGGCGCTGATGCGGCGGGACGCTTCCTTTTCCAGGGCCTTCACATAGCGGGATTCGGGATAGACGGTCTTGAGGGAATCGCAGATGCTCTGCATGAGGATACCGTCCGTGGGCTGGCTGAAAACAGGGAACGAGGGATTCACCTGCTGGAACAGCACGGGGACCACCGTCAGGGAATGGGAATTGCCCACCACATAGGCCACGCGGTCACGGTAATAGGAAACATATCGGCGGGAAATGTCGGCCGCGCTGCGGTTATGGTCCAGAAGATGCTTCACATCCCGCTGGAAAGCGCTGTATTCGCTCTCCACTTTCTGGAGTTTTACCGATTCTTCGGAACCTTCCACCGAATATACGCCCAGGGTGTCGGTCATCACCGTTACCTTGTCTCCCTTCTTCAGGAGCAGGGAAGCAATTTGCCGGTCTCCATAGAAGAGGTAGATGAACTCGGGCTTTCCTTCTGAGAGATTCAGGCTGTAGGTGAATTGGCCGGAGTCCCCGACTTTCACGGTATCCAGGACCTGGAAACGGTTCACATCCAGGAGCTTGACAATAACATTACGTCCGGCCCCTTCGTGCAGGTTGCCGCTGATTTGCGTATTCTTACCGCAGGAGGCCGCCAAAGCCAGGATGGCTGCGGCGGCGAGAATAGGCTTAAAGCTTCTCATACTCGGCGAAGATTTTATCGGCAATGGCTTTCATTTCAGCGGATTCCACTTGAAGCTTGGCCTTGCGGAAATCCATGTCCCCTTCGGTCTGAAGGGGTACCAGGTGGATGTGCGTGTGGGGAACCTCCATGCCCAGCACGGCTACGCCCACCCTCTTGCAAGGCACGGCGGCCTTCAGGGCAACGGCCACCTTGCGGGCAAAAGCCCACAGGCCGGCATACGTTTCCCCGTCCAAATGGAAGATATAGTCGTCCTCCACGTGCTTGGGAATCACGAGGGTATGCCCCTTGGCAAGCGGGGAAATGTCCAGGAATGCGTAGAAATCCTCATTCTCCGCACACTTGTAGGAAGGAATCTCGCCCTTGGCGATCTTGGTGAAAATGGTAGCCATGGCTATAAGGTAATTTCCTGAATCTCAAACTTGATAATGCCGCTGGGAACCTTGGCATCGACAATCTCGCCTTTTTCGTGCCCCATCAGGGCTTTGGCGATGGGCGTGGTAGCGGCCAGAAGGCCCTTGGAGAAATCCGCCTCGGATTCCGGAACGATCTGGAAATTCATCACCATCTTGTTGGCAAGGTTCTTCACCTTCACCTTGGAAAGGAGCTGGACGGTATCGGCCGACAGTTTGCTCTCATCGATGACACGGGCATTGGCCACCTTTTCTTTCAGGCGGGCAATCTTCACTTCCAAAAGCCCTTGCGCATCGCGGGCAGCATCGTATTCTGCGTTCTCGGAGAGGTCACCCTTCTCACGGGCCTCCGCAATGGCTGCGGAGATCACCGGCCGCTGGGCCAGTGCTTCGGCGAGTTCCTTCTTGAGCTTGTCAAGACCCGCCTGGGTCATCATTTCAATAGCCATATGATATTGCTTTTAATACTCAAAAAAGAGCCGACGGCCATTTCCTGGCCGTCGCGCTGATCACTTATCTTTTGCAAAGATAAAAATAAAAAATCAAATAAAAAAGCCGATGGACTATCGGCAGCGTTCCCTGTCTTTTTCCAACTGTTCGCGAAGGGCGTCCAGCGACGCGAATCTCCGCTCATCCCGGATACGGCGGACAAAACGAAGCCGCAGCGGAAGGCCATAAATATCCTCGTCAAAATCCAGGATATGCGTCTCGATGGTTCGCGCCCCACCTCCCACGGTCGGCCGCGTGCCGATATTACACATGCCTTTGTACGAAGCGCCCAGCACTTCCACCTCCACGGCATACACGCCGTCGCACGGAACCAGTTTCAGCGGCTCGTAGAGCTGCATGTTGGCCGTTGGAAATCCGATGGTGCGCCCCATCCGGTTCCCTGCCACCACCACGCCATACAAGCCATAACGGTAGCCGAGCATTCCGTTCGCCTCCTCTATCTTTCCCTCTTGCAGGGTCCTCCTGATTCCCGTCGATGAAACAGAAGCTCCGCTCTGCGCAGAATAACAGGCTTCAACGGAAACAATCGGGATAGGAAACAATTGATTTCCAGAATGATAGATACCACATGCCTCCTGCGCCGTCAACTTGTCAGAGCCGATGCGGTTGTCGTATCCCATCACCACCAGCGTAGCCCCGAACCGGTCCCGAAGCAGCCGGAGATACTCCCTGGCCGTCATGGCCGCAAATTCCCGTGTGAAAGGCAGCACCTCCACCCGGTCGATTCCGGCCTCCTTGAGCAGAGCCTCCTTCTCCTGCAGGGACGTCAGGAGCCTGAACTCCCGCGCATCCTGCTGCAGAACCGTCCTGGGATGCGGCCAAAACGTAACCACAATGGCCTCCTCCCCCCTTTCCCGGGCAGAGGAGACCACCGTGTCAAGCACATGACGGTGCCCCAGATGGACACCGTCGAAAAAACCTGTAGTAACTACAGCCACTTTACACACTCAAAAGCCTGACGATGCGGCAGCAGCGGATGCGTAGCATAGATACGGGCACCCACCAGATAGGCACCGGTCTTCTCCGGCAGCAGGCTCACCTCATAGGTGGCCTCCCCATCCTCGCAGGAGACAAACTTGAACGGCTGCACCTCTACGATGTGCACCTTGCCGTGTTTGTCGGTCTGGGCAAACACCACTTCGGCCGCCACGTCTGCGGGCTTCAGGCCGCCCAACTGCAGTTTCATGGAAGCGGAATAGGGCTTGGACTGGGTAATGTCGTAAGAAGTCTCGGGTGCGGAGCGCCAGGTTTGCCGGACATTCTCCCACTCGCGGCGCACATGCGTCTTCCAGGCGGCCAGCTCGCGGGCTTTGGCGAAATCCTTGGCCTTGAAAGCCTTGGCAGCGACAGACTGCGGCTCATAATACTGCTCCACATAGTCCGTGAGCATGCGGTTGGTGGTGAAGTTGCAAGCCACCTGGGCAATGGTATTCTTGATGTATCCGATCCACTCGGAACTGCGTCCGGTGGTGCGGTCCACATTGTAATAGGCAGGGGCGATGTCGTTCTCCAGAATCTGGTAGATGGTAGCGGCATCCAGTTCGTTCTGGAAGTTGTTGTCCTCGTAGGCCTGTTCGATGGGAAGGGCCCAGCCGGCGCCTTCCTTGTAGCCTTCCACCCACCAGCCATCCAGCACCGAGAAGTGCATGGTGCCGTTCATGGCCGCCTTTTCACCGGAAGTACCGGAGGCTTCCTGGGGACGGGTGGGATTGTTCATCCACACATCCACGCCCTGGACCATCCGTTTGGCCAGCGTGATGTCGTATCCGGGCAGGAAGACGATTTTACCGATAAAGCGGGGATCCTTGGAGATGTCCACGATTTGCTTGATAAGGTCCTGACCGGCTTTGTCGGCCGGGTGGGCCTTGCCGGCGAAGAGGAACTGCACGGGCTGGGCGGGATTGTTCACGATCTTGTCCAGACGGTCCAGGTCGCGGAACAGCAGCGTGGCACGCTTGTACGTGGCGAAACGGCGGGCAAAGCCGATGGTGAGGACATCGTCACGGAGCGTATCCATGATGGTCACCAGTTCGGACGGGCTGTAGTGATTGGAGATGGTGTTGTCCTGCAGGCGCTCGCGGATAAAGTCTATGAGCTTCACCTTCAGTTGCTTCTTCACGTTCCAGACCTCCTTGTCGGACACCCCGTAGATGCCCTCGAAGCAGGACTTGTCATAGTGGTGCGTGGCAAACTGGGGGCCGAACACCTTGGCATGGACCGGCTTCCACTCGGGGGCGCACCAGGTAGGATAATGCACGCCATTGGTCACATAACTCACAAACAGTTCCTCCGGCAGATAGCCCGGGTACATGTGTGCGAAGATATCCTGCGACACCTTGCCGTGCAGCATGGACACACCGTTCACATTCTGCGAGATATTGGCGGCGAGGTTGCTCATGGAGAACTTCTCGTTGGGATCCAGCGGGTTGTCCTTACCCAGGGACATCAGGGTCTCCCAGTCCACCTTCATACGCTCCGGATAGTGGCCGATGTATTGGCGCAGCATACCCTCTTCGAAGGCATCGTGGCCGGCCGGAACCGGCGTATGGGTGGTGAACAGGGAACTGGCACGCACCACTTCGAGGGCCTCGTTGAAGTCCAGGTTGTCCTTCTCGATATACTCGCGCAGACGCTCCATGCCGATAAAGGCGGCGTGGCCTTCGTTGCAGTGGTACACCTGCGGATCCAGGCCCAGTTTGCGCAGGGCCCTGATGCCGCCCACGCCCAGCAGGAGTTCCTGCTTGAGACGGTTTTCCCAGTTGCCGCCATACAGGTGATAGGTCACCTCACGGTCTTCCTGGATATTGGCCTCGTAATCGGTATCCATCAGGTACAGGTCGGTACGGCCCACCTCCACCTTCCACAGTCGGGCGGTGATGCTGCGGCCCGGGAACGCCACGGAAGTGGTGACCCAGTTGCCGTCCTTGTCCAGCACCGGCACGGCGGGAATCTTGGTAAAGTCCTGGGCGTCATAACCGGCCACCTGGTAACCCTGTGCGCTGAGCACCTGGTTGAAGTAACCGTAACGGTACAGAAGTCCCACCGCCACCAGGTTCACGTTCATGTCGGACGTTTCCTTGAGGTAGTCACCGGCCAGGATACCCAGGCCGCCGGAGTAAATCTTCAGGGAAGTATCCAGCCCGTACTCCATGCAGAAATATGCGATGGAAGGGTCTTTCCGCTCGGCCTTTGCGGCCATATAAGTGTCGAATTCGTCCAGGACGCTCTTCATGCGGGCAAGGAAGTCCATGTCTTCGGAGAGTTGCTGGAAACGCTTGATGCTCACGGTATCCAGCACGACAAGGGGATTGTGTCCGCTCTTGTGCCAGACTTCGGGGTCGATGGAACGGAAGAGGTCCTTGGCACTTTCGTTCCAGCACCACCAGAGGTTCTTAGACAGTTTCTCAAGCCGGGACAGTTTTTCCGGAAGGTGACGGGTCACCAGGATGCTGCGCCAGCTGGGGTTGGTTACGTCTGCTTTAAAATACTGCATTGTCTTCTTCTTTGTTTGATAGGAATCACTACGCGCCTGTACACGCGACAGAGCGAGGGAATACGCCTCCTGATAATATTTGATTTGATGGGTCCACAGGGCGATCTGTGCAACCTCCCGGGCATTCTCCCGGTAAACTTTGCGTGTCTTCTTGTCCAGCGACGCCATCTCGCGGATGCGAGCCGCCGCCCCTTCCACCACTTCCTGGTAGTTGCTGTCGTTGCGCTCCAGGACGGTGATGCCGGGGTGTTTTTTCTTGTAATGGGTTTGCACCCAGAGTCCGAAGCCCGCCAGGGTTGTCGTGAGCGTAGGGATGCGGAAAGCCAGCGCTTCCAGCGGCGTATAGCCCCACGGCTCATAATAGGACGGGAAGAGGGCCAGGTCCATCCCGCAGAGGAGTTGATAGTACGACATATTGAAGATGCCGTCGTCTCCGTTCAGGTAGGACGGGATGAAATATACCTTCACTTTGTTTCCCAGCGCATTGCTGAGGCCCACCTCGCGCAGGCGGCGCGTAATGGTGTCATACTCTGCATTCTGCAGGTAATGGGAAGTCTGGCACTGGTAGCGGGCATCGCCCTCGCCGGAAAGCTTTGCCTGCAGGCCCTTGTCGGGGCCGTGATGGCCGGAAGGGATCATGATGAAAGCCTGGATGCTGCGGCCCTCATAGTCCGACCGGTTGACGCGGTCCAGGGCGTCGATAAACACGTCGATGCCCTTGTTCCGGTATTCGTAACGGCCGCCGATGCAAATAAACAGGGCGTCGGCGGGAACCGGCTCCGCACTCATCGCTGCCGCCACCTCTGCCAGACGCCGACGGGCCGCGTCGTGCTGCCGGTCATATTCCTCGTCACTGGAGGGCGTAAAACTGTTCTCGAAGCCGTTCGGGGTGACGACGTCCACCGGACGCAGGAACTGTGCGCACTCTCCGGCCGTGATGTCGCTCACGGTGGTGAATACGTCTGCATTCTCGGCCGATTTCTTCTCCAGCGAGTAAATGGCTTTCACGTTGAACCGGGCGGCCATTTCGTCCCCGTCGTAGTGGGTCAGTTCGTTGTAGAGGGGAAGGTTGTTGCCGGCGATGCAGCGCCCCATCATGGTGGCATGGGTGGTGAAAGTGGTGGCGATGGGAAGATCGGCCTTCTTGATATGGAGAATGCCCGCCCCCGTCTGCCATTCATGGAACTGGGCCACGACTTTTTCGCCGCCCCGGAGGTTGTAATTCCAGAAACTTTCGATGACCCGGCCGGCCATCACGCCGAATACGGCCGATTCCTTATAGTCCCAGTTGCCGGAGATGGAATCTACGCCGAAGTCCTGCCACAGGCGGCCGAGGATTTCGTCGGCCTGCGGAAGGGACGACTTGTAATCTACCAGAATGGCGATCGGTTTGCCCGGAATGTTCCAGCGGCCCACCCGGAACCGGAGGCCCTCCGCCAGGGCGGCCGCCTTCCAGGAACGGTACAGCAAAGGGTCTTCCAGAAAATCCGGGTTGCCGGCACGGTGCATCCACACATCCGGACCGATAAAGATATGACGCCTGCCCATCTGGGCACTCAGGTGTAAAGCCTTGGTGGCGACAACCGTATAGATGCCGCCCACCTTGTTGCACACTTCCCAACTGACCTCGAACAGATAGTCCGGTTGCAGAATATCCTTCTTTGCCATCTATTTCTTCTTCCGCTTCGACTTACCCAATTCCTCCACAGCCGTTTCCTTCACGTCGAGGGCCGCCCGCTTCTCGTCCAGACGGATCTGGAAGTCGGAAATAACATTCATGTAATTGATGAAAGCCTCGTACGGGGTGTCGTACGGGTTAAAGTACTTGTGCACTTCCCCGTCGGAGAAGAACTTGGTGCACATGTAATAGAAGTGGTCGCTTTCCTGCAGGTGGCCGAAATCCTCCCACAGTTCGGGATCGTTCACGATGGAGAGCTTTTCCGTCATGGCATACACCTTCTTAAAGGCCTCGCTCTGGAGTTCGTTGCCCAGCCAGGCAGTGAGGTCACGCTCCTCGTCGGCCCAGGAGATGGGATCCTCCACGGAGATGTCGGAGACGGGCTTGATCTTCTTGGTGGCCTCCGAAGGGGTTACGAAACCGAACGTACCGTCTTTGAGCACGGCGGCAGGCAGGGCTTTCATGAATTCGAAGATGCCGCTGTCGGCGCTCTGGTGCTCACCGAAGGTCTCGTAATCCATGAACAGGTTCACGATGTCCCCTTCCTTGGCGCTCTCTTTCATCCAGTCCACATATTTCTCGGCCGTGAGCGGATACATGTTCCAGCCCTTGTTGGAGAAACGGAAGGCAATGTCATCGGAGAGATTGTAGTTCCGAAGGAGAAGCTTCAGCTTGGGCTGCGTCTCACCGGTATAGACGTAATTGGGGCTCTGCCAGCCCATGATGTGGCGGGCTCCTTCGGTAAGCATGGTCTTATAACCCATATCATAGACCATCTCACCGATGCCGTTGGAATAGATGAGCTCGGTATTGCGGAAAGCGGTGGGCTTCACGCCGAACAGTTCCTCAATCTTGGCGGCATGTTTGAGTACCTGGTGACGGAACTCAGACTCGCTGGCAAGAGAGGCCAGGGAGTGGTAGTAGGTCTCGGCCAGGAACTCCACCTTGCCGGTTTCGGCGAGAGCCTTGAAGCTGGCGATTACGTCCGGGCAGAAACGCTGGAACTGCTCCAGGGCGCTGCCGGAAATGGAATAGCAAATCTTGAACTTTCCTTTGTTCTGTTTGATGAGGTCCAGCATGAGCTGGTTCATCGGGAGATAGCACTTCTGCGCGATGCGGCGGAGGATGGTGCGGTTGGCAAAGTCGTCATAATAATGGGAATCTTTGCCGATATCGAAAAATCTGTACAGGCGGAGCCGGGTGGGTTGATGGACCTGGAAATACAGGCAGATGCTCTTGGGGGTTGCCATAATCGATTATTTTACAACTGATTCATAAACTTTTTTGAGTTTGGCGGTGGCGCCGTTCCATTTGAGGGCGTTCACTTCGTCATAGCCCATGCGGGCGCTGAAGGATAGCTCAGGAGGGCGTGGATATCGTCTGCCATGGCGTCCACATCCCAGAAATCTATCTTGAAGGCATATTTGAGTACTTCCGCCGCACCGGACTGCTTGGAGATGATGGACGGAACACCGGTGCGCATGGCCTCCAGCGGCGAAATGCCGAAAGGCTCCGAGATGGACGGCATGATGTATACGTCCGAGAGGGCGAACATCTTCTGCACATCCACGCCGCGCAGGAATCCGGTGAAATGGAAACGGTCGCTGATGCCCAGGCGGGCGGCATGATGGATGGCGCGGTTCATCATGTCACCGCTGCCGGCCATCACAAAGCGTACGTTCTTGGTGCGTTTGAGCACCTTGGCCGCCGCCTCGATGAAATATTCAGGACCTTTCTGATAGGTAATACGGCCCAGGAACGTAACCACGGGCTCCTTGACGCCACGCTCCACCTGGAGGTTCTCCCGGCCGCTGAAGTCTACCGCGTTGTGCACGGTAACCACCTTGGCAGGGTCAATCCCATAGCGGGTGATGACAATGTTGCGGGTGAGGTCGCTCACGGTGACCACGCGGTCCGCCATCTCCATGCCGCGTTTCTCGATAGCATACACGCGGGTGTCGATGTTGTCCACGCTGCCACGGTCGAACGAGGTGGCGTGCACATGGATGACCAGCGGCTTGCCGGTGAGCTCCTTGGCGGCGATACCGGCATAATAGGTGAGCCAGTCGTGCGCGTGGATGACGTCGAATTCATCCTTGCGCTGCATGGCGATAGTGCCGCCTACCATGGCGTAGCGGGCGACTTCCTCCATCAGGTTGGCTCCGTATTTGCCGGAGAACTTGAACTTTTGTCCGTAGCTGATGGAGAAATCTTTCACCTGGCGCTTTTTCTCTTCTTCCACCAGTTTGCCAAACTCTTCGGGATCTGCGTAGGGAACCATATTGGAACCGATGTGGATGAACTTGACCTTGTCCAGGAATTCGTCCACGGTTTCTGCCATGGTGTCCACCGGCACATCCGAAGCGTTGATGATGGTGGTGGCGCTTTGGTCTTCATCGCCGGAGGCCGACGGCATTACGAACAGCGTTTCCACGCCATTGTGCGCCAGGCCTTTTACGATACCTTCACAGGCCGTACCCAGACCGCCTGCGATATGGGGAGGAAACTCCCAGCCAAACATTAATACTCTCATAACTTATTCCTCCCTGTATTTTTCGATGAGCCAGTTGATATTCAGAAGGGCGGCGGTGGTCATGGCCGACGAAATGGCGCCATGAGGCTCGTGCGGCGGGTCTCCGTCGTAGAGTTCGCTGAAGCAGCCCACACCGTGCTTGGAGAGGTCCTCGTAGAAGCCTTCCGTGAGCCATTCCGCACGCTTGATGAAGTTTTTGCCCATCATATTGAAACTGGCGTAGCAGTACTGAGCCAGCAGGAAAGGCCAGGAGCTACCATTGTGGTAGGCCTCGTCACGCTGCTGCTGCGTACCCTCATAAACGCCTTTGTAGCGGACATCGCGCGGGCTCAGGGTGCGGATACCGCGGCGGGTAACCAGTTCCGCGTTCACCACACGCATGACCTCGCTGATGACTTCATCGTCTACGCAGCGGTTGTCCAGGGAAACGGCCCACAGCTGATTGGGGCGCAGTTCCAGATGCTGGCCGGCGTTGTCTACATAGTCTGCCAGGAAGCCAAGGTCTGCATTCCAGAACAGCGGCTGGAAGTTTTGCTCTATCAGTTCCTTGACGGGAGTCCACTTTTTGTAGAAAGCGGTGTTCTTGCGCTCGTGGGCCAGGGCAAATGCAATGGCATTGTACCACATGGCGTTGGTCTCTACCTGATAGCCGGCGCGCTCCGTAACGGCGCGGCCATTGATGTAGGCGTTCATCCAGGTAAGGGCGACACCGTCCTTCTGGGCCCACAGGAGGCCGTTCGGCTGCATGGCCACTTCCTGGCGGACGCCGGGCAGGTAACTTTCGATAATACTCTTGAGTACCGGACCGTATTTTTCCCAGACGGCTTTTTCGTCTGCGCCAAAGGCAATGTACTGCTGCAGGGTGATGGCCAGGTAAAGCGGCGCTTCCACCTGCGTGGTGCGGCGCGTGAGGCGCTCCTGTTCGTCGGCAATGAGGTTGTCCAGGATTTCCTCGAACAGCTTGGCATCTCCGTTGGCATACAGCGTAAGACCGGCCAGGGAGGCCAGGGTTTCCCGCAGAAGGCCCGTGAACAGCCAGCTGTAACCGGCCACAATCCGCTTTTTGCCATTGTCTACCCGGATTAGGGAGTTGCACTGGCGGACCAGCTGGTCGTGGAAGGAAGTGATGGGGCCAATTTTGTCTACCGTTGCCGTGAACTTGCGCTTGAGCGAAGTGGCATTGGCAGGCTCCCCTGCCGTGGCGGCGAACACGATGGAATCGCCGGGCTTGAGCTCCGTCTCAAAGGTACCGGGCACCCAGAGGTCCTCGCGGCAGTCGTAGCCGCGGCGCATCTCGTCCGAATAGGTGATGCCTTTGTACCAGTCCGGAGCGTACTTGAACGCACTGGCCGAGGTGCTCAGCTGCAGGTTCAGGTCCGGGAAGCCCGGATACATGTTGAAGGCGGCGCCGTTCTGTACGGGCTCATAGTCCGTGCAGGCCTGGTCGTTTTCTCCGGTGAGGGCATGGAAGTTACGGAAAGCCAGAAAAGGCTTGAGTTCCAGCTTCACCTTGGCAGGTGCTTTTTCCAGCTCATACTTGATGAGGAGCTGGTTCTCATCGGGACAAAGGACGATGGTTTTGCGGAAAACCATCTCCCCAATTTTGTAGATGACGGTGGGAACGGGATCTGCGTCGAAGTCCACGATGTACTTGTGTCCGCGCGGCTCGTATACATCGCCGTAGCAATGGATACCCAGGTTAAACCGTTTACCGCGAAGGGTGAGGCTCTCATCGAGGGAACTCAGCAGAATGTGCCTGTAACCGCCGAACTGTTCTACCGGTACGGCCAGGAGGCCGTGGTAACGCCGCGTATTGCAAGTGACGATGGACGTATTACAATACGCACCGGTCCTGTTCGCCAAAATAATCTCGCGTTTCAGGGAATACTCGAGATTGACGAGTTCAGACTTGTTGAATTTCAAAAAAGCCATATAAATGAATTTATTCTTGCTTCAAAACCAATGCGGTACGGGCCGGCAGATACACCTTGAGGGTGTGATCGTAGGCCTGATTGCCGTTAGGACATCTCTCGGGCAGGGCTGTGTGACGTTCACCCAGTTGCAGGCGGCCGAATCCGTTGTATACGGACTGGTCGCTGTCCAGCACATTCACATAGTCCCCCGCCGGGGCCGAAAAGCCATAATCC